>CP065000.1:1647500-1977000 GCA_016700075.1 Acidobacteriota bacterium | reverse complement strand
CGGAACGCAGCGGTTCGTTGATAACCGCAAGGCTCGCTGCGGAACAGGGCCGCGAAGTGATGGCCGTGCCGGGCAACATAACATCCGGCAATTCGTACGGGACGAATTACCTTATTAAGAGCGGTGCGAAACTTGTGCAGCAGTGGCAGGACGTCGTCGCTGAGATGCCGCCTGATATCGCTGCGGGCATATTGCCGCCGCCAACTGACAAAAAGAATGAAGCGGCAGAAGATCAGCCGCAGCTTGCACCCGCAGGTTTATCAGAGAAAGAGTTGAAGGTTTGGAATACGCTGACCGCCGATGACGAAACGCATATCGACCAGCTCTTGGCAAAAACCGGAATGGGTTTCGGTGACCTGAACAGTGCGTTGGTGAGTTTGGATATCAAGGATCTCATACGCGTGCTGCCCGGAAAAAATTACGCTCGCCGGATCTGATCTTTTCCCGCTCGGCAGGTGAAATTTCGCATCACATAAAACACGTTGAGATTGACAGAGGCTCTCTCGAGGTGCTAGAAGTCAGATTCGTCAATGCGCCGCCTCGGCACGCTGACCGTTTATCAAGATGGGTAAAAACCTGGTTATAGTTGAGTCGCCTGCCAAGGCAAAGACCATAAATAAGTATCTCGGTGCCGATTACAAAGTAATGGCATCGATCGGGCATATCAAGGACCTTCCGATGAAGGACCTCGGTGTGGATATCGATAATAAATTCGAACCGCACTACGAGGTCATTCCGGATACTCGAAAACGCAATAATAAAAAGATCGTCTCGGACCTTAAGAAAGCCGCAAAAGAGAGCGAATCCATATACCTTGCTGCCGACCCCGACCGCGAAGGCGAGGCGATCTGTCAGCATTTGGCCGAAGAGATCGTACCGAAAAAAGGCACCCAAAAGGTATTTCGCGTGATGTTCAACGAGATCACCAAGAACGCGATAAATGATGCCTTTAAGGAACCTAAACAGGTCGATAAGAATCTTGTTTTTGCTCAGCAGGCACGTAGGATACTTGACCGGTTGGTTGGCTACAAGGTTTCGCCGATCCTGTGGAAGACCATCGGAGGCAGGCTTTCTGCGGGACGCGTGCAGACGGTTGCCGTCAGACTGGTGGTAGAACGTGAACGCGAGATAGAAGCATTCAAAAAGACAGAATATTGGTCAATTGTCGCGAATCTAACGGCTGTGTTACCGCCGAATTTTGACGCTAAACTGGCCCGTGTCGGTGATCTCACGGTCAAAGGCGGCAAGTTCGATGAAGCTGTTAAAGACAACGAGATACATATAAAGACGCAGGCGGACGCCGACGCGATCGTAACAGAGGCAGAAAAGGAACAATTTATCGTTTCTTCGCTGACCACAAAGGAACGCAAGCGCAATCCGACGCCGCCTTTCATTACGTCGAAACTTCAGCAGGACGCCGCTCGGAAACTCGGGTTTTCCGTGAAACGGACAATGACCGTTGCTCAGAGGCTCTATGAGGGTATCGAACTGGGAACTGAAGGGGCGGTAGGACTGATCACCTATATGCGAACGGATTCGACGCGGGTTTCCGACGCGGCCCTGATCGATGTCCGCGGTTTCGTTGAGAACAATTACGGCGAAAGCTATCTTCCGGCCAAGCCGAATATTTACCGGTCCAAAAAGGACGCTCAGGACGCACACGAGGCTATCAGGCCGACGGATGTTACGCGGACTCCCGAGAGCCTGTCGGACATACTCGGGCCTGACGAATTGAAGCTCTACCGGCTGATCTGGCAGCGTTTCGTCGCATCGCAAATGTCCCCCGCCGTTTTCGATCAGACCACTATCGAGATCGAGGCCGGACGATTTATGTTCAGAGCATCGGGATCTGTGCTGAAATTTGACGGCTTCCTGCGCGTCTATCAGGAAGGCCGCGACGAAAAACCGGCGGACGAAGATGACGACGAGGGCCGCGATCTGCCGCTTGTGAAAGAGGGCGAAACACTTCGCCTGAACAGCATCACGCCGAATCAGCACTTCACCGAACCGCCGCCGCGTTATACGGAAGCGACGCTGGTAAAGGCTCTGGAAGAAAAAGGCATCGGCCGCCCATCGACGTATGCGGCGATCATGACGACCATTCAAGATCGTGAATACGTCGAGAAGGTCGAAGCCAAATTTCATCCGACGCCGCTCGGCACCACCGTCAACGACCTTTTGATCGCAAGTTTTGACGATATCTTCAATACGGCCTACACGGCGCGTATGGAAGAAGAGTTGGACGAGATCGAGGAAGGCAAGCTGGATTGGCGGGACGCTCTCGCGGAATTTTACGAAAAGTTTGCCAAGGATCTTGAAAACGCTGCCGAGTCAATAAAGAACATCAAGAAGACCGCCATACCTACCGACGAGATTTGCGAGAAATGCGGTGCAGGCATGGTCATAAAGTTCGGAAGATTCGGGCAATTCCTGGCATGTGCGACCTATCCGGAATGTAAGAATACGCGCGAGGTCGCGGCGAAGCGCTCCGTGGACGAAAATGGCAGCGAGGCTTCTGAGGGATCCGAAGAAAGCAAGGTCGAGCCTTGTGAGCTCTGCGGAAAGGAAATGGTGCTGAAAAAAGGCCGGTTCGGGTCTTTTTACGGTTGTACCGGATATCCGGAGTGCAAGAACATTCGCAAACTGGCGAAAGGTGATCAAAAACCCGCTCCGCCGCCCGAGCCGCTGAACGAACAATGTCCGGTCGATGGTGCGAATCTGGTGCGGCGTTTCGGAAGATTCGGTGAGTTCATTTCGTGTTCGAATTATCCGAAGTGCGACTACATCAAACGCGAGACCGTAGGCGTCAAGTGTCAAAAGGACGGCGGCGAGATAGTCGTAAAGAAATCGCGCCGCGGCAAAGTTTTCTACGGCTGCGGGAACTATCCGAAATGCGACGCCGTATTTTGGGATAAGCCGGTCGCGGAATCGTGCCCGCAATGCAGCGCGCCGTTCCTTTTGGAAAAGACGACCAAAAAAGAAGGTACCATCCGCTATTGCCAAAACGAGGAGTGTGATTATAAAATTACGGGGCTGGAAACACCAAATAAAGAAACACCCGCATCGGAGATAGCCGAAAAGGCCTGACGTGTCCAATGAAGGAAAAAGTGAAATTCCTCCAAGCCTTTCTTAAAAACCCGCTAAAGGTCGGCGCCATAATGCCGAGCTCGCCGGATCTCGCAGCTCAGATGCTCGCGGGAATCGTCCCTGACGATCATCACATCGTTTTGGAATTAGGTGTAGGTACTGGTGCGATCACTAAATTCCTGCGGGATATGATACCGAGCAAGGATTCTTATCTGGGCCTGGAACTTGATGCGAATTTGGTCAAAGAACTAAACAAGACCTTTCCCGACATGCATATCGTCCAGGGCAACGCCGCAGAAGCATACAAGATCCACGCGGAATCGGGCCTGGGCAAGGTTCGTTATCTGGTCTGCTGCCTGCCGTTCGTCTCATTGCCGAAAGAGGTTAGCGAGAGCGTGCTGGTCGAGATCGAGAAGTTCATGGATGAAGGCTGCGAACTCCGCATCTTCCAATACGCTCACGGTTACTTTTTGCCGCCTGCCGTCCGGCTTCGCGATATGCTGAAGAAACGGTACGGCAGCGAACACCGCAGCCCACTCGTGATGAACAACGTCCCGCCCGCCTATACGCTCACTTGGTCAACTCTTTAGAGATACTAATTTCATGGTGCTGCTGCAACATCTTTCGGGCGCAATAAAAGCGGGAGACTGTATCGCGAACGGCTGGAATCTCGTAACGCAGAATCTCGGCATCTATCTTGTAACCTCTCTCTTAGCTATCCTGATAATGGTGTGCGTCCCTTGCGTCAACGTCCTGCTGGTCGGGCCGATAATGGGCGGCATTTATTTTATGATGCTGCGGTCAATGCGCGGCGAGCCTGTCGATTTCGGGATGATGTTCAAGGGATTCGAGCATTTCCTGCCGCTGATGGTCGTGGGGTTTGTGGTTTCTATTCCCGACATCGGATTTCAGGGGGTTCAGTTCATTGTCGATATTAATGATCTGATCCGCGGCGGCGGCTTTCCTACTGCTGATCCTACGTTCTTTCAGGGAGATGCGTCAGTTTATCGAGACCTTACTCAATTGTGGCTTCTGGCCGGAGTTGCGTTCGCGTTTGGGCTTTTTGGTTTTATCTGGAAAATATTGCTGTTTTTCGCGGTGCCGCTTGCCATGGAATACAAACTTGGCCCGCTCGACGCGATGAAACTCAGCGTCTCGGCAGCGATGTCCAATCTGGGCGGCCTGATCCTGCTGACAATACTTGAGGTGATTGTCGCCATCATCGGGGTGCTCGCACTTTGCATCGGTATATTTCTAGCAATACCCGTTATCTGGGCCGCGAATGCTTTTGCATACAGGCAGGTCTTTCCTCATTCGGGGGATATTTCAGTAGGACAAACGATCAACAGCCAATTTGGTGCCTATTGATCAAAGAGTTTTAGTTCCATGAACAGGGTTCCGGAGTTTGGATTGTCATAATAACGCTCGATCTCCTCAAAGCCGTGCGATCTGTAGAGGTCCACGGCATTTTTCATTTTCGGCGGATATGTGTCGAGCCGCATTGCTGAATAGCCCGCCGATTTTGCCTCCGCGATGATGCGCGAGATCAGCGTTTCACCAATTTTTTGACCGCGAAAAATCTCGCGAACATAGAGCCGCTTCATTTCGCAGATACGGGCGCCGAGGTTTCGCATCGCAACAACGCCTGCTATTTCACCGTTGGTTTCCGCGATAAGAAGACGGCCTTCGGGCTGTGCGTATTTACCCGGAAGCTCGGCAAGTTCCTGTTCAAATCCCTGAAAACAAAGGTCAAAACCGAGCCATTTCTCATATTCGCGAAAGATCTTTCTGACCTCGTCGATGTCCGTATCTGATTCCGCCTGTCTGATCGTGAACATATTTCCGCCGTCTTAAATCCATCTTACATCGGTTTTGAAATATTGAAACCTGCTGCCGCAATCGGTAATCTATGAGAATACGGCGCGTAAAGAATACATGATGAACAGACGCAGATTTTTGTACGATCTCTCGATGTTTTCGGGTGGTTTGGCGCTCGCCGGAAGCGGGTTGATGCGGCGCGTGGCGGCGTTTGAGCAAGACGGCGACCTGAGCAAATTTCGCGCCTTCGGCTACGGAGAACTCGTACCGACAGCATCTAAAAACACCGGCGAGACCATCCTATCGCTGCCGAAAGGCTTTGAATACAACGTCCTGGGACGCATGAAAGAAAAGATGTCCGACGGCCGTCCGACGCCTTTGCTGCACGACGGCCAGTGGGCGTTTCGCGTCGGCCGCGAACTCCGGATCGTGCGAAATCACGAAGTTACGAACGGCCACATTCCGCGTGAAGGTGCCGGCATCGGATCAAAGAATCATTACGACGAAGGAGCTGGCGGCGGCACGACGACACTCGTGATCGATCCAAAGACCAATATCGTAATTCGCGATTTTGTCAGCCTGTCGGGAACATCGACCAACTGCGCCGGCGGCCCGACGCCGTGGGGAAGCTGGATCACCTGCGAGGAAACCACGCTCGGTGCGGCCATACGCACGACCGCCCGCGGACAAAAACGCGGCGGCTTTGCGAAACCGCACGGCTATTGTTTCGAAGTTCCTGCGGCAGCTAACGGCGAGGTCGTTCCGGTTCCGTTAAAAGCGATGGGGCGTTTCGAACATGAAGCGGTCGCCGTTGACCGCAAGACCGGTATCGTTTATCAAACAGAAGATTACGCGACATCGGGGCTTTACCGATATTTGCCGAATAAGAAAGGAAAACTCGCGGAAGGCGGCAAGCTGCAGATGCTCGCGGTCAAGGGCAAGCCGCAGTTTGACACACGCACGGGACAGAGCGTCGGCAAACGGCTTGAGACATATTGGGTAAATATCGACAAGCCTGATCCCGAAGAGGCCGACCTTGAGCCGAACGTTGTCCACAAAGAAGGCTTCGACAAAGGCGGCTGTACCTTTGCACGGCTGGAAGGCTGCGATATCGACGCACGCGGCATTGTCTATTTCACCGCGACCAGCGGCGGCGATAAAAAAGGCGGCCAAATATGGTCGTATCAGCCGACGGGCCGCGACACCGGCGTTCTGGCGCTTGTATTCGAATCGCCGGACCAGAAAGTACTCCATATGCCGGACAACATCTGCCTGATGCCGAAAAGCCGCCGTATAATGATCTGCGAGGACAGCGATTATGCCGGCCAGCAATCGATAAATTACCTTCGCATTCTTACAGAGGATGGCAAGGTGGCAGACTTTGCTCAGAATATAAGCAAGGAATTTCCACGCAGCGAATTCTGCGGCTCGGTCTTCTCGCCCGACGGCAGGACAATGTTCGTCAACGTCCAGCTCGCCGGCGTCACTCTCGCCATAACCGGCGACTGGTCGAAGTTCCGAGCCTGACCACAATCGACAGATGAATGCAGATACACACGGATATTTTTTCTATCCGTGTTTATTTGTGTGCATCTGTGGTTATATCTTTCTATAATTTTCTCGTATGGAAACTGCGGTCGAGCAATACAGAGTTGCGACGGAACCTTTTTATCTGCCGATCGGGAAAGAGGTCGAGCTTTTTGAGGCAGCGTACGCGGCGAAACTGCCTGCATTGCTGAAAGGCCCGACGGGCTGCGGAAAGACGCGTTTTGTCGAGTACATGGCGCACCGTTTGGGGCGGCCGCTGATTACCGTCGCATGTCACGAAGATCTTTCAGCAACGGATCTGGTGGGACGGTTTTTGCTTGAGGGCAACGACACCGTCTGGCACGACGGGCCGCTGACAGCTGCCGTGCGTGCCGGTGCGATCTGCTATCTCGATGAGGTCGTAGAGGCACGAAAAGATACTGTCGTTATCATCCATCCGCTGACCGACGATCGCCGGCGACTGCCGATAGAAAAACGCGGCACAATTATCGAAGCACCGCCGGAATTCATGCTCGTGGTTTCGTACAATCCCGGCTATCAGTCCATCCTAAAAGACCTGAAACAGTCAACGCGGCAGCGTTTTGTCGCGATGGAATTCGATTACCCCGAGCCCGAGGCAGAAACCAAGATCGTCGCGAAAGAAGGCGGCATCGACGAAGCAATGGCAGCAGACCTCGTAAAAATAGGCCAAAAGGTCCGCAACCTCCGCGGTCACGGCCTCGAAGAAGGCGTCTCGACCCGCCTACTCATCTACGCCGCCCAGATGATCGCCAAAGGCATCTCGCCCATCGACGCCGCTGAAGTCGCCATCGTCTCGCCCATCACCGACGACCGCGACCTGCAGCGCTCGATCCGCGAGATCGTAACGACGATCATATAGGAGCTGCTCTGTACCTATCTGCGATGACTGTCCATGTGAGCCCGCAGCTATTCGATCGCGATGAAATCCACGTCCGTAAGTTCATCGAACACCGAGATCATTCGTGACGGTTGGGCGAATCGATAGCGTCGGTCGTTGACGGAGATCACGTAGTTCCTGCCGGTTTCGACATTATCGAAGGTGTAATATCCGAACGACCCGGTCACGGTCCGGCGTTTGTTGCCTTCAGGGTCAGCTAATGTGACGGAGACACCCCGTATCGCAGATCCGGATATCGTTGTAATTCGTCCGCTTACTGAGACGCCTGCCGAAGTCGGGATCAGCGTTGAAGCAAGCAGGAACGGTGAGAGCGAATTCACTACACCGCATACGAATCGGGTTCCGAATTTATCAGTAAAACGATGGGTTGTTCGGTCAACGTAAACACCGTCTTCGCCGTGCAAGAGCCGTAACGCGACATAGATCGGGTCGCTCACTGTCGGAGGTACCGCAAAACAAACTGTGACCGGCGGAGTGTATTCGGCGGTGGTCGTAATGTCATATGCCGGACAGTCCGGGCAAAGCGTAAACCCTGTCGGCAGTGTTTCGCCCGAACCGTCGATCGTTACAAACGAGGTAATACCGCCTTTTGTGACGTTGGAAAATGTGACGATGGCGTCGCTCGTAGCGACGAATGAATCCTCGCCCTCAAAAGTGTAGATATCGAACGAAGGGTCGCAGGCATCGCCAATGCCATCAAAATCAGAGTCCTGCTGATCAGGATTTGCGATAAGTGGGCAATTGTCGCATGCATCACCGACACCGTCCGCGTCGGTATCGAGCTGGTCGGGATTTGCGACAAACATGCAATTGTCGCAATCGTTTCCGAAACCGTCGCTATCGGAGTCGAGCTGATCGGGGTTTGGGATATCGATACAATTGTCGCACGCGTCACCGGCGCCGTCTTTGTCTGAATCGAGTTGGTCGGGATTTGCGACGAACGGGCAATTATCGCAGGCGTTGCCGAGACCATCGCCATCAGAATCCAATTGCGGCGCCATCGACGGCTGTGAATTCGTGCCGGTCGTATCGGTCAACTGAACAAGGCCTGTCCCGTCGATATTCATCTGATAAAGCTCGAGATCGCCGCCGTAGTTAGCCGTAAACACGATGCTTCGACCGTCGGCGCTAAACGCAGGATTTGATTCAGTCGCGGTCGAGTTTGTTATCCGGGTCTGTTCCGATCCATTGGCATTCATTATGTAGATCTCGCCATTTTGGCCAAGCCCATCGCGGTCAGATATGAAGACTATCTTGCCCCCATCGCGACTATACTTTGCCTGATGATCTTGCCCATCTGCATTTGTCAGACGAATCTCGTCCGAACCGTCAGGAGCGACGGTGTATATATCCCATGAGCCCGCGCCGATCACGCCACGTTGGCTATCAAACATTATTCTTGAACCGTTGTGGTTATAAACGGGGTTAAAGGCAATGCCGCTAAAACTATTCTCGTTCTCGGTGATCTTGAGTTGGTTGGTGCCGTCGGCATTCATCGTATAAATGTTGTTCGTGCCGTCGTCCCATGAAGCTCTAAAGGTGATCTTTGTTCCGTCCGGGCTGAACGATGGGGTGTGTGCACCTCCGACGCGATTTGTCAGCCGAGTTGCTCCGCCCAGGCCGCTCGCATTGATCGAATATATTTCGTATCGGCTGTTTAACCTGTTCGAAGAAAATACGATCTTGCTGCCGGTGCGATCGTAACTGGGGTTCTGGCTGACGGATGCGCTGACAAATCTTATCAGACCCGTTCCGTCCGTGTTCATCGTGTAGATCTCGCTTCTGCCCAAGATCCGGCCCGATGCAAAAGCCACGCGGTAGGGGTTGTACGTCAAGCGACAATTATCAAATTCATCTTCGACACCGTCGTTGTCATTATCAGGGTCACAGGCGTCGCCAATGCCGTCGCCATCTATATCGGCCTGATCCGGATTGTAAACAAGCGGGCAGTTATCATCCTCGTCCAGTATGCCGTCGTTATCGTCGTCCGGGTCACACGCGTCACCCAAACCGTCGCCGTCCGTATCGATCTGATCCGGGTTTTCGACAAGTCGGCAGTTATCACACGAGTCGCCAACACCGTCGCCGTCCCAGTCGGCAAACACTACGCCTTCGAAATGATCAACTGCTAATGGACTGTGAAAATTACTTATATTAGTAAGTCCCGATCCATCAATAGCGATTCTGTACACCTGAGATCTTTGACTCCCCGGCTCAACATCCCTGGTTGAGTTGAAGAAGATCTTAGTTCCATCCAGGCTGAACAGTGGACTATACGAAAAAAACCCCGGTTCTTCGTCAACTAGTGTACGGAAATTTGTACCGTCGATGTTTATCAGGTGTATATCTCTTTCGCTAAAGCCGCCTTTAATAGCGTAAGGCCCTCCGGAAACAACTATTGTATTGCCATCAGGGCTGAATCGCGGAAAAAGGAGCAACCGTCCGGGAGCATCGTGAAGAGTTGTTCGTCCGGTGCCGTCCGGATTCATGATCTCAAGCGTCGACTCCGTGTCATACTGGTCACTGTTAACAAATACCAACTTTGAGCCATTGTGGTTGAAAGCTAGAAATTCGTTGCCTCGATGCAACAAATTCTGGGTCAATTGGGTCACCCCCGTTCCGCTAGGATTCATTGAGAAGATCTCAGTACTAAGGTAAATATTATCTAGCCAGATCGAGCGCACAAAATATATTCTGTTTCCGCTAGGGGAAAAAATGGGGTTACGTTGCGGAGCATCGGACGCGATCTGTGTCAGTTCACTACCGTCAGTGTTGATAGTCCAGAAGCCCTTATCATATAGAGTTGTCGAACTTTCTCTGGCAAAAAGGACCTTGCTGCCGTCCGGGCTGAAAGACGCATCGCTATCTCTGCCAACATTTGTTAGTTGGCGCAGGTTCGATCCGTCCGAATTCACAAGATATAGATCTCCATAGCCGGACCCATCATATTGCCTTTTGAATAATACTGTTCGTCCGTCGGGACTGAAGTCTTCAAAAAACGCAAACATCCCTTCTGGAAGGAGGCCAACTTTACCCGTACCATCTGGATTCATCCTTACGAGATCCCTGTCTAGATAATCACGCCCGCTTCCGAAGAATATTGTGGAACACTGAGAGCCGGATGGGCCGTTTCCGATCGCTACCGCCCGATCGGCCGATACTTGCTTCACAGAGGTGAATAACAAAACCCCAAGGACCAATGTAATGACCGCTGCTGTTCCCATAGTGCCGTACTTTCTATATTTCATGGTTCTTTTCCTCACTAAATACTCTATTCTCTGATCTCACGCTCTGAATCGCTGAACATAAGGACGTGAGCATCAACCTCAAGAACGGATCAACATGCCGTCTCAGCGTTGATCTAACAATGACCGAACTTGGGGCGTAGGCAACGACACTTTTTAGAAGCTGTCCTGCCGCGGCACATCGCCATTATTCAATGGCGATAGTATCCACGGCAGTTATTTCATCCAACGCCGAGATAGCGCTTGACGGTTCGGCGAAACTTTTCTGAGGGGCGTGTTCCTGCCCTTCGTTTTGTCCAACTACCGTATCGACCGAGCATTGCCGGCTTCGGATGACGGTCGTTGTTTCGGTTTCGATCACGATTCGAAGTTGCCTTTTTGAAATGCTCTTCATTGTTTCTTCAATCCGAAAAAATCTTGATTAGAATTCGACAAATCTGATATCTTTTTAGTGATAACGCTTAAAAGAAAGCCCACGGTTGCCAGTAATGGGATTATTCGACGCAGTGGCGCTAAATGTCCTTAACGGCAGCCTAAAAGTTCCTAATTGTCTGTATGGACAAGCTAAATGATTGAGCAGACACGGTTTATATTTGGAGAATTTGAGCTCGATACGGTTCGCCGACGGCTACTAAAAAGCGGTGAACAGGTGCCGTTGAGTTCGCGAGCCGTGGATCTGCTGATTGTTTTGATCGAAAGACACGGTGCGGTCCTATCAAAAGACGAGCTTTTCGAACGCGTTTGGCCAGGTCAATTCGTCGAGGAAAACAATCTTTCCGTACAAATATCCGCCATCCGAAAAGCCCTCGGTGACAATATTGACGCATCGAGTTTCATCATTACTGTACCGGGCACGGGATATGGTTTTGTAGCTGATGTCGCCCCGGCAATCGACGACACAGAATTGGTGATCGAAAGTCACACACGCTCGACGGTCATCGTCGAGGAACATATTGAAGAAGATGTGAGTTATGTGGACGATAGGTCAGCATCGCCGTCCAACTATCTTGAAGGTCGCCGCCGACCTATGCGACAGATCGGGCTCGCGGCCGCAGCTCTAATGTTGGTCACGATCTTTGCCGGCGGATATGCGTTTAGGGCTCTATTATTCGGCGGATCTACGGCTGCGGGCGGCTTTTCAAAACACAAAGTTAGACAGCTAACCACAAATGGCAAGGTCGGCAGAGCCGCATTGTCGCCTGATGGAAAGATGTTCGTCTATACGATCGACGATCTAGGGAAAAAGAGCTTATGGCTTGGCTACGTCGCAGGCGGCAATCATTTGCAGCTATTAGAGCCGGCACAGATCCAGTTTCGCGGGCTTACGTTCTCACCGAACTCAGAAAGTATCTATTTTTCGACGGTCGAAGACAGAAATTCTAAGAGCACGTTATACAAGATACCGGCCTCCGGCGGTCCGCGGTCACAGATAATGACAGGTGTCGGGCGATTCTCGATCTCACCCGACGGCGAAAGGGTCGCATACACGACACGAAATACAGACGAAGGTTCCATCGATATAATGATCACCGGCCTCAACGGGTCTGAGACTGAGGTCGTAACATCGGTAACGTCCGGTGTATCGACGATTCCGGGAACAATATCGTGGTCGCCGGACGGCAAAAAGCTGGCATTTAGCCGAATAGCATCGTCGACAAAAATCGGATACGAGCTAGTCACTGTTTCTGTGGATGGTTTAGATATTCGCTCCATTTTGGTTCCCGGCCTCAGTGAGATCGCAACGACGATATGGGGCCGCGAAGGTAACAGCATAATCGTTACGGCTCGTGAGAAAAATGAACAGTCGTCCGTTCCTCAATATCACCTCTGGAACGTAGCCCTGCCCAATGGCGAACTGAGCAGGATCACGACGGATAGGAGCAACTATGGTGCATCGTGGCACAACGACTCAGGCGAATCATTGAGCATATCGTCGGATGGGGAAAAATTGTTGGCCGTGGAACATCGTCAGGTCACAAACATCTGGGTCGCCCCCATCAGCGATCTAAAGTCAGCCGTACAGATAACGGACGGTTCTTTTGGCAAATACGACGGGCTCTGGGGCCTGGATTGGTCCCCGGACGGACGGCTCATCTATACGACATCGGACACACAAAGCCAGTTTTTGGCCCGCATAAACCCGGACGGTTCCGATCATCGCCCTCTAACAGCACCGGGAAAGATCGACAGTGTTTTGACGGTAACCAATGACGGGCGTTATGTGTTGTTTCATTCGAATCGCGGCGGTGAAGATGGCTTTGATATATGGCGGATGGATATTGACGGGTCAAACATCAAGCAACTGACATTCGGCGGCCAAGGGTTTCAACCAACGGTCTCGGGCGATGGAAAATGGGTCTATTACATCTCCATTATAGACGGGTCGAGAGAGCTTGCCAGAGTCTCGATCGACGGCGGCGACCCGGAGTCGATCTACAAAGGTGAGGTTTTCTGGCCAAGTGCGTCTCCGGACGGCAGGCTGATCTCGATAGCAGAAATAACCGAAAGGCGTCAAACAATTATCCTGTCCACCGACACGCATCAGATCTTGTATCGGTTTGGTATACCTCCGGACGCCACTCATTTTATGGGAGCTCGATGGACCCCGGACGGGCGATCGATCGTCTTTCGAGATCTAAATGCCGGATACTGGATCCAGCCGCTAGACAGCGAAACCGCGATACCAATGGAGGGCGTGCCAAGCGAACGGCTGTATAACTTCGCTTTTTCAAAGGATGGCGGCCAATTCGCCTTTGTCCGCGGCAGAGAAACTCGTGATGTCGTACTACTCGAGCCCCAGATCGAAAAGTAGCATTCGATCACGAGGTGCAAAAAACGAACATTTTTAATGGACCACTCGATTTGCGAGATCGTTACGACGATAATCTAGTGACAAAAAGCGTGATAAAATATAGGTTGTGAACGCGAAAACCACGAAATACGTAGATGATAAGGGACGACTCGTAATGGCCCGTTGGGGAAAGCTAAGCGAGTCGGATGACCGCTCATTCGACATCGAGTTTTGGCAGAGCCTTACAGACGGACAACGCATGGCGGCTATGTGGGAATTGGTCGAAACTGCTCATAGACTCAAAGGGGGCAAACTGGATGAACTCAGACTTCAGCGATCTGTTGGTGGCTTTAAACGACGCCGGCGCTGAGTACCTTGTCGTCGGCGGATACGCGGTTGGAAAACACACTGAGCCTCGTTACACCAAAGATCTGGATGTGTGGATAAACAATAGCCGAGAAAACGCTGAGCTAGTTTTGCAGGCTCTCGCTGCCTATGGAGCGCCGGTCAAGGGCGCTACTGCCGATGACTTCACCGGCACCGATAAGTTCTTCCAGATTGGCGTAGAGCCCGTGAGGATCGACGTCATTTCGGACCTGCCAGGGGTTGATTTCTCGGAATGCTGGGAAAACCGAGTTGTCGCCGATGTAGACGGGCTATCGGTGAACTTCATTTCATTGCCAGATTTGATCCGCAATAAGGAGTTCGTAGGCAGGCCGCGCGATCTCCGACACGTGAAAGAACTCCGAAAAAAGATGGAAATGTATGGCGAGTCCGAACCGAAAAAGGAATGACTGGTCGTCCAAGCCCGACTACCTAGAACGCCTCTGCCTGCTGCTCAACTGTACGCCGAACGACCTCTTCGACTGGAGCGAGGACGGCAAAACCGTCGTCCACGACACCCACGCCCTCCGCACCCTCATCAAACAAAAAGACGACATCCAAACCACCCTCCGCGTGCCTCCCGCTCGATAAACTGGAAAAGCTGGGTGAGATGCTTGAGGAGTTAAACAGTGACCGAGAGAAACAATGAGTGAGAATCGGGCACCCGCGACAGTTAGGGTTAATTAGGATATGGCAAATCAACAACACTTCACAAAGTGCTTATTTTACGGGCTTATTCTGCTAATTCTTTCACAAACAATTTTAGTTGGGCAAAATACGAGATTCGACGATCTTCGTGAAAGAGCTAGGCAGAATGACGTTGATGCACAAAACGAACTTGGCATTGCCTACTTTAATGGTACGGGCGTCCGGCCAAATCGTAAGAGGGCTGTCTACTGGTTTAGAAGAAGCGCCGAGCTTGGCTACGCTATCGGGACGTGCAATCTAGCACTACATTACTTTCGCGGTTGGGGCGTTCCTAAAGATAAAACTCTCGGTCTCAAATATGTTTTTGCCGCCAACGCTTTAGATGGTTTGAAATGCCATCCAACCGACTTCATTGAGCTCGCCAAGCCGACGGAGTGTCAACAGAAGATAGCATGGGATGCAGCAGTGATATGGCTGCGAGCACATCCGGACTTCAAGAACAATTTCGGGAAGAAACAATGGATGGATCAAAATAGCGATTATCCGATAAACTTAAGAGAAGGAAGTGAAGTGACTAAATTCCCGATACGAAGCAAAAAGAGGTGTTATTAGAGACTGCCAAAATGTGAATACCATTAAAATAGTGAAGCCATTTTGTCTAACCGGGACGTCAGCGAACTTCAATGAACCGCACCCATCCGGCCCGCAAACTCCCGCTCGATAAACTGGAGAAGCTGGGCGAGATGATGGCTCAATTGAAACAAAACGAATGAGCAGAGGAAAACTTGACGAAGAAACAGCTAAGAAGGTTGAAGATGAACTGCCTAATGTTGATGTAGTGAGGTGTTCATCTCTCGAACTGAACCCGGATTTAATCTCAATTGGTTTTCCGGTCGGTAGTTCATTTCCCATTGCCGCTGTTTGCCTTCACGACGCAACATCGGTTTTGCAAGAAGCAAGATATGCACTGCTGGAAGCTATTGCACATTTGGTTTGGTATCGAGTTAAGAACAACCCACCCAACGAATATCTCGCTCTATTCTTCGGTAAGTTTTATGCGGACGATGTAGCCCTTCGCCTGTATGCTGCTGCCGAACATCTCGCTAACGCAATAATTAACATTCTTGATATTGAGAGCGACATTGCGGATTTTAAGAAGTCAAAAAAGCTCGGCGTTTCGAGTCAACAAGCAATCGTTGGCAAATACTTAGCTAAGAACCTACCAACTCACAAAATCACCAAAGCCATTCTTTCCTTAAGAGATTCGCAGGATTGGAAGAAGACGAGGGACTATCGCGACGCTTGGGTACACCAAAAGCCGCCTATTATTAAAGGTTTAGGCATTAATTATCAACGTAGAAACAGGCTGAAAGTTACTAACAATATGATGGGCGTAACCTTCGGCTCGGGTGATGAGGCAGTGTACACCGTAGACGAACTTCTGAATTTCATGAAACCATCATTGTACTTGCTAACTGATGCGACGTCGCAAATTGTCGAGCATTTTATTAATTATCTAAATGAGAATCTGCTGAAAGACTTCTGACAATATATTATCTATCGTCAGGTTAGGGTTTGTTCGTTATGATTTTTTGGTTCTATAATCTTCGCAAATGAAAAAAACAGATCGGCGCGGGTTTCTGAAGATATTGGGGGCGGCTTCGGCGGGGGTTGTGTTAGCGCCGAACATTTTGGCGCAGCGGCGAAAGAGAACGTGTGTGATCGTCGGGTCGGGGCTTGCAGGGTTGTCGGCGGCTTTGAAACTTAAAACTGCGGGTTGGAATGTGACGGTGCTTGAGGCTCGAAATCGCATCGGCGGGCGTGTGTTTTCGCACGTAATGCCGAACAGCGACGGGCTGATATGCGAGCTCGGTGCCGAATGGGTCGGCGAGAGCCACGAGCGCATCATCGAGCTTTGCAAGGAATTCAATATTCCGCTGCAAAAGCATCAGTTCGAGGATCACCTGCTCAGGAACGGCAAGCATTCGCGGCCCGGTACGTGGGATCTGTCGCCGCAGGCAAAGACGGCTTTTGAAAAGATGATCGCCGGCTATGAAAAGCTGACCGCTGCACAAAAACGCCGTCTGGACAGCAAGGATTGGTGGACGCACCTGTCGGATATCGGTTTTACGCGCGACGATCTGATACTTCGCGACCTGGCTGACAGCACTGATTTTGGCGAATCCATCCGTCACGTCTCGGCATTTTCGGCTCTGGCGGAATATGCGGAATCGAGCCCGAAAAACGAGATGGATTACAAGATGACCGGCGGCAATTCGCGGCTCATTGACGAATTCGTCAAACGCGTCGGTGCTGAGAATATTCGAACCGGCATGAAAGTTTCCGAGATAAACCAGCGTGCGGGCGTTGTCACTGTAAAGGTCGGCGACGAGAGTTTCCGGGCTGACGCTTGTATCTGCACGGCGCCGGTTGCGAGCCTCAGAAAGATAAAATTCACCCCGCCGATGCCTGCGGTGCAACGAGATGCTGCTGACAAACTAAGCTACGCACGCATCGTCAAAAATTCCGTACTTTACGAGAACCGTTTTTGGAAGGACGACAATTTCTCGATGGTCACGGACACGACGTCGCATTACTATTTCCACTCTACGCAAAAACAGCCCGGCGATATGGGCATCTTGACCGCGTACGCGATCGGTGAAAAGGCTGACGTGCTCGCCTCGCAAGACGATGCGCGACGTATGAAGGTCATCACCCGCGACCTTGTTGACTTTGACCCGAACGCACCGTCGCTCGGCCGCGGCATCGCGTCATACGCGTGGCAGCGTGACGAATATACCGAGGGTGCGTATGCACTTTATCGTCCGGGGCAATGGTTCGGCATTCGCCCAATCCTCGCACGTCCGCACGGCAAGGTATTATTCGCCGGTGAACATCTCGCCGATTGGCAGGGCTTTATGGAAGGCGCCATAAACACCGGCGAAGACGCCGCCGACAGCTTTATAAAATAGACACTTTCAGATCACGGATACAGCTCTTGCCTCGAGTATGAGGCGAGGGCTGTTTTCGATTTAACAAACACTTAACATCGCATTCACACCTTGTTAACTTTCCTGAAATAGTTTTGGATATTGCAGCCCATTTTTCGAAAAAGAATATCCAAAATCAATGCAGAAATGTTGTGGCCGAACGGCCTGAATGCAGCTTTTGGAAGCCAATTTCAAATTATTTCAGGAGTATTTTTAATGTTAACAAGATACGGATTACCCAGAGTGCGGATGTTCGCATTCTTTGCTTTAATTCTGTTGCCGATCGGCGTTTTCGGCCAATCCGACGCCGGTAGCGCCGCGCTCGAGGGCGTCGTCCGCGATCAGGCCGGAGCGGTCATCCGGGGAGCCACCGTGGTTATCAAGAATCGCGATACGAATTTGGAAAGGACCGTTACTACAAATCAGAACGGCCTTTTCTCAACCAGCGTTCTGCCCGTCGGCCGATATATTGTCACAGCAAAAAGCACCGGTTTTGCGGACGCACAGGTCGGTGTAACTTTGACAGTCGGCGAGAGCACGCCCGTAGAGATCCAAATGTCGGTCGAAGGGGCGACCGCGGTTGTGGAAGTTACCGACAGCACTGATACGCTGGAGACCGAGTCGGCGTCGGCGGGAACCACTATCGCACCGAGGTTGGTCGCGGATCTGCCGGTACGCGGACGCAATTTTACGGAATTCGTCCAGCTGACGCCTGCTGTCATTCAGGAGGGCGACCGCAGCGGACTCGTAATTTCCGGTCAGCGTTCGATCAATTCGAACGTCGCCGTTGACGGCGCCGATTTCAACGATGCGCTGCAGGGCAACCAACGCGGCGGTAACGAAGCCGTTTTCTTTTTCCCACAAACAGCCGTTCGCGAATTTCAGGTCGTGCGCTCAGGCGCTACTGCCGAGGTCGGCCGCACCGGAGCCGGATTTGTTAACGCCGTTACCAAATCGGGTACGAACGAGATCAGCGGTGAGGCTTTCTTTTTCAATCGCAACAGACGGCTGACGTCGCCTGATGCTTTCGGCCAGGAGCAGGACAACGCTCAGAACCAGTTCGGCGGCTCTATCGGCGGTCCGATCGTACGAAACAAAGTTTTCTATTTCTTCGGCATCGAGCAGAACTTTTTACGCGTTCCGTTCTTTGTTAAATTCGACACAATTCCCGGACAAGTAGTTCCGGCGAACATCTTGGCCTACGAAGGGCCGGCACGCGGCACGAACAATCCGACAGCGACGTTCACGCGCATCGATTGGGCACTGAATCCGCGGCATTCGTTGAAAGTACAGCACACGTACACGCGTTTCCGCGGTGAGAACTTCAACTTTGAGAATCCGCGTCAGAACGTAGCGGTCGAGGGCAACTACACCAGAAAGAACACAAGCAACGGCATAAAATCAGGCCTGGTTTCCGTGATCAATCCTAACCTGATCAATGAGTTTCGCTTTCAGGTCGCAACGGACAAACGTCTCGAGGATCCGAATACGAACATCGGCCAGGCCGTTATTGCAAACTTCGGAACGCTCGGCGGCGACCGTTCGCGGCCTCGAAGATTTGAGACCGTCAGAACTCAGCTGTCCGACAATATCAGTTACGACACGGGCCGAAACAAGATGCGTTTCGGTGTGGATATAAACGTAAACCAGGTGCGTCAGCAGCGGGAATCGAACACGCAGCCGCGCTTCGATTTTGAAAGCCGCACGGTCAGCGGAAATCTGGTGTCTACATCGCTCGACAACTACCTAAACGGCCGGCCGCGTCGATTCCGGCAGACATTTGCTTCGAGCGACCCGAACGATCTTATCTATCGCGGTACAGTTAAGGAGTTCGCTCTTTTCTTTCAAAATCGTTTCAAGGTCAGCAGTTCACTCAAGATCAATTTCGGTCTTCGGTGGGAAGCACAGATCAATCCGCAGCCCAAGAAACCGAACCTCGCGATACCGCAAACAGCACGCATTCCCAACGACGTCTCACAATGGCAGCCCCGTGCGGGACTGACGTATGACGTCGGCAATCGCGGTACGACCGTCATACGCCTCTCGGCAGGAATTTTTGCAGCTCGCACGCCTGCAAACCTGTTCCAGCGTGTATCTACGAACAATGGGCTTACGGTCAGCGAAGTTGAGATAGCCGAAACGACCGCCTGCCGAAACTCAACGGTCGTCAACCTTGCGAACTGCAATCTCCGCGGGCCAAACGCCATAGTCACGTATCCGAACGGCCTTGCGACCCTGCCTACGAACTTTATCGTAAAGCCCAGAGTATTTGGGTTCGATCCAAACTTCAGGAACCCGAGGTCATTCCAGGCTTCGGCAACGGTCGAGCAGCGTATCGGTGCTGACCTCGTGCTGACGGTCGGCCTCATAAGGCAGTCCACATGGAACCTGCAGCGAAGGATCGACCGCAATCTGTTCCCGCCGACACTGCAGGCAAGCGGATTCCCGATATTCTCGACAACGCGCCCGAACACGGCGATAAATCAGCTTGAGATCAACGAATCGTCGGCGCACTCGGATTACAACGCGTTGACCGTTTCGCTGCGTAGGCGATTTGCAAAGCGCTATCAGTTCGAAACGAATTATACTTGGGCGCGAAACCGCGACGACGATTCGAATGAACGCAACTTCTCGCGTCAGCCGACCTTGAATCCTTTCAACCTCAAGCTCGAAGCGGGCCCGTCGAAACAAGATGTTCGTCACAACCTGAACGTAAGCGGATTGGTCGATCTGGGCCGCGGATTTACGCTTAGCGGCATTATCGTTACGCGTACCGGTTTCCCATACACAGCGGTCATTCAGGACGGTGAGGATTACAGCAGCGACCTGAACGATGCCAATGACCGGGCCGTCGTCAATGGGGTCGTATCAGGCCGTAACGCATTTCGACAGCCGAATTTCTTCAATCTTGATGTTCGGCTCCTGAAGGCATTCAGGTTGGGCGAAAACAAGCAGCTCGATATTTCGGCTGAGGTTTTCAACGTCACCCGCAATACAAACAAAGGTTTCGGTGTGGACGCGATCAGCAATTTCTGCACGGGTACGCCGTCGCTTGCGAACCCGTCCAATCCGCTGAACATTACCTGCCCGACCGGCCTTTTCCCATCGGTGCTGGCCGATGTGCCGTATTCGGCACCGTCAACAGCCCGATTCGGCGGACCGCGCCAGGTGCAGCTCGGAGCAAGATTCCGCTTTTAGTCGAAAGACCTTTTTATCTCCGCTAGCCCTGACATTCGGCTGAATGTCAGGGCATTTTTCTGTCCGAAACAATTCACATAATTTTATCAGCGATTTAACTTCTCATTAACCCGGCAGGCATATTCTCTCATTTGCTTTCAAGGAATATTAGGGAGAACGGGCGTATCGGCCGGCATAGAAGGCCGATCGTATGCAGCTCTAAACAGTTTATTATCAATAGTTTCCATATAGGAGTAACCATGAGATCGAGCATCTTTTCATTGATCTTGGCAATTGCTGCAATTGCAATATTCACGCCGGCTGCGCAAGCTCAGGCGACAGGCACGCTGACAGGTACGGTTCGCGACGCGAACGGTGCCGTCATACAGGGGGCGGCCGTTACGGTTCGCAATTCAGCCACTAATGTAACCCGCAATGTTGTGACCGACAGCGACGGCCGCTGGACGGTCAACGTTCTGCCGGTCGGCATCTATTCAGTTTCATATGATAAAGAAGGCTTCAAGAAAGCCGTAAGCGGCAATATAGAGGTTGAAGCATCGGTGATCCGAACCGTAGATGTGACCATCGACGTCGGCATCTCGGACGTATTCGTAGATGTATTGGCTGAGCAACCGCTCGTTCAGGCTGAATCGCCCGCAATTTCGCGACAGATCAGCGGTGAACAGCTTATCAGGACGCCGACATCTACACGCAGTTTTACGGGCCTGCTTGGCTCCGAAGCCGGTGTGTCGTCAGAACTCGCACCTGTCGGAGTGAACGGCAGCGGCAACATCTCGCCGTCTGTGAACGGTACGCGAACGACATCGACGAGCCTCTTCTTTAACGGAGTGGATGCGACCAACATCACAAGCAACGAGGGTTCGCTCAACGACAACATCTCGCCGGCACCGGAAACGCTCCAGGAAGTGAAGCTCCAGACATCGCTTTACGATGCGTCAACTGGTCGCAGCGGCGGCGGCAATTTCCAGCTTGTTACGAAATCCGGCGGCAATAGCCTAAACGGTTCTGCCTATTATTATCTGCAGAACAAGCGATTCAATTCTAACGAATTCTTTCTGCAGGAAAGCGGCAATGAAAAACCGCAGGCCGACAGAACAGAATTCGGTTTTACTTTGGGCGGTCCCATAAAGAAGGACAGGGCATTCTTTTTCGGCGGATATCAGTTCACCGATGCGGTAACGGGGCTCGTCTCGACGGCACGCACACGCACTATTCTCCCGCTCGCCATGACAGCACTCGGCACTGACCGTTCGAAAGCTGCGTTGGCGGCCGCGTTCAACCAGTTCAATGGCTGTGCAGGAGCGAACTGCCTCACGGCGGCTGACATCTCGGACGTGGCGTTCAAGATATTCAATCTTCGCAACCCCGTTACCGGCGGTTTCTATCTTCCTACGCCTACACTGTTTCGACCGCTCGGCATTGTCGATCAGACAGGAACAGGTTCGTACCAATACGGCAATTTCCCGTCAATTACGACGCGGACCATCCAGCGAAATAATCCGCTTATCGAAGTGATATCGGTAGAGCCCTCATCTTTCAGGCAGCACCAATTCACAACACGTTTGGATGGACAACTTACGGAGAATAACAATCTCAGCGGAACGTTCTTCTTTTCGAATTTCCCGGGCCTTGATTCGTTCCCGGATCCCAGCTCGCTCGTTTCGCCGACCACGCTTCGCAAGAACGACCGAAACCGAACACTCTCGATCGGCAACACTCACATCTTCTCGCAAAACGTCGTTAACGAAGTTCGGTTCGGGTATTTCTATTTGAACAATACCCGCGGGCTGACCGAGGATTTTTCCACCGGTGATTTCACGAACGCCTTCATCGGCGTGACCAACCCGGCATCGACCTTTGACAACAGCGTCGCAACGACGCGCCTTGGCCACTATATCGGTCGCAACAACATCTCCAATTTCTCGTTCGGCGGCCCGAATGATTCATTTAACCGCCGCAAACAGGCAACTTGGAGCATAAGCGACAACCTTAGCTGGACAGCAGGAAAACACAGCATCAAATTCGGCGGTGAATTCAAACAGCACCAATACGACACCAATCTGCCCGAGGAACAGGCGACCGAATTCGAGAAGTTCGACTCGTTCACACAGCTTTTGACAGGCAACGCGACCGAAGCCGACACGCAGTACGGCATCACGGATAAGAGCTTCCGATTCCGCGACCTCGGCTTCTACTTCACCGACAACTGGAAGGTCACACGAAAATTGACGGTGAATGCAGGTGTTCGCTATGAGCTATTCATGTGGCCCGAGGAAAAGAACGGCCGCATCGGCAACTTTGATCTCAAGCCTTGGCTTCCATGTTTTGCTCCGACCGGCGGCACAAATGCATTGTGCGACAATCCTTCTTCGGGATTCATCGTGCCTAAGAATGTCGCCACGACAGGCAATGCGGTTGTTGACGGTGCCATCAACGCTACACAGGTGGTCGACAGCAATCATACGCTGAACGGACAGGACCTGAATAATTTCGCTCCTCGCGTCGGTTTCGCGTACGCATTCAGTGATCGAGTGGTGGTCCGCGGCGGATACGGAATGTTCTATGATCGGCCCTCGGCTGCGTTCATCAACACTATCTTTTCAAATTATCCTTTCCTTCGTGAGGTTGAGATAACGGTGCCGAGCGGCAACGTAAGCATTCCGACGGCATTCTCGGGTGTACCGACCAACATCCCGCTAAATCAGTGGCTGCCGTTTCGCATCATCCGTGCGACAGGTGTGAATGGGGCTTACCAGATCCGCGATAATACACCTGTTTTTGTGGATTCACGAGGTGTTCCGCAAAACGCTCCGGGCTTGACTTGCGATCCGCTGACAGGAAACGGATGTATTCGCGGAAACATTGCTGAGACATTTGAGTTTCGTGCCATCGACCGCGATCTGAAGACGCCTTATGTACATCAATGGAACGTCGGTGTTCAGTACGAATTCATGAAGGACCTGATGTTTGAGGCCCGCTATGTCGGGACAAAGGGCAAGAACCTGCTGATCGCAAGGGCACTCAACCAAGGCTTCGATCTGAACGACCCGAACACGCCGGACCATATTTTCGAGCGTTTCAATCAGGCGTATGTCGCCGCAGGCTCGCCGAACGGCCCGCTCAACGCAGGCTCGACGGCCCGTGCACGCGGCCTCGGCCGTGCGTTCGGCTTTCTTAACACTGTCACTAATCAGACAGATCTGAACCTTTCGTCGGCGAATGGAACGATCATCAACTTTGAGGCCCGCGTACCGATCCTCGGTTTCAATGTGCCTGAGGCGTTGCTGCTGGAATCAAAGGGCACTTCGGACTATCACGGCGGGCAATTCAGCTTGACGCGGAGAATGTCCAAAGGGCTGCAGGCAAACGTATCTTATACGTTCTCAAAGTCCATCGACATTATGTCGACCGATCCCGGCAGCACGGCGGGCAGCGGAAAACCCGACGTCCCGAACAGCGGCTTCATCGCACAGGGCGATTCGAACAACCTTGCAAACAACAAGGGACTTTCGGATTTCGACAGAACGCACCGTTTCAGCACCAACTTCGTCTGGGAGGTTCCGAACGGCAACAGCAGCAGCAGGCTGACGAACGGCTGGGTAGTGAGCGGCTTCTATCAGTGGCAGTCGGGTTCGCCGTTCACGGTCTTCGCTTCCGAGCCCGAGATCGCGAACGCGTCGCAGCTGACCAGCGTCACGCGCGGAGCGGGCGGACTGTATCGTGCGGGATTCGGCAGGCCGAATATCACATGTTCGGCAGATCAGGCGATCGGCAATTACAGCACCGGAAATCTGAACGTCATTAACACAGCCTGTTTCACTTCTGCTTTCGGATCTTGGGGCAACCTCGGACGCAATACGTTCCGCGGCCCTTCGCAGAACCGTTTCGACGTTAGCTTCGGGAAAAACACGCGTATAAACGAGCGTATGAGTTTCGAGGTAGGTTTTGACTTCTTCAATATATTCAACACCATCAACCTCGGTAATCCGAACAGCGACCTGCAGGATTCTGTTGATTTCGGTCAGATCACCAACACCGTTGGCGGACCTCGCGTGGGACAGTTCCGTGCAAAGTTCCGCTTCTAATAACTCCTGCGGTTGAGAAACTGAAAGAGGCTGCCCGAAAAAGGCAGCCTCATTTTTTATTTCCAATTACCGCAATTATCTAACGGCCTGAATTTAGCAGACGCTCACGTGGGTCGTACGGGTTGGCCAAATAGCGTTTTACCGCGTCCTGAGCGTTATCATAGTTGTCGCCGCCGGTTTCTGCACGCTTATACGCGGCAACGGCACGAACGCGGTCGCCTTTTGCGTCATAGGCATTTCCCATTTTGATGAACGACCAAACCTCCAGCCACGCGGGATTGAGGTTGCCTGACAATGATGCCTTGAAATTGTCGATGGCGACATCGTAGTTTCGCTGTTCCAAGAACAGCAGGCCGAGATGGTAATAGATCCATGAATTCGAGCGGTCCAGCTTCAGTGCCGCTTCGAATTGTTGCTGTGCCTCGACATAGTTACCTTCTTTGAACTGCTCAATGCCGCGTCGAGCTATGGACGACACACGAAGCTCGGGTGAGATACGCAGGACCTTGTAGCCCGGATCGATGATGACAGCAAGCGGCTTGCCGTCGGTTTCGATACGGAAATCAGCACTTGCCTCGTCAATACGCAGCGTTTCAAGGTGAATGCCCTGCTCGCCCTCAGAACGGAGCTGGATGTCAACGGGAAGGCGAAGATTGTCGTAGTTCTGTTTTACCGTGCCGCGGGCGACGAACTTGCCGGACCGCGTCCGCAGGATCTCGTAATCGGCGGTGAATTCGGGTACGCCCGTTCCTTCGACCCAACGAGCGAAAAAGTAACGCATGTTTTGGCCGGCGATTCGCGAGGTCAGGCGTTCAAAATCATCGATCCCGGCGTTCTTTCCGCGAAATTCCGACAGGTACGTTCTCAAAAGCTCTTCGAACTTCGCTTCGCCGAGTGTGTCACGGAGCAGCTTGAAGACAAAGGCACCTTTGCCGAACATTATGTACTGATAGGCAGTGCTCTGGTCATCCAGGTTGGCCGGAGCACGCAGCAAAGATGCCGTCTGTTCAAATGTGAGCGACCTTTCAAGGAGTTCGCGGCGGAGTTGGTCCAGCTTTGCAGGTTCCAGTCCGGCTTCACGGAGTGTGAAAGCGCTGTACTCCGCAAGGCCCTGCGATAGCCAAACGTCGTCAAACGAACGCAGTCCGACAGTCATTCCCCACCATTGATATGCGGCCTCACGCTGCAGACGTGTGAGCGTTACTTCGCGTGCCTCATCAAACTGACGGGCGCCTATGAACAGCATTCCGGGTGCTGAATAAAATTCCAGGCTCTCGTCATCTATCTGAACTACCTTGAGCGTGTTTCCGGTCGCAGCCGCGCCGAATCGCCGGGAATATTCAGACATAGCCTTTCCGAGCGTCTCTCCGTATCTGGCTACTTGGTCGTCCGTGCCGGGGCGTGTGTAAAATACTATCTCCTGATCAGCCAAACGCAGCGATCGCGGGGTGAAACGCGTGTATGCGATATTGCCGGGAAGCGACGGCGAGGTCTGAACGAAGCGGTATTTACCTGCGGCCGCAGGCATTTGCGTATCGGAAAATCCGGCCACCTGATAGCCGGCAGGCAACGAGATCGTAACGTCCGACGTCGCCAGGTCTGCCGCGTAATCATTAAAAGGGAACCAGCGTGCGGCATACATCAAATAGCCGAGGTCATTGCCTATAAATGCGAGCCGTTTCGCAAGCAAAGGGCCACCGGCAGGCCCATCCAAAACCCCTGCGTACTTGAAACGCAGAGTAACGGGCGTCCCCTTTGCAGCGGTCTCTCCGATGTCAACACGGACGTGCGGACCTAGGTCGCTGGCGTTGGTTGGATCCTGAACGAAGGTAATATTATTCACCGCGGCCGGCGGTTGTGCTCCGCGAGGCGGCGTTCGCGGTGTCGGAGTCGGAACGGCTCCGGGCGTGATCTTTGTGATCGTGTCGATCTTTAGCGAGCCGTTGAGTTCAAATGCGAACGACCTCGAATCCTCAAGCGGGACGAAAGTAACGTCCACTGTGGCGGCAATTCGACGGTCGTTCGGGCTCAATGTGGCGTCGATGACGTAGTTCTGCACGTCAAACGGTGTGCGTTTCACGGTCTGCGCCGAGGCGCCGACAGCCGCAGCCGCTATCATTATCAATATCGAAAATCTTTTCTTCATTTGTCGGATCCAATAAACACTTATTAAATACGGTCTTTAAGATGTTTTGCGCGTCAATATCGTTTGCCCGATGCGCAGTGCGGCGTTATGTTTCAAAGTCAACAGAAACGGCACGCTCGGCTATCTCGCGGCCCATTGCCGCGACCTTTTGATGTTCAGGATGTATCGTGTAGTTCTCAAGAGCATCGCGGCCCGTGAACTTTATCACAAGCCCCGTGTCGAAAGAGCGGTCAAGTCCCAAGATATCGGCCCCGACGTCGAGGCTTTCGATACCGGCGACGATATCGCTCAACGCGCGAAGGCTTTCGATATGCTTAGTTCGCATTTCCGGCGTTGTTTCGGGTTTGTATTTCCAACAGACAATATGGATGAGCATTTAATCTTCAGTTTCGCACCATTCTTTAGTCGCCTTGTGACGAAATTCGAACATCTTCTCGATCCGCGGCAGAATGAAAAGCGGTGCCGCAAGATCGCCGATAAATGACAACGGCGGTTCGAACTCGATCTCGTCGCGAAGCACGGCACCTTCAGCGTGCGGTTCGACGATGTGTTTGTGCCGCCAAGAGGCGAACGGCCCCGAGATCTGTACATCTTCAAACATCCGGGGCGGATCGTAAGCCGTGTGTTCTGCTACCCAGCGGGTCGGGACGATGCCGAACAGCTTTTGCTCGATTATCGCACGCGAACCGACCTTTGAGATATCGGCGCGCTCAACGATCTTTGCGTCTTCCCACGGCGGAACGAGCCGGTCAAATGCGTCGTCGAGTTCGTGAAAGGCAAAAACGCGCTCGGGCGAAGCGTGAATGATGGTTTCCTTTATATACTTCATACGTCACGTTTTCTTGGCGAACTTTGCGGCAAACGTCCGCGGGTTCGTTCAGGTTTCAAACGCATACACTCGACCTCCCGCAAAGCCGCGAAGCTACAAAGGAACCGCAAAGAAGAATGTTCACGATCACCGTGCGAAACTCTCTCCTTGGCGCCTTTGCGAAAGAACTTTGCTCCTTTGCGGGAAAGGCCCGCCGAATCATTCAAGTATCAAGAGCAAATGCTCGACTTTCCCGCCAAGCCGCCAATTGTTACCGGGCGCAACCGAAACCGCACGTTGCGGCGAATATACTGATATCTGATTCGCACAAAACGCGACAGCGGATTGTTATGATAAACGATTTCTTCAAGCCACTGGAAAATTTCGCCTCCGCGGCACTAGACGGCATCACGGGCATCTTCGCTCCGGAAAAGCCTCTGCGCACAGAATACGCCAGCGACGAACTGCGGCTGCCCGACGCGTTTTTCGCTCAGCCGGACGCACAGACCGAATGGTGGTATTACACCGGCCATTGCGAAACCGCGAGCGGGCGAAAGCTTGGCTTTGAACTTGTCTTTTTCAAACGCCGCACCGACCTCGACAAACTCGGCCCAGTGCCGATGTCTCTGCTTGCGAACCCGATCTACGCGGCTCATTTTGCCGTGACGGATATTACACGCGGGCTTTTCCAATACGATCATATTCGCAGCTTCGGCGGACAGTTGGATATTCCTGTTTCGATGAGCGAGCGTTCGTTCGATGTGCAAATGGGCGATTGGTCGGTTCGCGAGGTCGGCGGGAAACACGTCCTGCATGCAGCGCTGGACGGCGTCGTTTTCGATATCATCCTCGAACCCGCGAAACCGCTTGTCCTCAACGGCGACGACGGCAACGGTGTCAGCCGCAAGATGAAGGGCGTCTCACGGCATTTTTCGTACACGCGTATGAACGCCGTCGGCACCATCACCACGATGGGCCGCACGGAAAATTTCACAGGCTCGGCGTGGATGGACCGCGAATACGGCGCCTGGGAACAGACGAATTGGGATTGGTTCAGCATACAATTCGACGACCGCACTGAGCTGATGATCTATCAATTCAGGACCGAGAGCGGCGAGGCGAACGGCGATTCGACCGGCACTTTTGTTGACGCCGACGGCAATTGTAAATATCTGACGCGGGCAGAATTCGAGATCGAAACTTTGGGCACGTGGAAGAGCTACTCGACAGGAGTTGAATTTCCGAGCGGTTGGCGCGTCCGTGTGCCGAGCATTGACATCGAGATCGAGGTAAAGCCGCTGCTGAAAGACCAGGAACTCGACACACGCGGGACGACGATGGTCGTCTACTGGGAAGGTGCATGCAGCGTCGCGGGGCGAAAAGGGAGCAGCGACATCGGGGGAAATGCCTACGTTGAGCTTGTCGGCTATGACCGCACGCATGAGGAACTCGACGTGATGACATTCCTCTTCAGGGATCCGCTGCGACGCGTGTCACGCCTTTTCTAAAGCGGCGGCTAGGTGTTCGTTCAGCAGCCGCCATACCTTTTCGAGATGGCGCTCCTCGACGCGGATGCTGCCCACAGAAAGCCGCAGCGTGTATTTGCCGTTGAGTTTTGTGTGCGACAGATACGCCTCGCCTGAGGCATTGATGGCGTTCATGATCCGCTCGTTGAGTGCGTCGAGCTCGGCATCAGACATTCCGGCCTGTTTTGCTCGGAAACAGACGAGTGCAAATGGCACCGGAGCCATCATCTCGAAATCGTCGGACGCAGCGACCCACGAAGCGAAACGCTCGGCAAGGCGGCAGTGTTCGCGGATGCGCGTCGTCAGGCCTTTGACGCCGAAATAGCGGATCACGAACCACAGCTTAAGCGCACGAAAACGCCTTCCAAGCTGAATCCCGTAATCCATACCGTTCTTTACGGCCGGCTCGTCGTTCGTTTTGAGATACTCGGCGACCAACGAGAATGCACCTTTCAGTTCGCTTAGGTCGCGGCAATAAAGCACCGACAGATCGAACGGCGTGAAAAGCCATTTGTGCGGATTGAGCACGATGGAATCGGCGCGTTCCCAACCGCGGAACAGCGGCCGCTTTTCTTCAAGCAAAGCCGCGGGTCCGGCATAAGCGGCATCAACGTGCAGCCAGATGCCATATTTTTCGCAGATGTCGGCAATGGCATCGACGGGATCGACACTCGATGACGATGTCGTGCCGATGGTCGGAATGACGCAAATGGGAATGTGACCGGCCTCGATGTCGTCTTCGATAGCTTCGGCGAGAAGTTCGGGGATCATCTCGAAGCGTTCGCTGCAGCCGATCTTTCGCAGGCTCTGCAGGCCGAGGCCGAGCGTGATGCAGGATTTGTCGATGGACGAATGAACGTGTTCCGACGTGTAAACGCGGAGCAGCGGCAGATCGGCGCGTCCGGACATGCCGTCACGGCGTATGTTCAAGTTTGACATTGCGGCTGCGTCGAGAGTATCGCCCTCACTTACGTGCGGGCTTCTGCAACTTGCTCTTTCGCGGGCGGCGGCGATGGCGTGCATCGTCGAAACTGACGCCGTATCGTAAATGATGCCTTCGAATTTGTCCGGCAGGCCCAGCATCTGCCGCAGCCAATCCAGCGTAACGTCCTCGAGTTCGGTCGATGCGGGCGACGTGCGCCACAGCATCGCCTTCATATCAAAAGCGGCTGAAAGCATCTCGCCGAAGATACCGACCGAGCTGGTTGACGTGGAAAACAGGCCGTGAAAATTCGGGTGATTCCAATGCGTGACGGCGGGCATGATCAGCCGATCGACATCGGCAAGTGCATTGTCGAAGTCTTCGCCTTCGCTTGGCGGCGATGCCGGAAGATTCTCTTTCAGCCAGCCGGGCTCTATCTGCGATAGCACGGGAAATTCTTCCAGATGCGCGAAATAATCCGCGATGCGGTCAACCATCGCATAGCCGTGGCGGCGAAATTCGTCCGCGGGCATATCGCCGAAATTCGTCTTGTTATTTTCGCTCATTGTTCTTTGTGATTTTACCCTGTTCAGTGCTCGACAACCTACCTAAATCGGTTATAATGCAACGGTAAATTTACAGATGCGGCAAATATCTTCTCCCGGCGCATTGCGGCTCTCGTGTGTAATTTTCGGCGACGTTCCGCCTGATGAACACGATACCGATACCCCAATTTTCAGAGGTAAAAATGAATAGAAACTTCTACCGATTCGTAACCGGACTGGTGTTTTCGATATTGCTTCCTATCGTCGCTTTTGCACAGGAAAAAGGGCTTGACGAAAGGATCGATGAGGCATTCAAGCCCGTCGCTGACGGCTTTGAGTCGCTTGTATTTTACGCTGCCCCGCTTCCCCCACCGTTCGATCTGCCGATCGTACTTTACCTCCTGATATTTGGGGCATTGTTCTTCACGCTCGCTTTCGGGTTTGTGAACATCCTGCGTTTCCCGCTGGCGATAAACGTCGTTCGCGGAAAGTATGACGAGATCGAAATGGCGGCCGACCCCGATCACGAAGAGCCGCACACGGCGGTCGAAAAACCTGATGTTTACGTCACCGAAGAAGGCGACGTAAAACGCACGATCCGCGACGAAGGCCAGCACGGCGAGGTCAGCCATTTTCAAGCACTCGCTACGGCCGTTTCGGGAACGGTCGGCTTGGGCAACATCGCCGGCGTCGCTATCGCGGTCGGCATCGGCGGTCCGGGTGCGACGTTTTGGATGATCATAGCCGGTTTGCTCGGCATGTCATCGAAATTCGTCGAATGTACTCTGGGTGTGAAATACCGCGATATAGATTCGGACGGCACGGTACACGGCGGCCCGATGTACTACCTCTCGCGTGGATTTCAGGACCTTAAAATGGGCGGGTTTGGTAAGCTGCTGGCTGTCATTTTCGCGATCTTCTGTATCGGCGGCTCGCTCGGCGGCGGTAACGCTTTCCAGGCGAATCAGGCGACCACCCAGATCACAACGATGCTCGGTATCGGCAGCGGCGGCGCCGCGAGAACGCTGATCGGCTTGGTCATGGCAGTTCTCGTCGCGGTGGTCATCATCGGCGGCATCAAACGCATTGCAAAGGTAACTGACAAGCTCGTTCCGCTGATGGCGATCGTTTACATCATCGCCTCACTCATTATCATTTTTGCCCACTTTACTGAAATACCGACGGCGATCGGAATGATCATCTCAGGTGCATTTACGCCTGAGGCCGGTGTCGGCGGTGTAGCAGGTGTCATTATCCAGGGCTTCCGGCGTGCGGCTTTCTCGAACGAGGCGGGTGCCGGTTCTGCGGCTATCGCCCACTCCGCAGTTAAAACGAAATACCCTGCCAGCGAAGGTCTCGTCGCACTGCTTGAGCCGTTCATCGACACGGTCGTTATTTGTACGATGACCGCTATCGTGATCGTGCTCTTTAATATGAAAGGCGATTTCTTTGTTTACGGCGGCGAGATGCTCAATGGGGCACGCAGCGTCGTTATCGAGGGCCAGGCGGTGAACGGCGTCGATCTCACTGCTCGTGCATATAATGACGTGCTGCCCGGATTTAACATCGTTCTGACGTTGGCCATCGTTATGTTCGCTTTTTCTACTATGATCTCGTGGTCTTACTACGGGCTGCAGTCGTGGAAATATCTTTTCGGGCGATCAAAGGCATCTGACCTGACGTTCAAGGTACTTTTCTGCCTGTTCGTCGTCATCGGTGCAGCGGCATCGCTCGGTTCGGTTCTTGCGTTCTCTGACGCGATGATCCTGGCGATGGTATTCCCGAACATGATCGGCCTGCTGTTCCTGTTCCCGAAGGTGCGGGAAGAGCTGAATCGTTATTTGAAAGCGATCAAAGGCGCGTAGCCTCTTTGCAGTTGTTCTTTACGGGGCCGTCTCTTGACCTAGGAGATGGCCCTATTTTTCTAAGGAAATGTCCAAACGCGGCGACATCGTGAATAAACTGTGGCGTTGGCTGGTGACGGTCGGCGTCGGCGTTGCGATAGCTTTCGCTCCTATTCCAGAAGGAATTACGCGCGAGGCCTGGACGCTTTTTGCCGTTTTCATCGCGACCATCGTCGGCTCGATAGTGCAGCCGCTGCCCGGTGCGGCGATGGTTCTCGTCGGCGTGATCGCGACCGTTGTTTTTGGTGCACTGAAGCCGGCCGAGGCTTTGAAAGGTTATTCCGAGCCGGTCGTATGGCTTGTTCTCGCGGCGTTCTTTCTATCCGTCGGGATGATAAATACGGGCCTCGGCCGACGCATCGCACTGCTGTTCATAAAAGCTATCGGGCGAAAGACGGTCGGCCTAAGCTACGCGCTGATCGGGACGGATCTCGTGCTGGCTTCGATGATACCTTCGAACGCGGCACGAAACGGCGGTGTCATACTGCCGATCGCACGCAGCATCTGCGAAACGTATGATTCGCGGCCCGATGACGGCACCGCAGGACGGCTGGGAACGTATCTGATGTCGCTGCTCTATCAGGCGGACGTCATCATCTGTGCGACGTTCATCACGGGACAGGCGTCGAACATCATCATCGCCGACCTCGCTCAAAAGAACGCCGGCGTCACGATCGGATACGCAGGCTGGTTCGCCGCGGCCATTGTTCCCGCAATTGTCTCGTTGATACTCGTGCCGTGGATGATCTTTCGCGTATCGCCGCCCGAGGTGAAAGAAACGCCCGAGGCGGCCGAATTTGCTGCTGCCGAACTTGAAAAGCTCGGCCCCGTAAAACGCAAGGAATGGCTGATGCTGGCGGTGCTGGTCTCGGTCGTCGTCGCCTGGACAACAAAAGATCACCTGCACTCGCTTGACACGGCCATCGTCGCGATGGCTGGCATCTGTGCACTGCTCGCATTCCGCGTGATCGATTGGCCGGACCTGATGGGCGAGCGGAATGCGTGGTCGGTTTTCGTCTGGTACGGCGGGCTCGTAAATATGGCGAACGCTCTGAGCAATACGGGCCTGACCAAACTATTTGCAGATACGGTCGGCGGTTATACGACGGGAATGTCGTGGGTCGTCGCGTTGGCGTTGCTCGCTCTTGTCTATTTCTACACGCATTATCTATTCGCTTCGATCACGGCACATGTACTCGCGATGTTCGTACCGTTCCTCGCGGTGACTGCCGCCGCGGGAGCACCGGCGGGGCTTGCTGTGCTGCTGCTCGCGTATTTCTCAAACCTCAACGCCGGGTTGACGCATTACGGCACGACGCCCGCACCTATCTATTTCGGCACAGGCTATGTCAAACAAGGCCTCTGGTGGAAGATCGGCCTGATCGCATCGGTCATCAACATCGCCATTTGGTCAACGCTCGGGCCGCTGTGGTGGAAGCTGTTGGGATGGTGGTGAAGCAGTTGAGAGAGGAGAGTTGAGAGTGTAGAGAAATGTGGAAAGAAAAAAGGCCGTCGCGAAAGACGGCTCTATAAGTATATTCTGTCCGGTAATTAGTTGAGCCCTGACTGCAGCTGCTGAGCCTTTGCGTCGATCTTAGCAAGTGCGGCATCATAAATGACGATCTTGCCGGCGGTTTCAAGTTTCTGACGTGCGGCGGCCAAATAGTCGTTGAATAGCGTCGCACGTTTGCGGCCAAGCATCTGGTCCATGATGCTCGAACGCTGCGTCGCGAAATCCTCACTCTTCGGATCTTCACGCTTTGTCACACCGACGATCATTTGATTGTCACCGATCTTTACGGGATCTTTCATGACGTCGCCAGACTTCATGGCAAAGATGGCCTTTTCAAGTGCCTCGCTGGTTCCCGCAGTCGGCCCTTCGCCTACAGGTGAACCGAGGACGAAATCTTTCTGGTCTTTTGCGGTGACGCCGTTTGCCGAGGCGATCGAGTTGAGGCCCGACGCCGTACCTGCACCTTGTGCGATCTTCTTGGCGATCTCGTCGATCTGAGCACGGGCCTTATCAAGTTTTACTACGTCAACGACCTTTGAACGGACCTCTTCGAATTCTGCGTCACGCGGCTCTTTCTTATCGACCAGCGTCGGGATAGCAAAACCGTTCTGTATCGGTGTGCGTTCGCCGATGTCGCCGACGTTTTCGAGAGGAGCGATGCCTTCTTCGAACTGCGGCGAAGTGCCGATCTCCGGCACGTCATCGCCCGGCTTTACGTAGCCGGTCTCGCGTATCATCTCGGCCACGCTCATGTTGGCCTGCGACGCAAAATCCTGAGCCGTCTTGTTGATGTCCTTGTTCTCTTTCAGGGCGTCAACAACCTTTTGTGCAAGCTCCGCGGCCGCTGTATAGGCTCGGCGGTTTCTCAGGCTGACCTCGATCTCTTTGCGGGCCTGTTCAAACGTCTTCGGTATCTCTTCACCGCGTCGGAGAATGAAATAGCGGCTCTGGTAAAGAATAGGTTCGCTGACCTCGCCGGGCTTCATCTTCAAGAGCCTCTGGTACGGGTCATCGGGCTTTGCAGGGTTTTCACGCACCGGGCCGCTGAGTTTTCCACCGCCCGCCGCGGTTGCGGGATCTTCGGAATAACCTTTTGCGATATCCGCGAATCCGGCTTCCGTCACTTCTGTACCGTCTTTTTTCAGCCGCTGGATGATCTCATTGGCACGCTGAAAAACTTCGCCTTCCTGATCGGGCCTGTTGACGCGAAGCACTATCTGCTGGCCGTTCACGCCGGAGATCTTCTTATCGGCGGGCAGTGCATCATATTCCGCACGCAGGTCTGCTTCCGGCAGCTGCAGCTTTTCACCGATCTTGTTCGTATTCACGAAGATATATTTGATCTTTTTCTGCGGAACGTTGATGTAATAGCTCGCCTTGTTCTTTTCAAAGTATTCCCGTAATTCGGCATCAGTAGGTGTGATACCCTTCGCCAGTTCCGACGGATTGATCGAAACATAGACAAGGTCGAATTTCGTGTTGCGGCGGTTGAATTCCTCCAGAACGGCCTCTTCCGAAACGGTAACGCCTGACGTGACGAACGCCTCAAGCTTTCTTGAGCTCAAACTGTCGCGGACGCTCTGCTCGTACATCGAGATGCTGCCGAACTGCTCCGTAATGTTCTGCTCGTAACGAGCCTGATCGAAGGGCTTTCCGTCCTCAGGTTTAAAGTCCTCGCGGATCTTTGCGGCAACTTCGGCATCGCTTGCCGTCAGCCCGAGTCGCGCCGCCTCGGCACGCGTGATACGGCTCGAGATCAGGCTTTCGAGAATGGTCTTTGCCGGATAGCTCTGGCCGCGGCTGAAGCGCTCGAAATTCTCTTTCTGCCGAGCTATCTCGCCGACCGTGATCGTATAGCCCGCGACCTTTGCCGCGGTCTCTTCGCTGGCGGCGAGATTAGCCAACGCCGTGTTCGGGTTCGGCGCATAAAAGAGCACAAGACTGCCGACCATGACCACGGCAAAAAGCAGAAGAACGAAATTGCGCGTCCTTTCGAGACGTGTGAAAAACTTTAGCATTTACAGTACACCTACGGAATAAAGTTCATTTTGCCGAAAATATGGGCAAACTATGATTCTAGCAAAGCGCTTTGGCAAATTACCAACAGATACGACAATGCCGTCGGAATAAAACTTGCGAAATGACGGTAATTAATTGATGATTAACCCGTATATCAGCCGATGGAAACAGCCCAGATCACTGCAGTAACCATAATCGTAAAGCCCGGTGACGGCGAGGCCGCGGCGACCGCACGCGAATTGGCGGCATGGTTGACCAATATGGATGTTATGCAGGTTCGCGGTCCGTTGACTGCCGGGTCGCAGGAGGCTGACGAGGCAGAATTTAGTGATGGGGAACTGATCGTTGTCCTCGGCGGCGACGGCACGATGATCTCAGCGGCCCGAATTGCTGCCGATGCAGACGTACTTGTTATGGGCATCAATTACGGCGGTCTGGGCTATCTGACCGATTTCCGTATCGAAGAAATGCACTCGGGCATTGAGGCGGTCTTTGCCGGTGAATACGACATCGATAGCCGCGTTATGCTGCGTGCGGAGCTGTGGCGAGGCGACCAAAAGCTCGCCGACGGCCGCGTATTGAACGACGTCGTCATCAACAAGGCCGCCGTTGCACGCATCATCGAGATAGATGTGAGCCTGAACGGACTTTTCGTAAATTCGTTTCGTGCTGACGGGCTGATCGTTTCGACTCCGACGGGCTCGACCGCGTACAATCTTTCCGCGGGCGGCCCGATAATCTATCCTTCGATGAATGCCGTCGTCCTGACGCCGATCTGCCCCTTTACTCTCACGAACCGCCCGATCGTCATTCCCGACAGTGCAGAAATAGAACTAGTTTTGGATAACGAGAACGAAGGCGTCGTCCTGACGCTCGACGGCCAGAACGGCTATGCGATGCACTCCGGTGATCGTGTAAAGATCCGCAAAAGCGGTACTATGCTGAAACTCGTCCAACCGCCGAACAGGAACTATTTCGATGTCCTCAGGAATAAACTGAAGTGGGGACGTTAGAGCAAAGTGCCCATTACGAGAATAGACTGATCTGATCGTCACCTTCCGTATCCATGCCTTCGGGATGCCATAGATACCGGCCAAGATCGCAGCGTTCTTTCGAATCAAATACCACACCTTCCTGTTCCAGCATTGACTGCTGCAGATTCACAGGAATTGTCATTTTCCCGGTCGAACATTTCCCTTGCGAATTGATCACTCGCTGCCACGGCACATTTTCCGTGTCGGCGCCGTGCATCACAAAGCCGACCGTCCGCGGCGTGTAACCCTCGCCCAAAATTGCGGCGATCTGTCCGTACGTCATCACACGGCCCGCCGGGATCTGTTTTACAAGATCGTAGACTCGTTCGCGGTATCGAGGCTCGTTCGGGTTCATAGGAGTTCTCTCAGAAATGTCCTCGCCGGGGCACCGTCGCCTGTCGCACCGTCGTATTTCAGCGGGCCGCAGAATATCTCGTAGTCGCCGGGCGGAACAGCACGCAGATCGACGCCCTCCAGAATGACGACCTCATTACCGAGCAGCGTCGTGTGGACGGGTTTTGTTTCGCCGCCGCTTTTTTCTATGGAAAGATAATCGATGCCGACCAAAACGATGCCGTTTTCGACGAGCAGATCGGCGGTCGCCGGCGTGATATAGGTGAAATCCGAACGGAATCCGTCCTCCGGTGTCGCCCAAAATTCGGAATTTCGCGTTTTAAAGATGACGCGTTCGACACCGTTCAGGTCACCCACATGTTCGGGCTCGATCTCGATGACATGGCTCGGTATCTCTATGACGCGGCAGGGACCGATGAGTTTTTGCGGGTCAATTTCGTGAACGCGCTTTGTTCCGTCGATGAAGTGATTCGGAGCGTCGATGTGAGTCGCGGTGTGCACGCCAAATGACATCTCTGTCACATTCGCTGAATTGCCGCGGGCAATTGCCTTGAACGAATTAAGTTCCACACCCGGATCGCCGCGGTAGATAGGTACCGTTTCGCTGATCGTCACGGTAACGTCGTAGATCTTCATAACGTCAATAATACTCCGCGTCAAACGCTAGGCGAAATCGTCAAAACCCACCGAAATGCGGCTTTGACCGTGAAAAAATCCACACTTAAATGCATATCGAGGCGGATCAATTTCCACCGCAAACCGCGTAAATATCTCTGTATCAATAGTTAACCAAAATTTGGGCCAACGGCACAGCTAATGCTCATTCAAAGTTAAGCGCAAGGGTAATTGTCTATGTGCCCTGGCCGATTGACAGCACGTTCTTACCGTTTGCCCTCTCACGATCACCCGGCATGAACGGCGGAGAGGAGGTTCTAAGGAAATGATGCGAAAAATTGCTGACGGACGCACACGGCTGATCCCTCCCTTGGTTTCAGCGATCATGTTTATCTCGTTCTTGGCAGCTGCCGCTTCCGGCACTGCCTTTTTGTTTCAGAATTGGGGATCAATAGCTGGCGAAGCGGCCGATCGCGAAGCAATGCTGCAATGCACGCCTGCCCCGCCGCAGATGACATCGTGGTGGACAGGTGATGATACGGCCGATGATCTGCTCGGAAATAACAACGGTACTTTAGTGAATGGAGCCGGTTTCGCGGACGGAATGGTCGGCCGGGCGTTCAGCTTTACAAACTCTTCCCATCGAGTTCAGGTCAACGACTCGGCGTCTCTGCAGCCCGGCAACGCGATCTCATTTGACGCGTGGATCAAGCCGGCAAGCCTGAGCAACACGTTCAATGCCGTGCTGGCGAAAAGCGAAGAGTCTATTGGACAGCGAAGTTACGGGATGTGGATAACAGGGGACGGAAAGGTGCTTGTCATTCCGAGTACATTTTCCGGAATATCAGCGTGGACAGATCCAGGAAAGGTTTCGGTCGGGCAATGGACACACGTCGCCGCGGTCATTACCCACGGCGTCGGTTACAAGATATTCGTGAACGGGGTTGAGCAGGTTATAACCGTAGAGGGGCCGCCGCCTGTGCTTGCCGCGACCGACACGCCGTTCACCATCGGCACGTCCGATCCGAGCTGGCCAAACCATAATTTTCAGGGCCTGATCGACGAGGTCGAGTTCTTTCAGAGAGAATTGACCGCAGCAGAGGTGAATGCGATCTACGCCGCCGGCAGCGCAGGTAAATGCAAGCCTGTAGCAACTCTAGGCGACTACGCTGACTCGTCGGTAGCATTAAGCGGCAACGCCGTTGTTACACCCGACGCAGTGCCGACGGGAATAACGAGGATAACAGTATTTGCCCCGACGAACTTCCGCGGACAGCTTACCGTGGACAACTCGACGGGTGCGGTTCGCGTGACAAATGCTCATCCCGCGGGCGTCTATCCGATAACCGTAAAAGCGTTCGGTCTCGGCGGAACTGCAACAAAGACATTTCAACTGACGGTAAGTTCAGGGCAAGCGTGCAATACCATTGGCTTCCAGCCCGCCGGCCAATTTCCGCTTGGGGCATCACCTACCGCTGCAGCTCTAGGAGACTTTAACAATGACGGCCATCAAGACGTTGCGATGACCGCATCGCCCAACCTGCTATTGGTTTGGGCGGGCAGCGGAACAGGAACATTCCCGGGCTCCGCGGCATTTACGGTTGGAAATAGCCCGATGGCAGTCGCGGTCGGCGACCTTAATGGTGATGGACATGCGGATATCGTCACGGCAAATCTTAATTCGCATACCGTTTCTGTACTAATGAACAACGGGGCCGGCAGTTTTGCTTCGGCAGTAAATTATTCTGTCGAAAACGCGCCGCGTTCTGTGGCGATCGCTGACCTCAACAACGACGGTCTGCTCGATATTGCGGCCGCGAATGTGGACTCGAACAGTGTTTCCATACTACTCGGCAACGGAACAGGAACGTTTCCGGCATCAGTCAGCTTCCCGACCGGCACCAACCCGATCTCGATAGCGATAGGCGATCTCAACGGAGACGGGAACAAGGATATCGCTTCTGCAAATTTTGCAGGGAATTCGGTTTCGTTAGTTTTGGGAAACGGCCTCGGCGGGTTTGCTTCGCCGGCGACCTACGGCGGACTGTCCAATCCGCACTTCATAATTGTCGCCGATCTGAATAACGACGGGAACCAGGATGTCGCTGTTCCAAATGTTGCAGCCGATCAGGTATCGGTAATGCTCGGAAACGGAACCGGGATCTTGGCGGCGCCCTCACACTATTCGGTCGGTTCGACGCCAGTGACCATCGCGGCGGGAGACTTTGACCGCGACGGAGCTCAGGAGCTGGTGACATCAGACCACCTTTCGGGTCAGGTCTCAATATTGAAAGGTGACGGGCTCGGCGGTTTTGGCGCCGCAGTACTGGTGGCCGTCGGCACATTGCCGTACGGACTGGCTGTCGGTGACCTCAACGGTGACGGTGTTCAGGACATTGTTTCGGCAAATGCGTCGTCGAACGACCTCGCGCTCCTGTTGGGTGTTTGTGCATTGCCTTCTCCGACGCCCACGCCAGAACCTACGCCTACGGCAACCGCTACGGCTACGCCGACGGCCACTCCTACCGCGACGCCTACGCCGTCTTGCATTGACGCTCCGGCCGGCATGGTCAGTTGGTGGCGGGCTGATGACAACGCGTGGGACGTAATGAACCTGAACAATGGCGTGCTGCAAAACGGAGCGACGTTCTCGGCGGGCGTTGTCGGCAAAGCATTCGAGCTCGACGGCATTGACGATTTCGTGCGGGTGCAGCCAACCTCGTCGCTTCCCGTCGGAGCACAGCCGCGGTCGGTGGAATTTTGGTTCAGAACCCCCGTTGATCTTTCTGTAAACACCGAGTCGGCCCTGTTCCAATACGGCACGGCAAACACGAGCCAGATGTTTGGACTCATCACATCCGGCAATTCTCCCGGTCGAATTTATTTCTACGGCCACGGTAACGACCTTGCTGGAGGGACCCTTCTGCAGCCTGATACGTGGTACCACACAGCGGTCACTTACGACGGTGCGACAGTCAGGCTATATCTGAACGGAGGCCTCGACGCCAGCGCCCCGAAAACCCTTAACACGGTACTCGACACCAACGGCATCACCATCGGCAGCCGTCCGGGCGGATCAAAGTGGAAAGGCCAGATCGATGAGCCGACGCTCTACAATCGTGCTCTTTCCGGTGCAGAAGTATTCGCGATCTATCAGGCAGGCTCATCCGGCAAATGCGGAACTTGCGCTCCGGTGCCGGTAGGCATGACAGCTCTGTGGCCGGGTGATCAGGGTGCGAGAGATATCCGCGGCGGGCATGACGCCGGGCTGTATAGCGGTGCTCAATATACCGACGGCAAATACGGCATAGGAGCTTTCGAGTTCAATGGAGCGGGCTCTTATGTTGAGGTCGGAGGTGATTTTTTCAATCCCGGCAACCAGCCATTTACAAATGAATTCTGGTTCTACTCATACGGTACACCCGTTGCGGATGCATATTTGATCGGCAAATCCAATCCCGATGCCGGGCAGGGCTGGGATATCCGTTATGGAGCGGGGCGGATAAAGGTATCCGGCATAAACGGATGGGATTTCAACATTGTAACTGACGTCATCGCGCCACCGAATATGTGGCATCATGTTGCCCTGACAGCGACAACGACCGAGGCACGACTATACGTAAATGGAGTTCTTGAAGGATCGTCGCCTCGATTCGGTGTCAGCTCTACGTCAAATCCAATGCGTTTCGGTTTCACTACAAATTTCGGCGGGTCATCTTTAGCCGGTAAGATGGACGAGATCTCATTCTATGACCGGGCCCTGTCGGCAGCAGAGATCGCTGAGATCGCGGCCGGCAGCGGTTTGGGTTGGTGCAAACCGACCGCGACCTCACCGCCTGACGGCATCGTCCGCTGGTGGAGCGGCGACGGCGACCTTAAGAACTTCTCGCCGTTCTTTGCTCCGCTGAATGACGTCAACGGCGTCGGATTTATCGTCGGCAAGGTCGGACAGGGCTTTCGTTTCCGCCGAGCCGATCAGGTGTATTTCTGGGCGACGGACAGCGGAATGCCATTCGGTGACGCGTCGCGTACGGTCGAGTTTTGGGCAAGACCGACATTCAACGCTAGGATGCCGTTCTTTTATGGCGGGTTCAGCACTTCCGGAGCGTTTTACCCGATGTTCATCAACGATAAGGCCTGCATAGGAAACTGGGGCGGAGGCGACGTCTGCGGAACTACAAACATTGCTGACGGACAATGGCGCCACATCGCACTGACCTATTCGCAGAGTGACCATTATGCCAGGATTTACGTCGACGGCAACTATGAAGCGTCAATGTTCCGCATCTACGCCTCCGTTCCAACGGGCAGTATGTTTGTAGGATCCTCGACACCCGCGGGCAGCAACGAGTTTTATGACGGAGATCTGGACGAGGTCACTGTCTATGACCGGCAACTGACCGAGGCGGAGATACAGCGAATAGTTCGTGCCGGTTTTGCCGGCAAACTGAAGCAGGTTCCTGCACCGGCTTCCGGCGGTTTGGCCGCTAGGACAGAAGCGAGTGCATACATCTTTGTGGGCGATGCGGCGGTCAGTTTCCCGTCCGTAACGACGGCAGGGCAACTGCACGAGATCCCGATTGCCCTGAACGGCCTGCCGCCGCTGCCGTATCTGTCGATGGGCCTGACGTATGACATCGCGACGAGTGCCGAATACACGGGCCAGCCGACGGTATGCTTTAATCTGCCTGCATTCACGCCGCCCGAATACAACGGCATGCGGATACTGCATCTGGAGAACGGTCAGTGGGTCGACCGCACGCTGTTAGGCAACACATATCCTGTCCGCTGTGCTACGGGAATGACGTCGCTTTCGCCTTTCGCGATCGCATACCTGACGCCGACGGCAGCGGGAGTTTCGGTCAGCGGACGTGTTCTGGACGGTACAGACCGCGGCATTATCAATGCCCGTCTAACGCTGACTGACACTGCGGGAACGGTGCGGACGGCGGTTTCGAATTCGTTCGGATACTACCGATTCGAGGGTGTACCCGTCGGCGAGACTTACGTGATCGAAGCGAAACACCGCAGGTTCCGTTTCATGCCGCACGCCGTTAATGTCAGCGACCACGTCAACGAGCTTGACCTCATTGGTATTGAATAAGGAAGGGGTTTTTACACATCAATGAGGTTCGAGGGGCCCGAGGCCGAAAGGCTTCGGGCCCTATTTTGACGCACGACGAACTTTGCCGCAGACTAAGGTCAATGATCCGTATTTCCGCATCCAGCTATTCGAATACTGCACCGCTGATCTGGAGTTTTCTCTACGGCAGCGGCCGCGGTACGGCGGAGGTGATCCTGGACAATGCGCCGTCGCGTTCTGCAGAGCTGCTCGCCGAGGATCGCGTCGATGCGGCCCTTGTGCCTGTTATTGTTTCGCAGTTTTTGGATGATGTGCGAATCGTACGGGGCGTTTGCGTCGGAGCGAGGGAAAGCGTACGAAGTGTTTGTTTGGTTACGGACGGACGCGAACTTGTGGACGTCCGCTCGGTCGCCCTGGACACCTCGTCACGAACTTCTGTTGTGCTGACGAAGATCATCTTTCGCGAATTCCTCGGTTTTGAACCCGAATGGCTCGACGCCGCACCTGATATCGACGCGATGCTCTCGACGTCCGATGCGGCATTGATCATCGGCGATCCGGCGCTTGCTTTGTCAGAACCACCTGCGGCAGCAGACGGTTTAACATTGCGGACGTTCGACCTCGCCGAGCTTTGGCATCGTTACACAGGGCTCGGTTTCATTTTCGCGATGTGGATGACGCGGCGTTCGGGCGTGCCGCTCGACCTCGCCGCTGCACGCGACGAAGGCGTTGCAAACATCGACGCCATCGCTGCGAATTATGCCGCATCGACCGGACTGTCTATTGCCGATATGGCTGATTATCTGCGGAACAACATCTGCTACACGCCCGACGAAACCATGCTCGCAGGAATGGAGCTGTATTTCGAGTTGGCGGAGAAGCAAGGTCTGATCCCAAACCGAAGAGAGCTTAATTTTCTGCAAAGCTAGAAAAGCGGCCGTTTCAGCTCCTCGACCAGAGCTTTGTCGATTATCTTGCCGTTCTCTTTCAGGTGTTCGACTACGATCAGGGCTTGATGGATGCGTTTGTCGATGTCTTTCACGTTGCTGATCAGATAAATAAGCGACCTCTGTTTGCCGGGCGTGAGAGCGTGAAACAGACGGTCGCCGTCGGGGTCCTGTTTCAGCACTTCTTCAAATTCCTCAGGCATCGGCATCCCGTACTTGCTATCGTCCTGCGTCAGCTCGACCGTCACGGTTTCACCCACCTCGATGCCGAGCGCATCGCGACGCTTTTTGTTGACGATGATGTAGAAAATGCCGCCCCACGGCATCAGAGCGCATTGAAACGGCTCGCCGCTGTTTATCGAACATACTACACGGCGGGTCTTGCCGTCGGTCGGGAATTTCTCGGCGATCTTACGATCGACCTCGAGATATATCCAGCCGGATTCCGGAAATGTCCTGACCAGCTTTGTTTTGAATTTGATAGGTTTTGCTGCAGCCAAGTGCGGTTACCTCACCTTTCAACATTGATTTTGCTAAAATTCACTTGAGAAACGAAATGACCCCGAACATACAGCCGATACTTGATAGAGCACTAGCGGGCGAACGTCTGACATCCGACGACTGCGCCGCATTGCTCGAATCGAATGATTTTGTCCGCATTGGCCTTGCCGCCGACGAGATCCGCAACCGAAAGAACGACCCCGCGGTCGTGACATACATAATCGACCGCAACATCAATTACACGAACGTTTGCAACGTGGTCTGCACCTTCTGCGCATTCTATCGTCGGCCGGGCAAACCGGAGACCTACGTGCATTCGATCGACGAGATCTGCACACGCATCGACGAGACCATCGCGCTCGGCGGCACGGGCGTGCTGATGCAGGGCGGGCTGCATCCAGACTTTAATATTGAGTGGTATGAAGACCTGCTGAGCACGCTGCACGCAAAATATCCCGATTTTCAGCTTCACTGTTTTTCGCCGCCGGAGATACACAATATTTCGCTGATCTCAAAGCTCGATTACGAGACGATACTTCGCCGTTTAAAAGCCGCAGGCCTCAATTCAATGCCCGGCGGCGGCGGCGAGATCTTGGACGACGAGGTCAGAAAACGCGTCTCGACCAAATGCACTACGCAGGAATGGCTCGATGTGATGCGTGCAGTTCATAAGGTCGGGTTGATCTCGACCGCAACGATGATGTTCGGGATCGGCGACCGCATCGAGCATCGCGTTCGACATCTCGAACGCATCCGCCAGGTGCAGGACGAGGCCCTTGCCGCCAAGGCGATTGACCCGAACTACGGCGAATTCACCGCGTTCATCCCGTGGACCTTTCAGCGTGAGAACACCGCCTTGGGCCGCAAGATCACTGAGGAACCGACCGGCGTCGATTATCTAAAGATGCTCGCCGTATCGCGATTGTTTCTAGACAATATCCAGCACATTCAGTCGTCGTGGCTCACCCAAGGCATTCGCCTCGGCCAGGCTGCTCTGCGCTTCGGTGCGGACGACATGGGCTCCATCATGATCGAGGAAAATGTCGTCTCCGCCGCCGGCGCCCACAACGAAGCGAACGAAAAAGACCTCCGCTACCAGATCCGCGAGGCCGGCTACCGCCCGCAGCAACGCGACATCCTCTACAACTACATCAACCGCGAAAACATAGACGCGCTCGATCAAAGCGATTCGATGAAACTCAAAGAACTGACCGTAGCGTTTGCCGATTGAGGTCAATTGAGAAAATACATCGTCGCTATCTGAGAACGCGGAGTTTGTGGCGGCAAACTATTGTGTATGACTACATTAACGCTCGAAACTCGTATCAACGCACCTGCCGAGGTTTGTTTCGATCTGATGCGTGACGTCAGGCTTCACACTCAAACGACGGCTCATACAAACGAAAAAGCGGTCGCCGGTGTGACGAGCGGAATGATCGGCTTGGGTCAGACCGTTACGTTCGAAGGCACGCATTTCGGAATGCGGCAGCGGCTGACGGTCGAGGTCACTGCATGCGATCGGCCGAATCTGTTCGTTGACGAGATGATCGAGGGAAAGTTCCGCTCGTTCAAACACACTCACGAATTCAGCGAAACCAGTGGCGTAACACTGATGCGCGACACCGTCATATGGACCTCGCCGTTCGGTATTTTGGGTCGATTAGTTGATAAACTAATTCTTGAACGGCACCTTCGTGATCTGGTGACCGGACGAAATAAAATGTTAAAAGAGATCGCCGAGGCCACGCAGAAGTCGATTGCCGCATAGTTTATGCTCTGATAAACTGCATTCGAACCGCATCCGTACATACAGTATCGACATCTATGACCGCAAAGATCGTATCGGCATTTCTCACCTTGATCGCTGTTGCGGGGTCGGCAGCTTTCCTGTTCATAATGCTTCTGGTGGCGTTGAACGGATTTCACGGTTCGGATGCGACCTATGGGGTATCGGCGTACACGATCCTTTCGGTGGCGAATGTTATCGCGATGGCCGCGGCGGCGTTCTTTGTGGCCGGTTTTTTGATCAAACGCGAGTTCAAAGGCTACGTCGCCGGGTTGATCGCGGTGCCGATATTGACGATAGTCGGTGTAGTTCTTGAACTCGTCATTCTTTTTGTAAGCGTGCTGTTTACGGACATCGCCAGCAAGAACTTCTGACCTCCAAAAACACGCGTTTTTCTGCATTCGTTTTCGTTGCATTGTTCCTCAACCGCACTCCGCATATCATTGAACTAGGTTCAAAAATCGAAAATTCAGGTCTTTTCTTCCTTTTGTCTAAGGAAAATGGGTATATCTTTACGCGACAGGATACGCAATACTTCGATCTATAAGAAGGTCGGCGTCCGTCTGAACGTGTTAAAAGGGCGGCTTTATGACATGCGCCACGGCGTGCATACCGCCCCGGAAATTCACCTTGAGGATCTCGATATCGAGAGCCCGAATGCCAGCCGCGGAGGCAATTATTCAGGTACTGAACCGAATTATTTCCGCCAGATCATGGATGGCCTCGACCTTGATCTGTCCCAATTTACGTTCATCGACCTCGGTTCGGGAATGGGACGAGCCCTATTTCTGGCGTCAGAAAAGCCTTTCAAACGCATCATCGGCGTCGAATTTGCCCGCGAGCTTCACGAAATAGCAGAAGCTAACATCACAAAATTTCGTTCGCCGGATCAAAAATGTTTCGATATTTCGTCAGTTTGCGAGGATGCCGCTGCCTTTGAACTGCCGGACACACCGCTGATCTGCTATCTGTTCAATCCATTCGACCGCGAGGTTTTCGAACGCGTCATTGCCAATTTCGAGCGTTCACTGAAGACATCGCCCCGCGAATTTTACGTCATATACACCAATCCGATGCACAACGATCTTTTCGTTGCATCGCCGGCTTTCGAACAGATAGCCGAAGGCCCGTGGCACACCCTTCATCTTGCAGTTAGATCGTGATCGGCCACTCAAGATCACAGATCGTTCCGTTCATTATTCTAGGGCAATAAGACCAATCAACTCCGAACAGAATAGGCCACTGCGAAAAATTTCGCGGCAAGGACGACTTTTTCTCACTTCTAACAAACCTCGTGCGGTGGATCTCCCGCAATACGCGTGATTTCCAGCCTTTTTCGCGTGTCGAATACGACCGTGAATAGGCACAACGCTTGCAGTTTATTGAGGGCGGACCGGAATTGAGCAGAACGTCCCCGCCAATTCTGATCATAATCCTGCTATGGATGGTGAACCGCAATGCAAACCAACTCAAAGATCCGCAATTTCTCAGTATCGTTGATAGTGATCGCAGGCCTAGTATGGTCCGCGATAGGCAATACCCTTCCTCGGAACGTATTCGTCGTGCCTGTCTATGACACATCAGCGATTGTTTCTGACCCGAGCCCCTCAACATTTACAGTGGGAGTTGCGTCCTTCCCTGAGGCACCCGCACAGGAAGAGCTCTTGGATGCAGCCACACGAAACATGCTTGCGGGCATGAGCGGGACCCGACGCGAGGTCGCACTCATCGTCATCGAAACGGTCAATAAGAGCGGAGCAAAGGTGGTCGGAGTAGGTTCGTGGATAACGGGTGGAAAATACAACGATCCGCTGACGGGCGGGACATCCGATCACGATCTGCGACTAGTAATGGACAATGTTGATGAGGCCAGGGCGGTCGCGCAATGGAGGTCCGTTCGCGGGGATATTGAACGGCAGGTTCGGGCAAAGTTCGGCAATCAAGCAGACGACGTTCTGAGGTCAATAAACCTCTATCCGCCCGAGGTCGTCTTGGAGGGTATTGATGACGCAGAGGAGGCACTTCAAAAGCTAAAAAATCTGCGGATGAATCCAAATCTTGGCGGAGCCCAGGCTGAGGGCTTGTGGGGCAAGGGGTCGAAGGCCTTTCGCGACACCTACGAGGCGACCAGTGGACGCGTTTTTTGGAAGAACGGAAACAGGGTCAATTCGGGATTTGCAGATCTGCTGCCGCTCGGTGAAACGAGGGGCGTTTATACCATTGGCGGTTCTGCAAATACTGCATCGCAGTTTGCCGACAAGATCGATGATGCTCTCAAAAAGTATGATGCCAAGACCGTTCGCAAGAACCTGCATAGACTCCGTGATTCACTAAAAAAATCGCGTGATCTTGCCCGGATGGAAAAGGCGACGTATCTGGATGACCTCATTAGAACATTCGACGAGTTTGGCGATGACCTGGAAGGTCTGAAACGTGAGCTAATAAAACCCGGAACACGTCAGGCTCTGGACGGTGCGATCGCTCAGGCAAAGATGGACTCGCAGCTTCTCAAAAAGTTCGCTGAAAGCTCAAATCCGCGCGATCTAAAGATACTGCAAGAAATGTTGGAGGAGGGAACGGGAAAATGGGCGCGCGTAAAGCGTGCCCTTTCAAACGCAAGTTCACGGGTCCCGTGGGGAACCTTATTGAACGCATTCATGGCGTTCATGGTGTTCATACAAGTCAAGCAGGTTGCCGGTGATCTAAAGGCCGGCGACTACGAAATGGCATTCCAGAGCATGCTTGTGGACGCCGGATTCATGGCCAGCTTGCCCGCGGGGTTATTGGCTTTGATAGTCTCGTCGATCATCGAAGACGCAAAAGATGCGGGCTATTCGCTGGTCGCAAGCTATCAGGACTGTGAAGACCTCATTGCAGGAATATACGAGGTCAAGGGCAGAGAGAGATTGACCACCGACCAGAAAAGCGAGACGAATATAGCCGCTCTCGCCCAAACGTATACGGAAAAGGAAGACATTATCAAAATCGTTGAACAGCATGCGCGCGAGGCCGCGAGCCGGGAACTGCCGGGAGAGGTGACCAAAAAGGTTGATGAGGAAGTCGCGAAAAAGCTCATCGCTAGGTGTTCTCCCCAGGTTGTCGGTAAATGGCAGAACAAAAGGGCAGACATGATCGGCGATGCTGCCGAATCACTACTGTCGATCGACGAACGGATGCAGAACATTCAGGTGATCCGAAACATCTATCCTGAACCGGTCGTTCTGCGAAACGGAACGGCAGATGCAGAGGCACGGGCGGTCTTTTCAGGCAGCGGCGCTGCCGAGTCGGCTCTCATCGACAAGTACGTGAATGCGCTGCGGATCCTTGGCGGCGAGGAAAAATTGGTAGCGGTTTCAGTGGATCATACATACCGCTGGTCGTTGGGCAGTCAGGAGATTTCCTATGATGAAAGCTACTTTTTGCCCGGACGGCCGATCTTTAACCAGGAACATCTTTCCCGGGTCTTCACATTTTCAAAGCCCGGAACCTATACCGCCAAGCTTGTTTACACACTCACTATCAACATAAATACGATCGCCAGCGATGTTCTTTCGGCGAAGGGCTACCTAACAAGGGTGTATGTGCGCGAGATACCTTTTCAGATCGATGTGCAAGGCGACGAAAAGCCGAGTCCGACGCCGACACCTACGCCGACCGTGTCGCCAACGCCGCAACGTTCACCCACCCCGTCACCGACGCCCACAGCGACCGCAACGCCGAGAGTAGCACCGACGCAGTCGCCGACCGTCAAACCGACGCCCTCGGGACCGAGCGAAGCGGAACTGAAGTCCCAATACATGAACTGCCTGTGCCGATGCTATTCGGGCTGGGCCGGACATATCGGCGTTTGGTGGGATCCTGAGAATAAGTCCAAACCCGAGTGCGACAGTTCAGGGCCGTGTTTCGGCGGTGCAGGAGCTTTCGGATGTACGCGGCGTCATAGTTTCGGCGCACCGAACGAGTGTTCACAGTCTTGTTGGGAAGGCGTTTACGGCAAAGGAACGTATGACCCCGAGAAAGCCGATAAGATCCGCCGCGAAGAGAACCGCAAGCACATGCGGCCGCTGACGCTGAAACTCGACAAAGAGAAATGCCCGATCAAGGTGCAGCTTGGTGAAACGGTGAATTTCACCGCTTTGGCCGAAGGCGGCATCCAGCCGCACAAGGTCACATGGACAGGTAACGGATCGGCAAAAGAGAACAACTTTACATTCGCAAATTCGCGGCAGCCCGGAACCTATCCGATCTCCGTGACGGTCTCTGACGACGAAGGCAACACCGCAACAGCATCTTGTTCCGTTGTTGTTGAAGCAATGACCGTCAAGATCGAGATGGTCGAAACTGACAATAAGGTCACCTTCGGCGGCAACCGCAATTTCAAGGCGACAGTGATGTCCGGCGGCAAGCCCGCACGCGGAAATTTCTATTTACTGTGGCAGCCGCATCCCGAGCTGCTGTTCGCACCGTTCGAATACAACGGCGGCAACGCATCATCTACAAGAGTGACATTCAACAAAATGGGCACGTCAAAGGTATGGGCCGTTGCACACACACGAGAAGGAGAAACGCTGACAACGGTCGGCGAATCCGATCAGATCGAGATCGAGGTCGGAAAGCCTGAACTCAAACTGACGTTGACGCCGCAGAAAGGGATCGTCGGTTCCGAGATAAAAGCAAAGGTCACGACCAATGTGCCTGACCTTAAAGAGATCGATTTTCGCTGGGATGTCGGTGCTCCCGGAAAATTGATGGGACAGTCGCAGGATAGTTCTGAGATAACATTCATCCCACAGGCCACGAAACCCATCACCATCACAGTGAACGCGCGTGCTCCGGGCGTCGGCGACGACCTCGGTCAGCAGACGGCGACATTCACCGCAGATCCCGCAACCGTAAATGTGGTCATTCTCGGTGCTGAAGGGCAGAAACCGCAGGTCTGGAAGCCGGGCGTTGGACTGGTCACACTCGAAAAGGAGATCGCCGTCCATCAATACGTCGGGATCAAGGCAGAAGTGACGCCGACGGTCGAAGATGCCCGATATGAATGGAGCGTGAATGAGGATACACACATTGTCGGGAACAGCATTTCACAGCAGATACGTGTTACGCGCAGCCAGGTCGGCGGCGGCGAAGCCACGGTCATCGTCAAGAACAAGGACGGGCTCGAGATCGGACGCGGAATGGGAACCTTCTCCGTTACCGTTTCGCAGGCAGAGCTCGACAAGGCGAAAAACTTGGGCGGGACCACGGAGAAACTGGCTGAGGCGAAGGCACTCGTCGCCAAAGGACAACTTGACGAGGGCATCACAATGATCGATCAGGTCGTCGTCGCTGCTCCCAAGAACACCGAAGCCAAAAACCTTTCCACAAAATGGAAAAAAGATCGAACGACCATTCAGACACAGTTAGGAAAGGTAAAGGACCTGATAACGAAACAGGCATTTAATGACGCAGCAAAGGAACTGACGGTTGCGAAAAATCTGCACAATCTCTATCCGCCTGTTGTCGAAGCCGAAAAGGAACTCAACGAAAAGACGAATGCTTATCAAAAGGGCGTGGGCGACGCCGTGGCGGCGATCAACGAGGCAAATCAGAAAAAGGATTTCAAGAAAGCACTGCAGCTGTGTAGTGAGATCCGCACGACTTACAAACTAATACCCGCCACAGAGCAGACCGTGAAAGGTTATGAGGATTTCGCACGCTCGCACGAGAACGAAAAGGAACGCGTCCGCGGCGTGCTGAAACAGGGCGAGGCGAAATACAACGCCGGCGACATTGACGGAGCCCTGAAGGATCTCGATCAGCTTTGGGTCAACTTCAATGCTTACTGGAATCCTGAGATCGATCCCGAACCGAAATATTATGAGAATCTAAAGAACGAGGCACTCAAGAAACGCGACCGCGTGAATGCATTGATGCCGCAAGTAAAACAGGCGGCGGAAAATCCCAAATATGACAAGAAGCAGCTCGAAGCCGGCCAAAAGATGGCTGACGAGGTCTTGGGTATCTTCCCCGCACACGCTGACGCTAAGAAATATCGTGACATGATCGCTGATCGGATGGCACGCGGCGAAAAAGGAGCGAAGGCTGACGAATCAAAGGCAAAGGGTGACGAGCACCAACAGGCAGGCCGCCACAACGACGCGATCAAAGAATACGACACTGCTATAAAGTCGGACCCGAATAACGCCGAAACTTACATCAAGCGTGCAAATTCAAAGCTCGCAAAGAACGATGTTGCCGGTGCTCTGAAAGACCTCGACAAGGCGATAGAACTAAAGCCCGGTAACAAGGAATGGCATCAGAAGCGGGCCGAGACCCGTGAAAAGGCCGGCGACAGCAACGGTGCGGTCGCTGATTACAATTCCATCATCGCGATCGATCCGCGTAACGTAGAGGCCTTGACCGCCATCATACGAATTCACGGTGCTAACCGGAACTGGCCGGGCGCGATCGACGCATTGACGCGGCTCATAAATATGCAGCCGACAAATGCCGCAGCATACACTGCGCGAGGCTTGGCTCATGAAGCCAATAACGATTGTATAAAGGCGATCCCCGATTTCGACAAAGCGATATCGCTGCAGCCGAATAGCAGTGAAGCCTACAACGGCCGCGGCGAATGCCGTGAGGCAGGGAACGACCGTCGCAGTGCGCTGGCGGATTACGAGAAAGCGGTTCAGGCGGATCCGAGCAATGCTGTCGCGGTCGCAAATCGCGACCGGCTGAAGGTCGCTCTTGCTCCTACGCCGAAACCGACGCCGACGCCCAGAATGACGCCGACACCGCGGCCAACACCTGTCGCGACCCCGAAACCGACACCGGCCGCTACTCCTGCCCGTACACCGCGTCCTACCCCGACCCCAACGCCGGCAAGAACTCCGGACTCGGGAACCGACCGGCTCGGAAGTGAATGGACCGTGACCGAAGGGGGAATTCCGGGCCGCTGGGTTCGTCGAGGAACTACGTTCACCTGGGATGCACGTTGGAATAATGGAGCAGTTGCGGTTTTGACGATCACTCACAGCGGAAATAAGGTCCAGATCGTTCGAAATGATACAGCCGGCCCGATGCTTTGCACGGCAGTTTATGAAGGCGTAATAGCAGCCGACGATACGATCAAGGGCAGTGAAACTTACCGATGTCCTCCGGGCGGGCCTCCCAAGACGCAGCAATGGCAGGGACGCATCGTAAGGGGCAAACAAACGCAGATCGACGGCACCATTCCAAAAGTAACGCCGACGCCTATACGTACGCCAACGCCGGCACCGACACCCGGCAGAACGACTACCACGACCGCGGCATCGAATTTCTATCCTATCGACCTGACACCGGTGGGCGGCAAGAAAGGCTCGCCGCGAATGGCTAAGGAAATTCAGATAGATGATGCATCGTGGATACGGCTAAAGAGCACGGATGAGAATCGCCGCGTCATTCAACTCGATGTGCCACGGGTGTTTAACGCCACTCAAATAGCTATCGTCACAAATCTCGACGACGCAACGTATCTTGAACAGGGTGCGACCATAGCCAGGATGACACTCACAACCGATTCGGGGACAAAGACCTTCGACATCAAGGCCGGCGTTCACAGCAGCGAATGGAATTATGGCGTAGGGCCCAAGCATCGGCGTGTCGATGCTCTAGACATAGGAGACAATAGGTTCTTGGCGGTCTTTCCGCTCGAAAGGACAACGGTTGTCCGTAGGATCAGGTTCGATTACGTCGAGACCAACACTCAGAAATGGGCGGGGCATGCACCTGGATTCGTACTTCGCGGCGTAACGCTGATAGGCTCGGGAACGGGACGTTCGACGCAGAACAGCGGCAGCACACCTAAACCGACGCCGACGCCAAAGAAAGGCTGGGAGATACCGAGCGAAGTAAAGATACCCAGCGTTGGAACGATAAAACTGCCCGGAGCGACACCCACACCGAAGCCGCCGCCTTCGGCACCGCCGAAACCGCCCGCAGGCGGCGATTCCGAAATATTCAACAACGGCAATATTTACGCCGTCTATAACAAACCGACCGCGCCAACGCAGTTCACGCTGAACCGTCCCTATGTGATCACTTCACTGATCACCTATCACTGGAATAACGCGCGCGGCACGACCCAACCGGGAACGATCGCAGTTCGGAGCAGCGACGGCAGGACCTACGGGCCGTGGCGAGCTGCCGGCAGCCCCGGTCAGGGCGGGGTTGTTAACGCTTATTGGACGGTAAAGCCGAACATCACTCTGCCCGCCGGAACCTACACTGTCATCGATTCTGATCCGGAAACATGGGCACAGAATTCGGGCAGCGGCGGCCGAGGCCACGTAATAATGCGCGGTTACCCCGCGTCCGGCACAGCATCGACACCGACTCAAACCACTAAACCTCCGCCTACTTCAGGCGTTGGAGCGACGGTGCTCGCGATACTTGAGAACCGGTCGGGCGAGGCGGTTCACATCTTTCCCGAGGCCGAGGGCTTCGACCCAAGAAATAAGATCGCACCGGGCGCCAAACGCGAGGTCGTGGTGACAATGGCTCCTGATGGGCGTGTGAAGTTCGTATCGGGGCGCAACGGGCAGGTGATCGCCACAAAGATATGGAACGGCGACCCGAGCGACCGCAGCCGCTATCCGCGAGTGGTGTTTGACGGCAGAAATCTGCTGATAACCACTGGCTTGAGATGACGAGGCGCACTGATAGCCACAAATGGCGGATCTCTTGATAGGGATCCGCCTATCCTTGTTTGACCTCCCTGTGGGCGGCGTCTTGTAAACCTGCGTATAATCTAATTCGTTGGTTTTATTTGATACGTTCCTTGCGAATACTTTTCATCAAGCTCAGTTCGATCGGCGACATCGTACACACCCTGCCCGCGCTTGCGGCGGTTCGGCGGCGCATGCCCGATGCGCACATAGCATGGGCGGTCGATTCGCGATATGCAGAGATATTGCGGGGAAATGAGCTGATCGACGACCTAATAGAACTGGACACACGCTCGCTCGCGGGCGGGAAAACGATCGAGGGAATTCTGCTCGATGTCACCTCACAGCTTAACCGCGTCCGCAAGGCAAAATTCGATGTTACGCTCGACTTTCAGGGACTCTGGAAATCAGCATTCGTAGGCAAATTCTCGGGTGCGAAGGAACGCTGGGGTTTCAGTAAAGATGCTTTGCGTGAGCCTTCTAGCCGTATGCTGCTGACGCATACAGCAAATGTTGACGACGGCATACATGTCATCAGAAAGAACCTCGAGCTTGCGAGTCAGGCCCTCAAGTTCTACATCGCAGACGAAGAACCGTCATTTCCGATATTTACTGCACAGGCAAACGTCGCCGAAGCCGAGGCGATCGCGGCGAAAGCAGGGGGGAAATTCGCGATCTTGAATCCCGGCGGCGGCTGGGTGACCAAGCTGTGGCCAGCTGAGAATTTTGGTGCGCTTGCGGCGATGCTGAGGTCTGAACTGGGAATTGTCTCTGTCATCACATCGGGCCCCGGTGACGCGGAGCTCGCAAAGAGCGCGGCGGCGGCTGACAATACAAAAACCGCGATCATCGCCGAGCCGAGTCTGAAAGCTCTTTACGAACTCGCAAAAAGGGCGTCAGTTTACATCGGCGGCGATACAGGACCGACGCACATCGCGGCTGCCGCCGGCACGCGTGCCGTCGGGCTTTTCGGTCCTACAGAATGGTGGCGTAATGGGACGCTGAATCAAAAAGACATTTGCGTAGAAAGAAGCGACATCGGCTGTCGTGTAAACTGTCATCGTCGTACCTGCGATAAATGGATATGCATGGATATCAGCGTTGAGACAGTTTTCGATGCCGTGAAGGCAAGGTTGGCTTCGGATGAATAAACGAATTCTCCAACGCATTCGCGTACCGCTCGGTTTTGCATTCGCGGCGGTTTTTCTTTATTTCGCAAAACCGACGGCGATGACGCTGGTTATAGGTTCTGCCGTTGCCGTCGTAGGACTAGCGATCAGGGCGTGGGCATCGGGACATATTCGCAAGGCGAAGGTCCTAGCTGTCTCAGGGCCCTACGCATTTACACGCAATCCGCTCTATGTCGGCAGCCTTTTGATGGGCGTAGGATTTACTGTTGCTGCGGGAGTTTGGTGGCTGACACTGCTGTTCGCGGTCCTATTCATCGGCATCTATTTGCCCGTAATGCGCGTCGAAGCAGAGGATATGCTGAGGATATTCGGTGCAGAATATGAGGAATACGCCGATAATGTCCCGATGTTAATTCCGCGACCATCGCCGTGGAAAAGTTCTGATGTCGGATTCGATTTTCAGCTATACTTGCAATATCGCGAGTACCGAGCGGCTCTCGGCGTTGCAGGTGCGATAGCCATCCTTGCTGTAAAAGCAGTGGTTTGGCCCCAGTGAATTGGTGAGACAAAGTATCTCAAAAACTTACGTTCTTCTTGTTCTGCTGCTTTTCGGCGGTATTGCCTCCGCGCAGCCGAAGCAGACGGCTCCTATGTCGCCGGCGGCGAGGTTTGCGGGAGAGAAACTCGTTTATGAGGGCAAGGTCAGCCGGCTGAAGATCAGCATCTCGGTCGCCGAATTGACCTTTACATCCAAGACGAACGATCGGGGTGAACTGATCATTCAAACCGAAGCTGTTTCAAAAGGAACTCTGCTGAGGCTTTTCCGATTTAGCTTTCTACAGCAATACGAATCATTTGTTGACCCCAATTTTCGCATAACGCGCACTTTGAAACATGACGTCCAAAAACAGCGTGTTCGTGACAGCGAGGCAGTGTTCGATTACAACGACCAGAAGGTAACCTACGTCGAAACCGATCCCAAAACACCAACACGCCCGCCGCGGCGAATTGCAAGCGAGATACCTGCACAGATGAACGACATGGTCTCGGCCATCTATTTTCTTCGTGCTCAGGAAATAAAAGTAGGCATGCGTTTTGACGTGCCCGTCAGTGACTCGGGCCTTGTTTATAATGTCCCTGTGGTAGTGGCGGCACGGGAACGACAAAAAACGGCGATCGGAGAGAAATGGTGCTTTCGTATCGAGCCGGAAATTTTCGGCAAGGGCCGTTTGATCGAGCAAAAAGGCAAAATGACCCTTTGGCTTGCCGATGACGCCTTTCTGACGCCGGTCCGATCTGTTATCAATTCGGAGCTCGGAAAGATCGAGGTAAAGGTCAGATCTGCAACACCGCCGAGCCGATAATTCTACTTTTCCATCTTTGTCAGCCCGTTCATGAACGGCCGCAGGGCCGCGGGAATGGTCACACTTCCATCTTCTTCCTGATAATTTTCCAGGATGGCTAACCACGTTCTTCCGACTGCCAATCCGCTGCCGTTCAGCGTATGAACATATTCGGGCTTTGCTCCGCCGGCCCGCCGAAATCTAGTGTTCATTCGCCTTGCCTGGAAGTCACCGCAGTTCGAGCAGCTTGAGATCTCGCGATAGGTATTCTGCGAAGGCACCCAAACTTCGATGTCGTAGGTCTTTCTCGCACCGAATCCCATATCGCCGGTCGAAAGAACGACGGTGCGATAGGGAAGTTCGAGCAGCTGAAGGATCTTTTCGGCATTTGCCGTAAGCTTCACGTGCTCTTCCTCGGAGGTCTCCGGCGTGCAGATCTTGACCAGTTCGACCTTTTCAAATTGATGCTGCCGTATCAGCCCGCGGGTATCACGGCCATAGCTGCCCGCCTCAGAACGAAAACAAGGCGTGTAGGCTGTGTAGTATTTCGGCAATTCTGAAGCATCGAGGATCTCGTCCGAATGATAATTGGTCACCGGAACCTCGGCCGTCGGTATGAGGGCAAAGCCACGCTCATCGGTCGTGTGAAAAAGGTCCTCTTCAAACTTCGGCAGCTGATTCGTGCCGAAAAGTGATTTGCGGTTGACGAGAAACGGCGGGAGCGTCTCGGTATAACCGTGCTCTTCGGTATGGACCGCAAGCATGAAATTGACCAACGCCCGTTCCATACGCGCCCCCAAACCGTTCAGGATTGCAAACCGCGAGCCGGCGATCTTCGATGCTCGTTCGAGGTCCAAAATGCCGAGGCCGGTGCCTATATCGACATGGTCTTTTACCGCAAAATCAAATTGACGAGGCGTTCCGACTCGGCGGATCTCAAGATTTGCCGTCTCGTCCGCTCCGACAGGAACATCAGCAGCAGGCAGATTCGGCAGTCCGGCCAGCAGATCGTTCATCGCCGTAACGGCGTCATCGCGGCGTTTTTCGAGCTCTGCCTGGCGTTCTTTCAGGTCGGCGACCTCGGCCTTCAGTTTTTCTGCGGCATCGCGGTCGCCTGCTTTCATCAGGTCGCCGATCTCTTTGCTCGCCGCGTTGCGTTTCTGGTTGATCGCGTCAGCTTCACCGATCACAGCTTTCCGTTCGGCATCCAGCTCCGAAAAACGATCGAGCGAATCGATAGGGAAATTGCGGGTTCCCAACGCCTTTTTTACCTCTTCCAGGTTCTCTCTGACAAGATTTATATCTAACATCTCAAAATGTATCTACAATGTAATTACGGCTAATAGGTTGTTTCGATGACCTCAATAACCTAAAATCTTCATCGGCTCAGATAGACGACGGTCCGAAGCGTCGAATTTATCAAAATTGATATGGCAAAGAAAATTCGCAAGGCAGTTTTCCCTGCGGCAGGTCTAGGCACTCGCTTTCTGCCTGCGACAAAAGCGTCTCCAAAAGAAATGCTTCCGCTCGTGGACAAACCGCTCATTCAATATGCGGTCGAGGAGTCCGTCGCCAGCGGTATTTCTTCAGTGCTGATCATCACGGGCCGCGATAAGACGGCGATCGAGAATCATTTTGACATCTCGTTCGAGATGGAAAGCCTGTTAAAGACGAAGGGAAAGGACGATCTGCTGGACGAGGTTCGGCAGATCTCGAACCTTGCGAGGATCAGCTACACGCGGCAAAAAGAAGCGCTCGGCCTCGGCCACGCGATATTGCAGGCGGAGGATTATGTGGGCGATGAGCCTTTCGCGGCATTGCTCGCAGACGACGTCGTCGATGCCGAGATCCCCGCTTTGCGGCAGATGATCGACGCCTACGAACGTTTCGACGCGCCTGTGATCGCGACCATGCAGGTCGAGGGCGAGGCGATCTCGCGTTTTGGCGTCATCGACGCCGAAGAGGTCGAGCCTAATGTTTACAAGATCAACGACATGGTCGAAAAACCGCCCTTTGCCGAGGCGCCGTCGGACCTGGCTATCATCGGCCGCTACATTTTCACGCCTGATATCTTTGACGCGATCAAAGAGACAAAGGCGGGAGCCGGCGGCGAGATACAGATCACGGACGCGATGCGCATTCTGATGCGAAAGCGGCCATTTTATGCCGTCAAACTTCAAGGGCGCCGCCACGATGCAGGCGACAAACTGGGATTTCTGATCGCGACCGTTGAATATGCGATGAAACGAGATGACCTCGGCCCGGCATTTCGTGAGTATCTAAAGACCCTTCCTATCTAGATTTTCATTCCGTCGTGTGCGCCTGTCCGCAGCACCAGGAGCGTCTGAATTACGATCAGAACCGCTGAAAAGACGCCGAGGACGAGCATGCCGAACCAGAGCCCGCCGGCGGCGTCTGAAACGAAGCCAACGAGCCATGTCGAAAGGGCGGCTCCAATGGTGCCGGCGACAAAAAGGGGAGTTGCCCGCCGCGTCGCTTCGGGACCGAATGTCTTTGAGAATCGCGAGATGTTCGTCGGGAACAACCATGACGTGCCGAATCCGGCCAACGCCGCACCGGTCCCGAGCAGAGCAACAGAGTCAGCAGATAATGCCAGGACCATTCCCGCCGCGACGATAAAAAGCCCAAGAAAAAGCATCTTGTTGTCGTCCAGAAACCGGAATAAGATCGGTGCCGCCCCGCGGCCGATGACGAACAGAAGAAAGTAGAAAAGCGTCGGCGACAGCCAGCCAGCCGGCATTTCACCGGGCAGACGGCCTGCATATGTCGTCAGCCAGCCGCCCATACCGCTTTCGAATCCGACGTGAACCAAATTGAAGGCGGCGATCGCCCATGCGACCGGATGCCGCCAGATCGGCGTGCTGTTTGAGTCGGCTGTTTCCATCGGGCTGTGTGATCTGGACTGCACAGCAGTAAAGATCAAGAGAATAGTGGTAACAGCGATGGCAACGGTCAGAAATAACGCGGTGCCGACAAAGTTGGTTTCGCTGCTGAAAGCGTCGACGAACGGTTTGCATACTATCGCTCCCAGGCCCCAAAAGAAGTTGAGAAAACTCAGCGCGGGACCCGACCTTTCGGGATTTAATTCCACGACCACCATATTGATCGACGGCAGCGTCAACCCTACGCCGAGCCCTAAGATAAAAAAGCCGGAAAGGCATGCTGCATACGATTCGATAGTCAGAAGCAAGATGCCCAGGCAGAAGCAAAAGCCGCCGGTGACGACAGCGTTCTTGTGATCATTTCGCTGTGCGAAGCGGCCTGAAACCAGCGTTCCGATGATGGACCCCGAAAACTGTGCCGGAAAGAAGAACCCGGCGTACAGATCGTTCAATCCGAAACTCCTCGAAAGGATCGGCAGCACCTGCCCGATCAGCACCGTGGCGATGCCGGATAGAAAGAACATTAGGTGCAGCAGCGGCTTCAGCATACGAAATGACAATTGTGCCAATTATGGGCATCATTTCGAAGCCGTAATGTGATTTATTCGCTTAAATTGCGGCGATTCGATAAAATCAATCAGGATAAAAAACTGCGTTTCGTACACAGCAGGAAGAACAAATGCCGCTTTCTTCAATAGAGGACGCCGCACGCGACATCCGCGATGGGCGAATGATCATCATTGTCGATGACGAGGACCGTGAGAACGAGGGCGACCTCGTCTGTGCGGCCGAAAAGGTTACGCCTGAAATGATCAATTTCATGGCTGTCCATGGCCGCGGACTGATATGCTTGCCGATGACCGAGGAACGCTGCGACTTTTTGCAGCTTTCGCCGCAGGCGGCCGAGAATACGTCGAGTTTTGGAACCGCCTTTACGACCTCGATCGAAGCACGTGTGGGCGTAACGACCGGCATTTCGGCGGCAGACCGTGCAAAAACGATACTGACCGCTGTAGATCCCGATTCGCAGCCGTCGGACCTGGCAAGGCCCGGACATGTTTTCCCTTTGCGTGCCCGTGACGGAGGCGTCCTTGTCCGCGCCGGACAGACCGAAGCGAGCGTAGATATGGCCCGAATAGCCGGCCTCACCCCGGCTGCGGTCATCTGCGAGATAATGAATGACGACGGCACGATGGCCAGAATGCCGGAACTGGAAGCTTTCGCAGGTAAACACGGCTTAAAGATCATCTCTGTTGCGGATCTTGTTCGATACCGTATCCAAAAGGAAACTCTTGTTCGTCGTGCCGTGGAAACGCCGCTGCCGACGCGGTACGGTACCTTCAATGCGGTGCTGTTCGAGAATATTACGAACGGCGAAACGCATCTGGCACTGACGCTCGGGGATGTTTCGGGGACAACGGAGCCCACATTCGTTCGCGTCCAAACCGAGAATGTGACGTTCGCAATGTTCGGTGCCACGCTGGGCGAGGCGTCGGCGGCAATTGAGGCATCGCTGCGAATGATCTCAGAAGCAGGACGCGGCGTAATTCTGTATATGCGTCAACGCGAGAACAGCCTCGACCTGCAGGATCAGCTTCGGACGTACGGCGTGATGCAGGAAAGAGGCATTGATATGCAGGCCGCACGGACGGAGACCGGCTATGGAAAGGTGCACGATCACGGCATCGGAGCGCAGATCCTGAAAGACCTCGGCGTTAGCCGAATACGTCTGATATCAAATCATCCGCCGCGGGTTTCGGCGTTGGATGCGTTCGGCCTCGAGATCGTGGAAACGGTCGGTTTCTGACCTATAAATGTTGGCTTGCCTATGTCGGAAAATGACATCGACATACCTGAAAACGACGTTGTCGCCGACGAACCAGACCGCAAGCGCGGCCGTTGGCAGCTCGTCGCTCTCGGCGCTCTCATCGCAGGTGTTCTTGCCGGCATAATCATTCTGATCCTCTTCCAGACAGGTGCTGTGGACAACATGGCACGGACGCGTTTTACAAATGCGATGGCCGAGATGGGCATTGCATTTGAAGCAGAGGCTTTTCGGATCGGGCTAACGCCGACCGAGATCGAGTTTCGAAATGCGACGTTTCGCGACAAACTGACCGGCGAAAAGCTGTTCTTCGTGCGCGAGGGAATGATGCGCATGACCATCCTCGAAGCATTGTCATTAAACACACGCCGCGATGTAAATATTGACTCGCTTGAGCTTACGGGACTGGAAGCGTGGGTTCGTTTTGATGAGAACGGCCGATCCAACTTTGCGAACCTTCGTTTGCCCGACGACGATCCGTCCGCCCGTCTTTCTTTCAAATTCACCTCTTCCAACGTGGTCATTACTGAAAGCGTAGTGTATTTCGGAGACGAGGCAAGAAATATCTCGGCGACTGGCCGCGATCTGATCCTGTTGGTCGAGCCGCAGGAAACCGCCGCAGGAGGCGACGATCGAAATTACAAGATCTCGCTCCGCTCCGCAAATTCTACGTTTGTTTATGACGGCAGAGCGGTTAACGACGTGACCGTTTCTGCGGAGGCGATGGCCCACTCGGGCGGCGCCGATATTTCGCGTTTCGAACTGACCACGCCGATCGGCTCGACGTCGATCTCAGGAACGATCCGCAACTGGGAAAAGCCCACGTACGATCTGGACGTCACTTCGACGGTCAATCTTGCACAGGCTAACGAGATCCTCGTTACCGGAACGACGCTCGCCGGAGTAGGCAATTTCACTGGCAAGATCTCGGGCGAGGGCGAGACATACCGCATTGATGGCGAGATAATGTCCGATTCGCTAACGGCCGCCGGCGTTACGCTCAGGGGAATGAACGTAAACGCTAACGCTACTATCCGCGATTCGGCGTATGAGGCGAACGGGACGGCGCTCGCCCGAATGCTTACATTCGAAGATTTCACGGTCAATTTTCTAAAGCTGGCCGGCAACGTCCGCGGCACAGGCTACGATTTCAATTGGATCGGCGAACTCGAGGCGGCCGCCGCAAGGTCGCCCAATATGTCTATCGCTTCGCTTTTCCTTAGCGATGCACGTGCCGAATACAAAGACAGGCAGCTGCGTCTGGGTGCAGGCAGCGGCCGTGCCGGTAAATTCACGTTAGCGGACGCACGGTTTTCGGACCTTCGGGCACGAGGGCTCTCGTTTTCGGTAAAGGACGATTCAACCTTGATAACGGCACCGTCCGCGCAGACGGCAGTGTTTGAGACCGACGAATACAAACTGCAGAACGTCACCGGATCGAATGTCCGCGTTTTTCATAAGAATGGGTTTACCGATGTTGACCTCGACGGCCTGCGTGCCTCATCCGCAGAGCTTGAAGGAAACCGGGCCAGCAATCTCAGCGTGGCAACATTTCGGTTTCGCGATGAGCCCTCGGTTACAAATATTCGTGCCGAACGTATCTTTGCGGACAATCTTTTCATTGCTGCAGCACGCGTTGACCGCCTTGAAATTCCCGCTATTGATATGCAGAACACACGCGAAGGACTGACCGTCTATGCCGATAAGGCTCGCGTGGCAAAGATCGACGCAGACGCGGCCGTTTTCGGCAGCATGAACATAGGCGGCGTTCGCCTTACGGTTCGCAGAGGTACGCTGCAGGTGACCACAAATGATATTGATGCGGGTACAGTGGCAGTAACCCGTTCGGAGACGTTTCCGGAGGGCGGTGAGCTTCGCAATGTGAGATTTGGCCGGCCGATCTACACGCTTGAGCCGTCCGGCCGATATCGGGCCTCGGCCGATATGACGCTCGGCGGAGGCCTTGTCGGCGATATCGATCTCGGCACCGGCAAAGCAAAGATCGTCGCTACTAACGGATCGGTCGCGATCAACGATATAGACGCCGAGATCATGGGCGGACGGTTAGAGGCAGATGCGGCCATCGCCGTTACATCACGGGATCGTTCAGCGATAAAGGGCAGATTCGAGAACCTCGATGCGTCAAAATTGTTGGCACTGTTGACCGGTTCGGTGATACCGGTGGAAGGAAATACTGACGGGACTGTTGACCTGACCTTTGCGGGCCGTGACGGGAAGTCGATATCAGGTACCGTGAACGCTGATATAGAGGCAAGTGCCGGATCGGCCGATCGAGGCTTGGTTCCTATGGAAGGTAAGCTCGATCTGAATGCGGATAACGGGCTCTTTACCGTTAATACTGCATATTTCCGTACGGCGGACAGCCTTATGGTCGCTGATGGCCGAGTCGATATCCGTGACAACAACACGCGTCTCGACCTGCGGCTTTCGTCAACCAATGCCGCCGAAGTAGAACGCATCGTCCGCGTGACCGGCCTTGCCCCTGCCCTTGAAGAACAGCTTGATTCGCTGCATATATCGGCCCGCGGGCGAATGGACCTTAACGCATTGATCGAGGGCCGCATCAGCGATCCATCAGCATCAGGCAAGGCCATGTTCGCGGATGTGACGATGCGCGGGCGGCAGATCGGAACGGTCACGGCAGACTATGTTCTTTCGCCGGAGGCATTCAATGTCACGAATGGATTGCTTCGTGAGTCGACCGGCGGTTCGGCGACGTTCAGCGTGAAGGTTCCACGCACCGGCGAGAACAACATCGCGGTAACCGCGGACCTCAAGGGCGTCAATGCCGGCAACCTGCTTGCCGCCTTGCCGTTTGAACTTCCTGAGCGGATCAGCGACCTGCGCGGGGCGGCGACCGGGAGCGTAAAGCTGGAGGGGCTGCCCGATGCGGCAAAAGGTTCGATAGACATCGCGGCCGCGAACGGCACAATTGCCGGACAAAATTTCGATTCGCTTAAGGTGAACGCAAGTTTCGAAGGCATGCGGATCGACCTAACGGCAGGCGAGATAGCCCTCGGGAGCGGCAAACTCGGCGTAAAAGGAAACTATGACCGCGCGACCGAGAAGTTCGATCTCGAGATCGACGCGAACGCCGTGCCTGTTCCGCTGGTCCTGGCGGTGCTGCCGAGAAATGACAGTATTCCGGACATCACGGGCCGCGTTGACGGAAAGGGCAGTGCAAAGGGCACGTATGGGAATAAACGTTCCTACGAGGTCACGTTCAATGGACGCATTCCTTCGATTGAGGTCGGCGGCGAAGCCATCGGCGGTGCCGATATCGCGATAAGCACAAAAGACGGCAAGTTGTTCGCAAATGTGAATGCGGACCTCAGCGGCCGGCCGCAGGTAGTTGCAGCGGAGATCGATCTGAACAATGAATCTCTGCCTTTCACCGCGGTCACGGAATTCGACAACAGTCCGATCGCCCCGTTCCTGGCATTCATTCCGCAACTGAAAGACCTCGGGATCACGGGAACGGCGACGGGCCGCGTCGAATACAAAGGCAACATTGCGGCACGCAACGACAAAGGTGAGATCGTGTATTCTGCAGACGCTCTTGAAGGAACGGCAAACTTCACACAACTGGCACTGCTGATACGAGATACGCCGCTTAATGCGGTCGAGCCGATCAACATCACTTTCAATACACGCGAGCTGAACGTCGGTAAAGCCCGATTTTCCGGGGGCGGCTCGAATATGGCTATAGCGGGGACAAAGGCCCTGAGCGAAACGGCCATCAACAACCTTGCGATCGAAGGCCGCGTCAATCTGAATTTGGTCAATCTTTTTGTCAAAGATACGTTCTTTGCTGGCTATGCCGATACTAAGATCACTCTGATCGGGCCGAACAGGACCGCAAAGATCTCCGGAACAGCCGACATCGTAAACGGCTCCGTGGCATCGTTCATCGGGTCCGACAGATTCACGGCTGACCGCATCAAGGGCCGCCTGATCTTTACATCCGATCAAGTGGAGCTTGAATCGGCGACAGGTTATCTCGGCGGCGGAAAATTCACTGCCTCGGGCGGCGGCATTTTGGAAGGGCTCTCAGTAAAGGCTTACAGGCTGTCTCTCGTAGGTGACGGCATTACGGTCCCGCTGCCGAAGGATTTCATTACCACCGGTGACGCAAATCTCGAGATAACCGGCATCCGTCGAAGAACGGATGCTCCGATCGAAACAACGATAGCCGGACGCGTATTCGCACAGCGGAGCCTGTATTCGCGGGACATTGACCTTGCCAACGTGGTCGGCGGGCGGCGTGACCCCGTGCTGTCGGGCGGAGGTTCTGCGGGTGCGATCCGTTTCGACCTGATCATCGAAGGACGCGACGCATTGGTCGTCCGAAATAATATCGCCGATCTTACGGCGTCGGTATCCCTCGTACTGACCGGAGATGCCGAAAATCCGATCTTAGCAGGAAGGATCACGGCAAACAGCGGCACTATACTCTTCCGAAAAGACCGTTATGAGGTTCAGCGGGGAGTTCTCGAATTTCCGCCGAACAGGGGGATCGATCCCGTCATCAACCTTCAGGCCGAATCGACCATCGCGGGCTATCAGGTGTATGTCAACCTATCAGGGCCGCTGAAAGAAACGGAGCTTCTGGTCGCTAACGTGCGTTCCAGCCCGGCGCTTCCGCAGGCTGACGTTGTTTCTCTGATAACGACCGGTACACTGGCGAACACGGCCGGCGGCATACCGACCCTGGCACAGACCGGCATCAACACGGCGGCTGAGGTCATTGCCGATTCGATCATCAACACTCCCGTTCGAAAGGCGACCGACAAGCTTTTCGGGCTCAATGTTTTTGAGATAGACCCGATAATCTCGGGGCGTCAGGCAAACCCGGCCGCCAGGCTGACGGTCGGACGTCAGATAAATAACAATTTGCGTGTGACCTATTCGACGAACCTATCGCAGGACCAGAATCAGGTGCTGGCTTTCGAATACAGGGTCTCCAATCGTCTGTCATTTGTCGCTCAATACGAACAGAGATCGCTGACAAATGTTACGCGCAATCGCGACAATTTTAGTTTTGAGGTGCGGCTGAGAAAAAGGTTTTGATTCTGCGGCGTGACATTCGAGCTTTGACTCACTTCGTTCCCATTAGGGTGCGCGGTCTTCGATGCGCGGTCGTATTGGCGTTCTTTTTCGCAGCGGTCCTGCCGCTCGCTGCACAAGAATCGTTGGACGGCCGGACGGTCTCGTCGGTTACGATACGTATCGACGGCGGCGACGACCCGTCACTTCGCGATGACCTGCAGAGCGTAGTTTCGGGACTTGTGGGCACGCAATACTCAGCACCGGCGATCCGCGAATCGGTCGAAGCTCTTTACAGGCGGCGGCCGATAGATCATGTTCGAGCACTCGCTTCAATAGATACGGGCGGCGGTGCGGAGGTAATATTTGTGGTCAAGCCGAAAGCCCGTGCCGGCAGAGTCACGGTCAGTGTCGAACCTCATGTCGGCGATCAAGTAACTGAACAAGAGATACTTTTCAAGCTGAATCTGCTGCGTCCCGGGACCGCCGTCACCGAGCAACTGCTGCAGTCGAATGCCACTCAGATCCTCGAATATTTGCGTGATCGGGGCTTTTACAGGTCGGATGTAAAATACTCAAGAAATCCGGCAAGACAGCTTTCTGACGAAGACATCGAGTTTCGTGTAAAGCCGGGGACCCAATCACGTATCGATACGTTTGCGGTTGAAATTGAGGGCTATGAGAAGCCATTACCTGTGAGGCTTTTGAAACTCACAAAGGGCGAGGCTTTCTCGCGTCAAAAGTTATCTTCGGACGTTGAGAGGCTTCGCGATCATCTGAAAAAGGAGGGATTTCTTGCGCCGCGGCTGAATGATCCCAGAATAGTTTACGATCCGGACACCGATCTGATATCCGTTACTCTCTCCGGCAGAGTCGGTCCCTCTGTCAACATCGAGATCGAGACCGACAAGGTGCGTGAGGCATCGGGTTCGGAAGAGCGTCTGCTGCCTGTCAGCCGCGAAGGAACTCTCGATTACGCTGCCATAATCGAAGGCGAAAGGCGGTTAGAAAACTATTATCAGGAACGCGGCTATTTCTTTGTTGATGTGGTCCCGGTATGTTCTGTCGATCCGCCGCTCGCAGATGCCGACGGGGTTGCGGTGCCGAATGAAAGTGAATTCTTGTGCTCCTTCCTGGGAAGCGAGGACCTTCTTGGCCGAAAAGTAGCGGTCAGGTACAGAACAGATCTGGGCCGGCGGTTAACGCTTGACCGTATTCAGATACGCGGGACGAAGGTCATTACCATCGACGACGTCAGGGGTGTCTTGGGTTCGCAGGAGGCAAACTTCCTCGGCTTTCTCCCGCTTTTCGGCTATGGTCGGGGTTTCACCAGCACAGTTCTATTAGAGGACGACGCTGCGACTTTGAGTTCGTTGATGTTCGAACTCGGATACCGCGAGGCACAGGTACGCGTCCTGCAGGGCGTCTCGCCCGACGGCGATTCCTTGATAATTACGTTCCAGATAGAAGACGGCCCGGCAACGGTGGTTGACAGTTTTGAGATCGTCGGGAACACGGTCTTTTCGGACGATGAACTAAAGTCAGAGCTTCCGGAGATCGTAGGGAAGAACCTCTCTCGTGCAAGGAACCGCAACTCCGTTCAAAAGATCACCGAGTACTATGCCTCCTGCGGTTACTTTGATGTACGCGTGACCAGCTCTTTGCAGGAAGACATGGACGATGCCGCGACCGACGAAAAAGAGGTAAAGGTAATATTCCGCGTCGAGAACGAAGGGAAGCAGGTTCGTATCGGAAGAGTGTACGTTACCGGAAATGAACGGACACGATCGAAGGCGATCATTGATTCTCTCACTTTTAAAGAGGGAGAGCTGCTTCGATCATCGGACATCTATTCAAGTGAACAGAACCTCTACTCGACCGATGCATTCGAACGGGTAGAGGTCACGCCGCGGCCTGCGGGCGAGGTAGACGCAACTTCGCGTGTGTCTGATGTAGTGGTCGACGTCGCAGAACAGAAACCGAGAGTGCTTGCATATGGAGGCGGTTTTTCGACGGATGTCGGCCTCAGCGGGTTTTTCGACCTTCGTCATTCCAATCTATTCGGCAGGCTTTGGCAAGGCGGAGCGAGGCTCCGCGTCAGCCAACGTCAGCAGCTCGCACAAGTCGATTTTACCAATCCGCGATTTCTGCTGGACGGCAAGAAACGTTTTGCACCGCTTACATTCACGGCGCTTTACCAGCGAGACACGACGGTCACCCGGTTCTTCAGATCGGCATTCGACAAAGGCACTTTCGGCATTGTGCAGCGTTTGGACGAGGAAGGAAATCCCATCGACGAGTTTGGTAACCGAACAGGAAGCCCGACGATCAACCGTCTTGCGTTCTTTGCGGAAACGAATCGCACAATTAGCCTGAAGAGCCGAAGCATTCTTTTTCTACGGTATCGTTTTGAGGATGTTCGGCTGTTCAATATCAGCAGCCTTCTGGTCAAGGACCTGCTGATACCCGACAGAAAAACACGAATTTCCGGATTCGGCGCGACCTACGTTCGCGACACGCGTCGAAACTGTGTGATCAAATATACGATCCTTGAGATCATCGCAAAGGGAGACCCAACTGAGCCATGTCGGTACAACGCAAGCGACCCGACCAACGGTTTTTACATCACCGCTGATTACAACGTTTCGCTGCCGGAACTCGGCGCGAACATCGGGTTCAATAAGTTCCAAGCGGGTGTCAACTATTTCTATACCATCCGGGCAGCAAAGAATACGACATTGGCGGCCCGCGGACTGCTTGGCGTTGCGAATGTTTTCAGCAATGCGAACCGCTTTACGGATCCGCAGTTTACCGCTCTGAACGGCCTTCTGCCGATAAGCGAACGCTTCTTTGCCGGCGGGGCGAATACGCTTCGAGGGTTTGATTTTGAGGAGGCAGGCCCCCGCGTCGTCATAATTCCGCAGGGGATATTTCGAAACAGCAACGGCGAACCTGTCACGCTCGATCCGTTTACAATTCCTTTCGGCGGTAATGCGCTGGTGGTCATGAATCTTGAAGCAAGAATACAGGTCTCAAACTCAGTCAGAGCGGTGCCATTTTATGACGGCGGAAACGTATTCCGCCAGCCTTCCGATATTTTCCGCAGGCCTGAGGTGCCGCCGGGCGATATAGTCAGGACGAACCAGCGTGCGGTTTGGACACACTCCGTGGGTTTGGGGTTACGTTTGAAAACGCCGGTAGGCGGGGAATTTGGTGTGGACTATGGCTATTTGCTCAATCCGCCGCGATTCCTGATACCGCAGGCCGTGCCGCCGCCCGCAAACTTCATTCTGAAGAAAAGCCAGATCCATTTCCGTTTCTCGCAGGCATTCTAGCGGCTGTTCAACTCACCAGTACATGTGTCTCATCCAGTTCAACGATAAGGCTTTGGTTCGGATCATCCGGCATCGGCGGCTCTGAATGGTGTGTGTCAAGGATCGGTTCTGCGGAGATCAGCATTCCCGCGGCCGCTTTTCGTTCCATCTTCCGAAGATACATCGCTTTGTCCGCTGCGATAATGAGCTGGTCGAACGTGCTGCCGTGCCGCGGATATCCCGCGCTTCCCAAACTGACGCCTACGGACGCTTTTGACTTTCCGACAACCAATTCAAATTGCCTGACGGCCTTCTCAATACGTTCGCAGAGTTCATCAACGTTATTATTCGCAGCTTCGGGAACCAGTGCGACAAACTCATCCCCGCCGTATCGAGCGAGAAAGTCGTAGTCGCGCAGCTGTTCTTTAATGACCGAACTGACCTCTTTCAACATTTTGTCGCCGAACTTATGTCCGAGGTTGTCGTTGACGGTCTTGAATCCGTCAAGGTCAAGCATGAGCAATTGGAAACTCGAACCGGCCCGTGTAGCTCTCGCGACCTCCTTTTCAAACTGTTCCTGAAGGCTCCGCGCATTCGGCAGTCCTGTCAGCGGGTCGGTCATCGCGTGCATCTTCGCTTCGCTGTGTTCGAGCGATTTGTCGATCGCATCAGCCGCTATGCGCGAGATCGTGTCCAGTAGCCGCAGATGTTCTTCCGCATAAGATTTCAGTTCCCGTGAGTAGATGGTCACGGCACCGATGATCTCCTCGCCTGAGATAAGCGGAACCGAGGCGAGGGTACCGTACAGTTGAGTAAGGTCCGGTCGGGTCGTATAAAAATCGAGATCGGGGTCGACATTCGCAACGGTCTCCATATTCTTAAGTGCAAAACCCGTTGCACCTTTGCCGACCTTGACCTGCATCTTCAATATCCGTTTCGCGTTGAGTCCCTCGACGTGTGCCGCCGAGGCCGATTCTTTGTCATCATTGAGCAGGAAAAGGGCACAGGTATCGAACGGAACGAACTCCCTCAGCTTTCGCGAAAAAAGCTGCAGCGTTTGCTGCGGTGTAACCGTAATACTGAATTCCCGGGCAAGCTCATATAAATTGAAGACCTCGCGGTTTGCCCTTTTTATCTGTTCGACGAACTCGTCGTCTTTCGATTTGGGGACATTTCCCGGAGCGTCATCGTACGCCAGCCCGCTCTGTGCGATATCGTCCTCAAGTGCCGAAAGATGCCGCAGCAGGACAGCCACGATCTGAGGATCGAACCTGGTGCCGGCTTCTGCCTGCATTATCTGGCGGGCTTTTTCACGTGACATCGCGGGCCTGTACGGACGTGTTCCGCGCAAGGTGTCATAAGCGTCAGCGACGGTCAGGATCCGGGCTGTCAGCGGTATCGCTTCGCCCTTCAAACCGTCGGGATAGCCGGAGCCGTCCCAACATTCGTGATGGTATTTGACCGTTGGAACCACCGGCACATCAAAGCCGATCTTCTCGAGAATAGATGCTCCAACGACCGAATGTATCTTTGTTTTCTCCAGCTCAGCCGGCGTGAGTTTGCCGGGTTTGTTCAGGATATGGTCCGGGACCGCCAGTTTGCCGATATCATGAAGCAATGCACCTGTCCTCAACGCCTCCATTTCTTCGGGAGAGACATTCATTAATCTTCCGAGTCCGAGGGAATAGATCTGAGCACGACGAACATGTCCGACGCTGATCTGGTCACGGGCATCAATGGCGGTTGCGAGTGCCTCAACCGTTGCCAGGTGTATCTCATTGGCACGTCCAAGTTGCGTGGTCTTTTCCGCCAGGATCTTTCGGTTCGCTGCGAATGACCATAATCCCAGAGCTCCAAGCGGGATGGTGATCAACAATGCGAGCCAGCCGAAAAAAAGAACGGCAAAACTGGACAGGATCAATACAGCGGCCGCAGAGCCTGCAAGTTCGGATGTGTTTTCTTTGATAATGCTGATTCCCATTACGATCAACTGAAGTCGGGAGAGACCGGGGCCGGCACAACGAGGGAGATGCGGCCTATTGGTCAAGATCAATTCTCGTGCCACTAATGCGGCACAACAGATTCCCTTCTAAATAACGGCTTTTTGATGGATCAAGAGGGAAAAGGAGAGTATTACGACGTGTCAAAAAGACGTGTTTCCCGGCGGAAACCTGTCAATCTGACCGAATTCGACGAATGCGATCTACTTAGGAGGCGTCGTCAAAATCGTAGCTGTCAAAGTCGTCGTTGAGACGGTCTTCGTCCTCTTCAGCACGGAGGTCGAGTTCTATCGGATCGAGGCCGACAACGACAAGCGAGGCTCCGCACTCTTCGCATTCCGCGATATCGCCTTGCTCGACTTCGGCATCGACATAAACTTCTTCATCACATTCCGGGCAAATAGAGGTAGGCATTATTGTAAGACTTCTCCGTGAAAGAAAGAAAAAATGACATGCAGCCTTGGCCAGACAGCTCACTGCAACGACAGTTATAAATCTAACCTTTGCGGGCTGAATTTGGCAAGACGGAAATTTGAGCGCGATACTTTCTATCGTATGAAACCCTTGTTCGAACTGCCGGCCGACCGCCGATACGATGTCGTTGGATGTGGTTCGAATGCAGTTGATAACATCATCGTTGTAGATTCCTATCCGAAATTCAACAGCAAGGAAGAGTTCATCTCCCATCAAAGACTGGCCGGCGGCGAAGCGGCATCAACCATGGTCGGGCTGAGCAGGCTTGGCCTGAGAACGGCGTACGCGGGGAGTTTCGGAGATGACGAAGAGGGAAAACTTGGTTTGAGCTCGCTTTCCGCAGAAGGTGTTGATGTTTCTTTCAGCCGTATTATCGAAAATGCCCGCACTCAATCAGCGTTCATAATCGTCGATAACAACAGCGGAGAAAGGACGATACTCTGGAAGCGGGAAGCATCACTAAATTTCCCTGCGGACGCGGTGCCCGTTGAACTTGCCGCTGAAGCAAGGGTCTTGCATCTCACACCGCACGATCTTGACGCAGCGGTGATGATGGCAGAAGCCGCACGTACGGCTAGTGCCATTGTAACGATTGATATCGATTCGCCGACTGGAGGCCATGAGTTGCTTCTGCCGCTTGTTGACGTCTGCATCGTTTCCGACAGTTTTCCATGTGCTGCATTCGGCGAAAGCGACCCCCAACGGGGACTCGAAGAGATAAGAGAAAAGTTTGGATGTACGATCGCAGGCATCACACTCGGAGCAAAAGGCTCTATGTTTTTGTGCGACGACGGGATCATCGAATCACCGGCATTTCCGGTGCCGGGCGGTTGTAAGGACACGACCGGTGCGGGCGACGCGTTTCGTGCAGGATTTATTTTTGGAATTGTCTCGGGTTATGACATCGCCGGATGTGCCAGGTCGGCGAATGCCGTTGCGGCATTGAAATGCCGCGGCATCGGGGCGCGCTCCTCGCTCCCAATTGCTAAAGAATTATCAACACTGTTGAAAAATGACTAGACATCGTTGTCATCCTTGCCGTAAGATTAAGAAGTGAGCTCCCGCACTCACCGCAAAGCTTCTGCTTTTCCTCCCGCCGCTCGTTAGAACGGCAGATATTTTTCTACAGGTGAAATGGACTCAAAGTTAGGCCTGATAATTCAGATCGCCGGCGTGGCTCTTATCACGCTCCTGACGCTGTTTCTGCGGCGTTCGATCAACGTGCCTGCTCTGCGCCATTGGACAAACGCCTGGCTTTTCCAATGTTTCGCACTATTCTGTCTTCGCCTTGCTTTTAGCTACGAGGAATACTCTCTGCAGCTCCTCGGATTTTTCTTTCTCTCTCAGTATATTTTCGGCTACCTGTTAGTGTTGGGCTGCCGAAGCCTCTCTCAAGACGGCAGGCAGGGCGTTCTCAGCGAGATATTTGTTCTTCCGTTCATATTGTTGGCATTTGGACTGCCATTTCTTGGGAATGAGCTGAACCTGGTGATCAATACTCACTCTCTTCTGGTCGCAGGGTTTTTTGCCGTAGCGTTTTCTACTCTTTGGAGGACCAAGCTAAAGACATTCGGCTGGAAAGTGATGCTCGTGGCCTTAGGGTTGCTGGTATTGGATTTTTCACACTATTTTGCGGATTATGCACTTCGAAACTACGCGGTCATAAGCGTCGGGCTTTCGGAATATAACTCCGTGGTCGACCTCGTTCTACAGATCCTGCTTGGCTTCGGTATGGTGATAGTCCTTCTCGAGCAGGTTCTTAACGATGCAAAGGTCGCTAACGAAAAGCTGAAAAAGGCGCATGAAAAGCTCGAGGAACTTGCACATATCGATCCACTGACCACGGCACTGAACCGTCATGCGTTCTACGGATATCTCAACCGAAAAGGGAACGAAGGCAAAGAACTGCACGGGTGTCTTGGATTTTTCGATATTGATGATCTGAAAGAGGTCAATGATCAGTTTGGGCATGCTGTCGGCGATGCGGTAATACGCAGCGTTGTCAGGGCAATTAGGGACTTGGTCCGAAGCGAAGATCTGATATTCCGTTGGGGCGGAGATGAGTTCTTTGTTTTGATGATCGGCATCAGCGCCGAGGCTGCAACCGTGCGGATGAGAAAGGTCGAGGAGATCCTGAAGGGCATTACAATCGACGGCGTTCCCTATCCGATGACAATTTGCGTATCGCACGCTTTCGAAAATTTCACTAGCCTTTCAGATATCGAGGACACCATACAAAAGGCGGATGCCGGAATGTACCGTGTAAAACAAACAAGGAAATTGAAGCAGGACGCTGAGGAGATCTCGGAGATCTTGGACGACCTATTCGAAGACATCGAGGTAGTTCGCTGAGTCAATCGAAATATTTGATAAAAGCCGGGCCGAAGATGATCGGGCCCGGCTTTTTCTATAGCATCAGCTCATGATCAGAGCCGATCCTTGAAATGTCCGGTCACCAGAGCCCATGCATCGCGGGCAGAGGTTTCGTCATAAACCTCAGGACGCGTGTCATTAAAGAACGCGTGATCGGCGTCGTACTTGGCCGATGTGACCGGAAGTTCGAATCGTGCCGCGGAATCTTCCAGTCCGGCTACCTTTTCGGGCGTGATCCATGCGTCTCGAGTTCCGGAAACAAAAATGGTGGGCACCGTCAGTTTTTCCAGAACGCTGTCATCAGGGATATCTCCATAGAAAGGAGCCGCGGCGCTGACTCCTTCAAGTTCGCATGCAGCACGCAACGCAAAAGTACCGCCCATACAATAGCCCGTGACGCCGAAATGCGTTATTCCGTAGGCGACTCTGGCCGCCTCGATGGCATGCCTGATAGTATCGAGGCCGTCTTCGACCGCAAGGCCGTGCATCAGCCGCGATGCCTCTTCGGGGTCTTTTGTCACCACTCCGCGATAGAGGTCAGGAGCGATACAGACGAAGCCTTCGTCCGCATAGCGGCCGGCGATATCTTTGACGTGGTCGTTCAGCCCCCACCATTCGTGGATCAGAATGACGGCCTTGTCGGTGTCGGCGTCGGGCATCGCAATATATGCGCTCGTAGCGCCATTAGCGGTGTCAAAAGTAAGCGTTTCAGTCCTCATAAAAAGCCTCCCGATATCATTTTCCTCAATTATAGAAAAGAAAAGGCCGCGAATCACGCGGCCCGTTCATAAGTATGAAGACCGTCCTAAAAGAACCTGACCGAATATCCAAATCGGAACCCGCGGCCGGGCTCGGGTATCAGATCCTTTATGAAGGAAAGATGGTTGCGATACAGCTTGTTGCCGAGATTCGTGGTCCCGGCAAAAAGCGTGTGGGCCGCGCGTCCGCGAAGTATAGTATACGATCCGTTGACGTTCACCAATGCGTAACTATCGGTTGCGGTTTCCAGCGGAAACACGTTGCCGAGCGTCCGCTTTGCCGTCAATTGCAGTTCGGGTCGGAGCGAAAGGCCTTTGTAACGCATTTCAGCACCAAAACGCATCCTCGCCGGTGTGATACGCGGCAGCCGAGTTCGGTTGTCGCGCAGCTCGGCTTTAACTGTGTCTGCATTTACAAATAGCGTCATCCACGAATTTACGTCAACATCCAGCGAGGCATCGGCGCCCGTAAATGAGGCATTTTCCTGATCAAATTCCGCGACCGGCAGATTGTCGTCCACGTCGATGCGTCCGTCGCCGTCACTGTCCACGTATTTCAGGAATACGAAATTGTCGATGCGATAGTGGAAAAAGCTGCTGTTCAAACGTACGCGTTTTGTGCGGTGGCGAAGACTGAATTCGACGCCGTTCGAACGCTCGCGGGCTAGGTTCTGGTTCCCTTCTTCATACGTGACGGTGCCGATATGCGGGCCGTCGTTGTAAAGCTCCTCGAGTGCCGGTGAGCGATATGAGCTGGTAAAGCTTGCAACGAAGGCACCGCCTTCCCAAAGGCGAAAACGTGCGGCCGCTGAGCCTGAGAAGCCTGTGAAGTTGCGTTTGAAGTATTCAGAAAGGTTTTCCGGCGAATAACGGTTCGTTTCGATGCGCCCGCCGAACTGCAGTGCGACGCGGTCAAAGTCAATTTCCTGCAGCCCGAACGCGGCGAAGTTGTTCTGGCGGACGCGGCCGTCGATCAGGGCCTCGGCTCCTTCGACGCGATAATTTCGGGTGAACCCCTCGAATCCGAACCGTCCCGAAAGCCGTTTGTATTTTGCCTGTTCGAAGAAACCGCGATAGGAAAAGGTGTCGTTGTAGAATCGCGTTTTGACCTCGTCGATGCCATCCTCCGTTTCAACTTCATTATGGCGATAACGTGTGTAGTTGACGGAAAAATTGCCGCGGCTGATGGCTCCGCCGACATCGCGGAAACCGCCCTTTAGTCGAAAATTGTGGCTTCGCATAGCGATGTCGATCTCTTCGTCCGGAGTTTCGGGAAGCTCATTCCGGAACCAACGCTGAATAGCGAACGGGTCGTATTGGCAATCACCTTTTCCTTTGCCGTCTGTCACGCAAGGGTCGCCATCGTCGTCCACGAGCAGCTTGCCCTCTTCGAAAAGTGCGGCATATGGAATGCCGTAACGTCGGCGGTCATAGCTGTACGAGCCGCTGAGAAATACTTTGTCGCCGAAATAGCCGAGGCTGCCGCCCGTGCCGAAAGAACGTGACGACGAATTCGGAATTCGGCCCAGCGGCGTTCTCATATCACCCTCGCGCATGCCGGTGCCGTGGCCTTTCAAAACCCATTTATCCCAACCGTATTCGACGCCTCCTGAGACAGAGCCTTGTCTGTTGTTGGTCCCGCCGAGCGTTGTGAAATAGCCGCGAAGTCCGGGATGCGGATCGTCCTCATCGGTAGTTACCGCATTGACAACGCCGCCGATCGCGTTCGAGCCGTAAAGCAGCGTTGCCGGGCCTTTAATGATCTCAAGCCGTTCCAGGCCGAGTGCATCCACAGGCTCGCCGTGATCGCCCGACTGAGAACCGACGGATCCGTTTCGCACACCGTCCTGAAGGACGAGAACACGATCGCCGTCAAAACCGCGGATCACGGGCCGCGAACTGCCGGGGCCGAACGAACGCTTTCCGACGCCGGCTTCCTTGTCCAATATCTCGCCGACCGACGTGCTTGCCTGTTCTGCGATACGCAAACTGCCGACAGCGTTGACGGACTTGACCGTCTCGAAGACCGATTCTTCGCTGCCTGTCGCTGATACAGTTACCTCCTCACGTATTGAGCCGATGCTCATCGCAAAGTCGACCTTTGTCAACGCATTGCCCGAAACTGTGACCGAGCGTGTCTGATCGGAGAATCCGTCCTTGTGCGTGATGACGGTGTAGCGGCCGTTCGGAACGTTTGTAAATTTATAACGTCCGTTAGCATCTGTTTCGACGCTGATCCTGAGCTGGCTGATCTGGACCGACACACCGCTTAGCGGCTGACCGTTGATCTGAGTGGTGATCGTCCCGCTGATGGAGCCGGTCTGTGCAAAAGCCGAAACGCAAGAAAGAAGGATAATTGCAAAAACACCCTTGATGGATCTCATAAGCTTCTGTTTCCTTTACGAGAACAAAAGCAAAATTTTACGCGGATATCTCCACCATGATCTTTCAATTCAATGAATGGCAAATTTGGGGGAATGAATGGTGCAAAAAACACGTCGCCAGCGTGAAAAGTCATCACTGCTGCCCGCGCCGTCGATCGATGTTGGAAAAAAGTACCTAGTTCTTTTCCAATTCTTGTTTGATCATTGAGCGAAGCTCGCTTTCGAATAGGCGGTTCATCTTACGGCCGTTGACGAAGATCGTGGGCGTCTGGCGAACTCCGACGGTTTGGCCGTCCTGCTTGTCGCGGTCCACTTTTGACCCGAAACGGTTTTCCTTGATCGCGGAGTCGACCTTCTCGATGTCCAGACCCAGTTCTTTCGTAAATCTTTCAAAGGCGGCTTTTGCGTCAGGCTGTTTCGTCCCCGGAGGTGCGCCGTGTATTTCGCCCCATTCACTCTGTTTGGCGAATATCAGGTCGAGAGCTTCCCAGTACTTGCCTTGTTCGCCGGCTGCCTCAAGGAAATTCGCCGCCATCAGCGAGCTGGGATGGAATGGCATATACCTGATGACCAGGCGAACGTTCGGTTCGTATTCCTTGATCATCTTCTTGATGGTCGGTCCGAATGCAGCGCATGCTTCGCACTCGGGGTCGAGGAATTCGACGATCGTCACCTTAGCATCCGCAGGCCCGAGCGTCGGGCTGTCGTCGCGGATAAGGAAAGGATTTACTCTGTCATCGGTCTTTGCCTTTTCGGTTACATTGCTCTTGTAATAGTTCGAGCCCAGAAAAACGCCGATGATAACGATTACCAGCAGCAGCCCAAGTATCTTTATCTCTTTACCCATATTTAGATCTTCTCTTGCTTATAGGCTAACAAACACGCAGTTAGCACGACAAAAGCTCCCAGGCTCATTAGCGGAATTGTGATAAAACCAAGCAGCTCAAGCTGGACAGCATTGCACGGGACGCCTTCGGTGCAGGGCGTGATCTCCGCCGGAATGATGCCATAATAATAGAGGTTGTGATAGATCGCGATCGAGAGTCCAGCAATAGCCAGCGGTAAGGCGTAAAGCTTCATTCGGGCGTCTTTAAGAACGATGCCTGTCGCAATAACGAAGACCAGCGGATACATCGCCGCCCGCTGATACCAGCAAAGGTCACAAGGCGGCAGCTCCATCACTTCACTCAGAAAAAGGCTGCCGACCAGCGACGACAAAGCGATAAGCCATGCGATATACGGAAGAAGTCCGTTTATTCCCATTCTCTTATCTTACAACAACGGGTGGTCAGAGCTTGAGAAGGCGTTCGCGAAGTATACGCGACTGCAGCCGGCTGGAGGCTATCTCGCGCCCGTTGGCCAGCGAGACGGCATACGTACCGCCCGGCAGCGGCGAGATGGCATCGATCGTGTTGACATTGACAAGAGCGCCGCGTGAAAGCCGAATGAAAGTGTCTGCATCGAGCCGTGCTTCGATGTCCTTGAGACGGTAGTTGATGATGAACTTGCGATTCTCGGTAGTGGTAATGTGGAGCAATTCACCGTCGGCCTCGATACACGCGATGTCGTTGGCTGGCACGAGAATTATCTCGTCGCGGACCTTTACGGGAATACGTGAGAGCGGTTTGTTTGCGGCGGCATCGCTGTAATCGCGTGCGGCATTTTTTAACTTCTCAGCTTCGGCGGAACGCCAGTCGTCGGTTTCCAGGCGATCCGCGGCGCGTTTCAGTGTTTCCGCAAGCCGCCGTTTTTCTACAGGCTTCAGCAGATAATCGACGGCGTTCAGCTCGAAAGCCTGAACCGCATATTCGTCATATGCGGTCGCGAAAGCAAAAAGCGGCATCTGCGTTTTGCGCAATTGTCGGACAGCTTCGAGGCCCGACATCGCCGGCATCTTCAGGTCGAGAATGGCGAGGTCCGGTTTCAGTGTCTTTATCAGTTCGACCGCGTCGGCTCCATTGTCGGCCTCACCGATCACGTCGCAGCCACCCAGCTCTAAAAGCAGAGCTTTGAGGAATTCGCGTGCCGGGCGTTCGTCGTCAGCAATGAAAACTCGCAGTTTCTGCATAATTTAGGCAGCCTTTTTCGCGGCGGTTGAAGCCAAAGGTATCGTTATCTCCGCCGTTGTGCCGCCGTACCGGTTGTCGCGGAGTTCCAGTGACGCCGCGTCGTCATAATATGCGGCGAGGCGTTCGCGGATATTTGCCAGGCCCACGCCGCCTTTCGTCTTTGCAGATACCGCAGCGATCTCGCCGCGGCCGGTGTCTGAAACGCTCATCACGAGCGCTTCGACCGACAAACGGGCAGTTACTTCGACCGCGCCGCCATTGCGATTCTCGGAAACCGCGTGTTTAATTGCGTTCTCGACCAACGGCTGTAGGATAAGCGACGGTATCTCGATCTTTCGTAACTCGTCGGCGATGTCTATCGTCACCGCAAGCCGTTCTTCAAATCTGGCACGCTCGATGTCCAAATAGCTTTCGATGATCCCTATCTCTTCGCCTAGCGTTGTAAATTCACCGGTCGTTTTCAACACGCCGCGAAGCAATTGCGTTAACCGCAGCAGAGTATCGTAGGCTCGGTCCGGTGACGAGCGTATCAGATAGCCGATGGTGGTGAGAGCATTAAAAAGAAAATGCGGATTTACCTGTGAGCGAAGGGCAGTCAACTGCGCCTCGGTTGCCAGGCGAACGAATTCTTGTTCGCGAAATTCGCGTTCGCAGCGTTCGTGATCGACCCTGAGAGCGTCGATGCGGCGTGCCACGATGAACGCCACGCTCTCCAAAAACGACACGTCGTCCGAAAGCAGACGCCTGCCGCCGGCGAGTTCTCGAAATTCCAGAACAGGATGCGGTTCTTCCGTCGTCGGAACAATGACGGAAACAGAATCCAAGGTGTTTTGTACGATATCGACCCCGTCGGTCCGTTCGTCAGTAAGGTGGCTTTCAAAGTGATCGGCAGCGAGTGTTCGGCTGATGTGCGAGGCGGCCGCTGCCGTCGCTACGTCCTGAGAAAGCGCCAAGTCCATTTCGGTAGATATGGTTCTGAGTAATTCTGAGTAATCGGCGCGTTTCAAGATCACCGCATCGACGAACCACGAAGCCGCGCGGTAGATCGCCGGATATGTTAGGGCCGTAATGACCCACAGCCCTATGATCAGTCCCGCAGCGAGTACGTCGTCGCGGTCGTGCGTTTCGTGATAACGCAGTCCCGGCACGGCGACGAAAATATAAAATGCGACGGCGACGGACGCGAGCATCATCAGCGATATGGCGCGCTTCAGGAAAAGATCAGCGAAAGCGAAGCGGTAGTTTTGATAGAGAATTGCAAGTGCGATCGGCAATGACGACTGATGTGCGAAAAGCTCGACATACCAATAGGTCGTTTCCTTTTCGCCGCCCAAATGAAGCGCCGACGCCGCAAAGACCAGCAAGGCCGCCGCCCAAATGGCCTTGCGTTCCAGGGTCTGGTGCAGCTTGAATATGAAGATCGCCGCCGCGAGCACCAACGACCCGGCCGCAAGCACCGTGAAAGCAAGGTCGGACGGAACGCTGCCGGCCGTAGAGGCCTCGCCTACATGAAGCAACGCGGCAAGGGTGCTGATGGCGTATGCAAGGTATGTTAGCCGGTTCGTTTTGTCAGATTCCGAACCGGCAAAATGGACAACTACCGACGGCAAAAAGCCGAGCGCTGAAAATGCGATCGCTGCGAATATCGGCGGCATCGTTCTCAACCCGAGATCCGCTTGAGCAAACGCATACAGTTCGCCAGCATTCCACAAAATGCCCAGTGCCGCAGTTATCAGCAGCAGAATGCCGGTGTTCCCCAGGCCGCCGCGGCGATGGCGCAGCACCATCATCGCCAGCATGCCGTAAAGGGCAAGGCCGAGCGAAAATCCTGTCAGGTTAACAAGCGATGCAGCGTTCAGAGACGACATTCCTCCAAAAAGTATGTTGTGCGGCGGCCAAACGATGATTTTATCTCAATGGATTGCCGTTTTGACACAACGAACTGTAGAATCGCGGGAATATGAAGAAGCTGCTCGTGCTGAGGCACGCGAAATCAAGCTGGGACGATGATTCACTTTCAGACTTTGAGCGTCCGCTCAATGACCGCGGACAACGGACTGCCCTATTCATGGGAAAGTTCATTGCCGACAACGGATTGACGCCCGAGGTCATCGTCTCGTCGCCCGCTGCGAGGGCACGTGCGACGACCGAACTAGTCGCAGAGGCGATGGAGTATTCCGGTGATGCGATCTTTGATCCGAAAATTTATGAGGCAAGCGCGAACGCTCTTGTCGGCGTGGTTTCTCAGATAGACGAAGAATACATGACCGCTTTGCTCATCGGCCACAATCCGGGACTCGAGGGCCTTGTTTATTATTTGACGGATGTTTTCGAGCCGTTGCAGACCGCCGCTCTCGCTGTCATTGAGCTCGACATCGAAAATTGGGGCGATGTTGACAGCCGAACCGGAAAACTATCCGCGATCTATCGGCCGCGGGATCTGATGAAATAGAAAGGGCCTTCCGAACCTCTCGGAAAGCCCTTTGGCACCAACCTGCAACTTGTTCTACGCGTGGACGCTCGCAAGACGCGGATTCGCCTTTTTCTTGAGCAGCTTCTGCAGTTTCAGCCTAGCTTTATGAAGCTGTGACTTTGACGTGCCCACTGAGCATCCGAGTATTCTGGCGACCTCTTCGTGCTCAAAACCCTGAACGTCATGCAGTAAAAAGACGTTCTTGTAGCCTTCCGGCAACTGGGCGATAGCGTTCTCGAGAGCGATCTTGTCTACGATGCGCATCCTGTCCGGATTCGCCGTACCCGAGACGATCTGTTCCGGCGTTTCGCCTTCCTCGGTCGTCTTTTCAAACTTCACATTCCGCTTGCGGAAATGCATCAGTACCTGATTGACGGTCATTCTGTGCAGCCACGTTGTGAAGGCCGAGTCTCCGCGGAAACTGGATATCTTTCGATAAAGCTGTATGAAGACGTCTTGCGTGAGGTCTTCGGCCTCGCTCGTGTTCTGCAGCATCCTCAGGCAGATCGCATACACTCGACGATGATGCCGGCGATAGATCTCTTCAAAGGCGGCCATGTCGCCACCGGATGCGAGCCTTGTCAGCGTCAGGTCATCGATCTTGCCTATCGGGGCCGGAGCCTTTTCGGCGGCAAAGTGTACCGTGTCGGCATCGACACCTGAAGGACTGTGAAAAACCGGAAAATTCAACGTATTTGTGGTCATTGTTTTCCCTCCCACCAAGGTATATCTCAAATGCCGTGCCAATAACTTCCGTCGCCTGGGTCCAATGCCCTTAAACACGTCAAAATCTTCGTAAAGTTCCGTTTTTACAGACATACTCGTTATTTCGAGAAACATCAAAACATAGATTCAGAACGCTGTCTGCCGACGAAGAGCGCGCGCCGCTACACGATTTGGTATGTTCCGCCAATGCTCTGCTAAATAACGGCTTCAGGTGCTAGAATCTATTTTCCGCACCTTTACCGTACCGTGGTTTTCGTGCGAGAACTCATATGCACAACGCCGTTCGGTTATTGGCAGTTTCCCTTTTTGCGGCAGCATTCTTAGCGGCGGCCGTACTTGCCCAGCCTTCGGCGACACCTCGTTTCAAGAGCCGTGAATACTCAGAAAATGACGGAACTCCGGTCCTGATGAAGCACCTGCCGAATTGGGAGGCGGTGATCGATTCTGCGATCTTCGTGTCCAATGTCGATGACCTGAGGGCCGCGCTCGGCGATCGTCCGGTCTTTCGCCATCTGGAGTTCATTCCCGGCACGGAGGCGGTTGCCGCGGCATACGAACCGGGAAAACTGCTTATCGTGGAGTTCATGACCCCGCAGGCTTCGGTGGATGCCGACAATAAAATATTGGCTGAACTCGCTGCCAACAACGACGGTTCGACCTTCTATCGACGCGTCGGCAACTACAACGCCTTTGTCTTCGATGCGTCGAATTCAAGGGCCGCAGAAGCTCTTCTGGACGAGATCAAGTATCAAAAGCAAGTTCAGTGGCTGGGCGAGAATCCGTTTCAGATCGACCCGGAGCGGGCCTTTGTGCTGACGACGAGGGACATTTTCGTCTCTACGGTCCTCTTCATTGTAATGGGGCTCGGTCTTGCAGTGATGATCGGTATCATTGTTGGAGCCGCCTATTTCCAGTCCTCTGATCGCCGGCGGGCGAGGATGACCGCGCATTCAGACGCGGGCGGAATGACGAGGCTAAATCTCGACGGACTTACAGCGGAGCCGGAACACGGCATCGATAAATAACACTCTAATTACAACGACTCAGGAAGCAGGTCGATCAACGCGTCGATATCCTCGGAATTGTTGTAGAAGTGCGGCGAAATGCGCAGACGCCCGCTCCGAGCGGACACAATGACCTGTCGTTCTTCCAAATGCCGATAGATCTTGTGTGCCGGAATGCCGTTCGTGTGCCTAATGCATAGGATCTGCGAACGTTCGCTGGTCTTAAGCGAACTCACGACCTCATAAGGTTTTCCTTCGATCCCGCGACAAAGTTGGTCGCCCAATTGGAACAGATGTGACCGAATATTTTCTGCTCCGGCATCTCGGAGCAGCAGCAGACTCTGTTCAAGGCCATAGAATAGTGACGCCGGGCCCGTTCCGCTTTCCCATGCAAGAGCCGTCGGCCGCAGCGGCTGTTCACGGGCTTCAAAGTCCCATGGTTCTTCCACGCTGATCCAGCCGATCAGCGTCGGGCGAATTCTTTCGCGTGCTTTGTCCGAGAGATAGATAATTCCGACACCTTCCGGAGCACAGAGCCATTTGTGGCTCGCCCCGCACGCCGCGTCGACGCCGAGTGCAGGCAGATCGAGCGGCATTGCACCGAATGCCTGAATGATGTCAACACAAAACAAAGCATCAACCGCGTGTGCCGCACGGGCGATGCGTTCGAGATCGGCCTGAAAGCCGGAGCCGAACTGGACGGCGCTGACTGCGACGACCTTTGTTTCGCTGTCGATCAAAGAGATAAGCTCGCCGTGGTCGAAACCGCCGTCGCTGCGTGCCGGACAGATACGAAGTTCTATGCCGAGTTCGTCGCGAAGACGCCGCCAAGCGTAGTAATTCGCGGGAAATTCCTCGGCGAAAGTGACTATATTCCCGCCGTGCGACCAATCAAGCCCGTTCGCAATACTTGCAAAGCCGTCTGACGTATTCCGGACAAATGCGACCTGTTCGGCATGTACACACAGCATTTCCGAGACAAGGCTGCGGCAGCGTTCTTTTGTTTCAACCCATTTCTGATAGTGCAGCGTGCCGTTTTCCGCAACGTCCCGCAGCTGCCAAAGCACGGCATCGACCGCGTTCTGCGGCAGCGGCGAAACTGCAGCACTATTTAGGTATGCGAGATTTTTTGTCGTGGCAAATTGATCGCGGATAGCTTCGTTCATTTCCAAAATTCCTTTGACAAATGCCGTTCGGCGGTCGGATGATAAGAAATTGCCTGCACTAAGCGGGCGGGTAAATTATGTTCGACCTCGGGCGGAAAAACAAAACCGAATTCGGCTTCATCGCGGCAAATGACGATCGTGACATAGCCGTTACGCACATTGCCCGAGAATCGCGTCAGGGTCTGCTAACTGAGGGCTTGAGACTGCTGCGCGATATTTTTCTGATAATCGTTGTTTTCATTCTGCTCGGGGTATTCTTTATTCAACCTGTCGTCGTAGAAGGCACGTCGATGCTTCCGCAGCTTCAAGACGGTGAGCGGCTGCTCGTGAACAAGCTCGTTTATTACAAGCTGCAAAGCGTCAGCTGGGGACATATCGAACGCGGCGACATCGTTGTGTTTTGGTTTCCTAACGACCCTGACAAAAGCTATGTAAAACGCGTAATAGGCCTGCCGGGCGAGACCGTAGAATTGAGGAACGGCAAGGTTTACGTTGATGGACGCGAATTGACCGAAAGCTATCTTGATTCCGACTACAACACCACGACCCCCAATGCTCCGGCGAAGTTGGTCGAGGACCATCATTTCTATGTCATGGGCGACAATCGGGATAATTCGTCCGATTCGCGATATTGGGGACTCGTGCCGGAAAAATACATCTATGGCAAAGCGTTCTTCCGTTATTGGCGCCCGTCGAAGGTGGGATTTCTGGAACACGGCGAATATGACCCCGACATTCCCGTAAAGCCAGTAGATAAACGCTCGATGCGCAATGGCGAGCGGTGATTTCAGACCGCCGCGGATTTGCTGTAAAATCTTTCCTGCCAATGAAAGATAATGCAAAAGCACTGCTCGTCCTCGAAGATGGACGGGCATTTTTTGGCTCTTCGTTCGGTGCTGAGGGTGAGACGTTTGGCGAGATGGTCTTCAACACGTCAATGACCGGCTATCAAGAGATCTTGACTGACCCGAGCTATGCCGGGCAGATCGTTTGTATGACATATCCGCTGATCGGCAACTACGGCGTGAACGAGACAGACGTGGAATCGCGAAAGCCATGGGCCACCGGTTTCGTTGTCCGCGAAGCGAGCCGCATATATTCAAATCATCGCGCCACCGGCTCGCTGCAGGATTACCTCAACGCATACAAGATCGTCGGCATCGAGAATATCGACACACGAGCCCTCGTTCGGCACATTCGCGACAAAGGCGCCATGCGTGCCGGCATTTCGACGGTTGATCTTGATCAAAGCAGTCTGCTCGAACGAGTTCGTACAACGCCCGAAATGAAAGGCCGTGAACTCGCAACCGAGGTATCAGTAGATGAGAGATTTGAATTTCCTTCCGCGTCGGAAGCGAAGCATCATATTGTCGCTTACGATTTCGGAGTGAAGACCAACAGCCTGCGTGAGTTCGCCCGCCGCGGATGCCGCGTAACGGTCGTTCCGGCTGATACGCCTGCGGAAGAAGTATTTGCCTTAGAGCCGGACGGCATCTTTCTTTCAAACGGCCCGGGCGACCCTGCGTCGATGAGCAAGGTTATCCAAGAGATAAGGAAACTCGCAGCATCGCAAAAACCGATGTTCGGCATTTGCTTGGGACATCAGCTGATCGGCCAAGCGTTCGGCGGGACGACGTTCAAGATGAAATTCGGCCATCGCGGCGGCAATCAGCCGATCAAAGATCTGACAACAGGAAAAGTCGAAATAACGTCGCACAATCACGGCTTTGCGGTCGATCCCGAATCGCTGCCGGCGGATGTTGAAGTTACGCACATCAATCTCAACGACAACACTGTCGCCGGCCTTCGTCACAAGACATTGCCTGTTTTCTCGGTTCAGTATCATCCTGAATCAGCACCCGGCCCACACGATTCTGGATACCTTTTCGACAGATTTATCGGGCTATTGTCCGAGTGAACAAGCATACTTTCAGGAATGCGGTGTTTCAGCGACAGCCGATCTTTCATTTAGTTGTTTATGAACAATATTGACCTACTATCTCCATCTTTATGCTAAAACCTACACTCATTTCACTTGCTTTGATCTGTATTCTCAACGTGGCCGGCCTTTCGCAAATCGGGCCGGTAAATGTGTCCGGCGTTGCCGTCGATCGGGCCGCTTTGGTCGGAGGGGAGAATCTAATGCTGAACGGTGCGGGCGTTCGTACCAGGGCCGCTTTCAAGACCTATGTCGCGGCCTTGTACCTCGGCAAGAACGTAACTTCGACGGCAGACGCCCTGAGTCTCCCGGGAGCAAAAAGGCTTCGGATAGTCATGCTCCGCGATATGTCTAGTTCAGACGTCGGCCAGAGTTTCACAAGTGCTTTGAACGCCAATACCACAGAGGAAGAGAGAGCAAAGATACAGTCTTCCACGATACAATTCACGGGGGCCTTCAATGCGGTGACAGTGTTCAAGAAGGGTGACGTCATTACCTTGGACTGGGTCCCCGGCACCGGGCTGAGAACCATGTTGAATAACCGCGAGGTCGGCGGCCGGATCGGTGGCCGTTGTTTTTCCAATCGGTGTTGAAGGTCTGGTTGGGAAATCGTCCCGTGGAAACTGCCCTAAGGGCTACCCTGCTTCGCGGAAATGCCGGTTAGTATCGCCGGGTTGTTTCTGAGGACATACCCGGCGGAATGAGCCAATGAACAGAAAAATGGCCGATCCGAGAGATTCGGATCGGCCGCTTTCATGTGTATAAAAAACCTGCCTTATTGTCCGATGCCGTAAATATAAGGTGCTATGACCAGCGAGACGATGGACATCAGCTTGATCAGGATGTTCATCGACGGGCCTGACGTGTCCTTGAACGGATCGCCGACGGTGTCGCCTGTAACAGACGCCTTGTGCGGTTCTGACCCTTTGTAATACATCTCGCCGTTTATCTCGACGCCCTTTTCGAACGACTTCTTCGCGTTGTCCCATGCACCGCCTGCGTTGTTTTGGAAGATCCCCATCAGAACGCCCGACACGGTGACGCCTGCGAGCAGTCCGCCCAAAACTTCGGGGCCCATTGAAAAGCCGACTACCACCGGCGTGATCAGAGCGATCGCACCCGGCAGCATCATCTGACGGATCGAGGCGTTCGTCGATATCTCAACGCATTTCTCATATTCAGGCTTTGCTTTGTATTCCATGATGCCCGGTATCTCGCGGAACTGGCGGCGAACTTCGTTCACCATGTCCATAGCCGCGTTGCCGACCGCCTGAATACAAAGTGCAGAGAAAATGAACGGGATCATTCCGCCGATGAAAAGCCCGCCAAGTACAGGGGCTTTATAGATATCGATGCGGTCGATGCCGGCAATGCCGACGAATGCGGCGAACAAAGCAAGTGCCGTGAGGGCTGCAGATGCGATCGCAAATCCCTTGCCCGTGGCTGCTGTAGTATTACCGACCGCGTCAAGAATGTCCGTGCGTCCGCGAACCTCGGCGGGAAGCTGGCTCATTTCGGCGATGCCGCCGGCATTGTCGGCGATCGGCCCGAATGCATCAATGGCGAGCTGCATCGCGGTCGTCGCCATCATACCCGAAGCGGCGATAGCAACACCGTAAAGACCTGCGAAGTAATACGAGATGACGATACCCGAAGCCAGCGTAATGATCGGGACAACGGTAGATTTCATGCCTACGGCCAAACCGCCTATGATGTTCGTCGCATGTCCCGTCGAGGACTGCTGAACGATCGAATTGACCGGCTTTTTGCCCATCGCCGTGTAGTATTCGGTCGCGTAGCTCATGATCGCACCGACAATGGTACCGACAACGATGGAGTAAAACACGCCCCATTTATCGAACGACTGTGAACGAAGCGTCAGTGTACCGTCCGGCAATATCCACATCACTGCAAAGAACGACGCTGCGACAGTGAGCAGCATTGCCGACCAGTTGCCGATATTGAGTGCGTTCTGGACGCTGGAATTTTCGTCGCTGATGCGGACGAACAGCATACCGACGACCGAGAAAACGATCCCGAGTCCGCCGATGACCATCGGCAGCAGGATCGGCGACAGCCCGCCGAGCGTGTCTCGTGCGACTATTTCCTGGCCGAGCACCATTGTCGCGAGGATGGTCGCCACGTAGGAACCGAACAGGTCGGCTCCCATGCCGGCTACGTCGCCGACGTTATCGCCCACGTTGTCCGCAATGGTCGCCGGATTGCGGACGTCGTCTTCCGGAATGCCTGCCTCAACCTTTCCGACAAGGTCGGCGCCGACGTCAGCAGCCTTGGTATAGATACCGCCGCCGACGCGTGCAAAAAGAGCGATGGATTCAGCACCCAGCGAAAATCCCGTCAAAACCTCGATCGCCGTCTTGATCTGATTCGGCCCGAGGCCCGCAAATATCGCTAAAAATACGATGAACAGACCGCCGAGGCCCAAGATTGCAAGGCCAGCAACTCCGAGGCCCATAACGGCTCCACCCGTGAACGAGACCCGTAACGCCTGTTTCAGGCTGGTGCGAGCTGCCTGCGTTGTTCGGACGTTCGCCTTCGTGGCGACCTTCATTCCGATATAGCCTGCAGTAGCCGAAAACACAGCGCCGATCAGGAACGCGACGGCGATCAGCCAATGCGAGTGGATCTCGCGGCCGCCGATCTCGTGAATGGTTCCGGAATAAGCCAACAAGGCGGCGGTGATCACAGCAAAAATACTGAGCACCTTCCACTCGGCCTTGAGAAACGCCATCGCGCCTGCGGCGATGTGTCCGGCAAGCTCGCGCATGTTATCGTCGCCGGCGTCCTGTTTGCCGACCCAGATCGATTTATAGGCGGTTACGATCAAACCAAAAAGCCCGAGTGCGGGCACCAGATAGATAACGTATTCGTTCATATCGTTTTAACTGTTCGTGGCAGCATTTTGCAGCTGCATACTCGTTAAGGTTTTAGTAAATACCAAAATCAACGATTATCAGATAAATACGGCCGATAAACAAATTTGCAGCGATGGAAATTGGGGTTGGCCGCTGCCTGTGTCAATGCCGGCGGAGTGTGGTAAATAGTTAGAAATGGTTTCAATTTCCGTATCGTCAACGAGACGCGAGGAGATGATAGACATCACCGCTGAGGTGCAAAGACTGTTGCCCGACGGCGACGGTGCTGTTGTGTTATTCACCCAACACACTACCTGCGGCTTGACCATCAACGAGAATGCCGACCCGGACGTACAGAGCGATATGCTCGGTTTTCTGAATCGGCTGATACCGCAATACGAGCCGAATTTCCGCCATTTCGAACACAACTCGGACGCGCATATAAAATCGTCGCTGGTCGGGTCAAGCGTAACGCTCCCTTTCGAGGACGGCCGCCTTTGCCTCGGCCGCTGGCAGGGGATATATTTGTGCGAATTCGACGGCCCGCGAGAGCGGACGGTGATGGTCTCGACATTTCCTGCGGCAATTGCGTAACAGACCGCTCGCCGAACAAAACAGACCACCCCGCGTACAAAACATACCGTTTACCGAACAAATACTACCCGCCAACGCACAAAATACCCCCGCGGGCGTATAAAATTTTGACCGCTTTTTCGGTGCTTTCCCGCCAGAGTGCCGACAGAAGCAAACGCAGCAAACGCATGCCAAACGCCGCAAAAGTGCTCTCGGCATTGTCTCGTTTTAACCTATCTACTCGCAGAGGCCGCTGAGAGAAACGCGGACGCTTTAGATGACCCGGTATTTCCATTATTTGACATTTTCAAACGATTGTGTCATAAATGAAACATCGTAGAATATGCGACACGCTAAATTTTGGGCGTGATCGAGAGGGTTTGAGGAATATGAATATGATCGACAGGCAGTGCGAGAAATTTATGGGCGGGCCGACTGTGCCGTATGCCGAACGTGTGCATGTGACGATAAAATCCGACGGCACGATCTTTCTAAATCAAAAAGCACATAAAATGATGGGCCGCCCGATAGCCGTCTATCTATATTTCAACCGTCCGAAAGATCTGATCATTTTGGAACCGACACAGGCCACGAGCGGCTCGGCGGCGTTTCTGTTAAAGGACGCCGGCCATTCGGCACGCCTGATCTATGCCAATCCGTTCTGCAAACATTTCGGCATCAAAATAGAAGGCACGCAGCGGTTCATCGACCCCGAGGTCGATGCCGCCGGCCGCATGTACCTGAAACTCTACGAAACCGTCACAGTGACCCGCGGCCCGAGGAAAAAACACCGCCCTAATAAGCCATAGCTGTGTTCTCGCTTTTTTCGTGTGGCAGGCTGGCAGGAGCGCTGTCCGGCGGGGAAAATTGGTCAACGGAATTGGGAATCGTGTATAATCCGAGACACATTTTCATTTATGGAAGGAGAAATCCGATGCCAAAAACCGATCCGCGAATTGACGCCTACATCGAAAGATCTGCTGAATTTGCGCAACCGATACTTACACACATCCGCAAACTGATCCACAAAGCGTGCCCCGATGTCGAGGAAACGATGAAATGGAGCATGCCGCATTTCGATTTCAAAGGGCCGCTGTGCAATATGGCGGCATTCAAGCAGCATTGTGCTTTCGGGTTTTGGAAGCAGCAGATCATGGACCATTCGGCGATCGATGCGGAACGCAATACGCTCAGCAGCTTCGGAAAGATCACATCGCTCAAAGACCTGCCAAAGGACAAGGTCATCATCGAACTCATCAACCAAGCGATCGAGCTGAACGAAAAAGGAATTAAAATACCAAAACCGAAAGCATCAGAGAAGGCCGAGATCGTCGTGCCGGATATACTTGCCGCGGAGCTGAAAAAGAATAAGAAGGCCGCCGAGACGTTCGACAAATTTCCCCCGAGCTGTAAACGCGAATACATTGAGTGGATCACTGACGCTAAGACCGAGCCGACGCGCGAAAAACGGCTTGCGACGACCATCGAATGGCTGACGGAAGGTAAACGTAAGAATTGGAAATACGAGAAATGCTGAGAAACAGTGGCCGGTTGTCAGTGGCCGGAAAAGCTTTATACGGAACACCGAACATTGAGCATTGAACATTGAACATTGAACATTGAACACCGAATACCGAATACTGACCACTGACCACTTTTACGAATATGAGCGAACCAATATTAGTCGCAAAAAAAGACGAATCGCCCGAAAGCGGGTTTTATCTGCTGCCGCAAATGGCGAACCGCCACGGCGTGATCACCGGTGCGACCGGCACCGGCAAGACCGTTACGCTGCAGCGTATCGCTGAAGGTTTTAGCAAGATCGGCGTGCCGGTCTTTATGGCCGATATCAAGGGCGATCTGACCGGCGTTACTCAGCCCGGCGGCGGGAACGCCAAGATCGATGCGCGCAATGAACAACTCGGTATTACGCCCGTATTCGAGCAGTTTCCGGCTACTGTCTGGGACGTTTTCGGCAAGCAGGGGCATCCGCTGCGGGCGACCGTTTCGGAAATGGGCCCGCTGCTGATCGCACGGCTTTTGCAGCTGAACGACACGCAGGCGGGCGTGCTGCAGATCGCGTTCAAGTATGCTGACGATAATGGCCTGCTGCTTCTTGACCTGAAAGACCTGCAGTCGCTAATGCAGTTTGTAGGGACAAATGCCAAAGAACTCACGCTTCAGTACGGCAATGTGTCGGCCGCGTCAGTAGGAGCGATCCAGCGAGGGCTGCTTCAGCTCGATGAACAGGGCGGACATCTGTTCTTTGGCGAACCTGCGGTCTCGCTCGATGATTTTATGCAGTCGGCTGACGGCAAAGGCGTGCTCAATCTGCTTGCTGCGGACGAACTGATCAATTCGCCGAAGCTGTATTCGACGTTTCTGCTGTGGCTGCTGAGCGAGCTTTTCGAATCGCTGCCGGAGGCGGGTGATCTGGAAAAACCCAAGCTCGTTTTCTTTTTTGACGAGGCTCATTTGCTTTTCAACGATGCCCCGCCTGCCTTGGTGGAAAAGATCGAACAGGTCGTCCGGCTGATCCGCTCAAAAGGTGTAGGGGTCTATTTCGTCACGCAGAATCCGGCGGACATCCCTGAAAAGGTCCTGGCACAATTGGGCAATCGTGTGCAGCACGCATTGCGTGCCTACACGCCGCAGGAACAGAAAGGCGTGCGCGCCGCGGCATCCTCGTTTCGGGTGAATCCTGATATCAAGACCGAAACGGTGATAACGGAGCTGGGCGTCGGTGAAGTGCTGATCTCCACGCTCGACGAAAAGGGCATTCCGACCATGGTCGATCGTGCGTTCGTCGTTCCGCCTGCCGGACACATCGGCCCTATCACGCCCGAACAGCGGCAGCAGCTCCAGAATACGTCGCTTGTGGCGGGTGTTTATGAAAATGCCATCGACCGCGAATCAGCGTACGAGATGCTGACAGCAAAGGCCGAGGAGCGTGCGGCCGCAGAAGCCGCGACAAAGGCACAGCTTGAAGCCCAAAAAGAAGCTGAAAAACTAGCCCGTGAAGAGAGAGCCGCGGCACGTCAGCCGGACACTTTGGTCGAATCCATCGCAAAAAGTGCCGCTCGCTCCGCCTCGACATCCATCGGTCGCCAGATAGGAAATACTATAATCCGCGGCGTCCTCGGCAGCATCTTCGGCGGCGGGTCGAAGAAAAAAACGAGCTGGTTTTGACTCGTGATCTTTAACTTTTGACTAACCACTGAATTTATACAGTGACAAGTGATAAGTGACGAGTGACAAGTTAGAAGTGACAAGTGTTTAGTGGATAGTGTTGGAGGCGCAGATGGCCGGATCAATTTTGTTACTTGTAGGGACGGCGAAGGGGCTGTTCGTATTACGCCGGGGCGGGAATGGGCGGTGGTCGATAGATGGGCCGCATTTTTCGGGGCTGGCGGTTTTCTCGGCGTTTCTGGATCAGCGGAAAGGCCGCAACGTGATGTGGGCCGCACCGGCGAGTTGGCATTTCGGGGCCGAGCTTTGCAAAAGCACCGACATGGGCAAAACGTGGGATCAGCCCGAGAAACGCCGCATCAAGATGCCCGCGAATACAAAAACGTCGCTCGAGAATATTTGGCAGATAACCGCGGGCGGCGGCAGCGATTCGCTGTACGTCGGCGTGGCACCGGCTGCTCTGTTCGAATCGCACGATCAAGGCGAGACGTGGTCACTGAACAAAGGGCTTTGGAAGCATCCGCATCGCAAACAATGGCAACCGGGATTTGGCGGGCTCTGCCTGCACACCATCGTCACCGATCCGAAAAACCCGAAAGACATCAAGATCGCAATATCGACGGGCGGCGTTTATCAATCGGCTGACGGCGGCGAAACGTGGGGCTCGACGAACAAAGGCGTGTCGGCATATTTTATGCCGGACAATTATCCCGAATTCGGCCAATGCGTGCACAAGATCGCACGCCATCCGTCGAAAAAGAATCTCTACTTTCTGCAGAACCACCACGGCGTTTACCGCAGCCGCGATGGTGCCCGCACTTGGGAAGAGATCGAGAACGGCCTGCCATCGAATTTTGGATTCGGCCTGACAGTGAGCGAGTCGGGCTCGGCTTTCATCGTGCCGCTGCAAAAGGACGCTGAGCGTTTCACCTGCGAAGGCAAACTCCGCGTTTACCGTACCCGCGACGAAGGCGAAAGTTGGCAGCCGCTGACCAAGGGTTTGCCGCAGAAAAATGCGTACGAGGTCATCCTGCGCGACGCGGTCACATCGGTCGGCGACAACATCTTTTTCGGAACAAAGAACGGTAAGCTTTTCGCGTCGATGAACGACGGCGATTCGTGGAAGATGATCGAAGGCTCGCTGCCGGAGATCTGCTGCGTCAAGGCGTATGCAGTAGATTAACTTTGTGGGCTTCGTGGCTTAGCGGGAAACATCTCCCGCAGAGACATGAAGGCCGCAAAGTTTTCTAAGGAGATCATGTCGATCACAGTTCACCTCAGCGGGCACCTTAAGTCGTTTTCCGGCGGTGCTACGGAAATGAAGTTGGTAGGCGAGTTCGCTCTTGTCAGCGATGTGTTGGATGCTTTGTGGAAACAGCATCCTGCGCTCCGCGACCGAGTTCTGAATGAACAGGGCGAGATCCGCACCCACGTGAACATCTTCGCCGGCAATGACAACGTCAAACGCCGCCAAGGCCTGGCAACCAAACTCACCTCGGACGAAATTCACATCTTCAACGCCGTCAGCGGTGGATGAGATCGTCAATAGATAGAAAATTTGCTTCGGGCGCCCACGAATTCAGCTAGTGTGTTCTGCCACGCATTCTCGATCTCCGAGACCTTAGCTCTATCTTCAATAGCCAGGCGGATCTTATCCGTGCCGCAGACGACGTCGAAGGGGTTTTTGTCGTATTCGTATTCGTAGGCGTTTTGGCGCCACTGGAAGTGGTCGGGGTACATCTCGTACGCGGTTTTGACCATGGCGATGCCTGTAATGACGGGTTTGAAGGCGTCGCGATCGGTGATGTGGAGCTGGACGCCGCCGCATGATTGGCCGGCGAATTCGCAGAATGTCGGCTGAAAATACGCTTCGCGAAATGCTACGCCCGGCAGGTCAAATTTGCGGAGCTCCGCCGCCCAATCGTAAGGGTCGATGAAAGGTGCTCCGTTCAGGAAAAACGGCAGCGTCGTGCCTCGGCCTTCTGAGAGTTCGGTGCCCTCGAGATGAACGGTCGCGGGGAATACGACGCATGTATCAACGTCCGGCACGTTCGGCGATGGCAATATCCACGGCAGCCCTGTCTCGTCGCCCCACATCTCGCGTTGCCAGCCCTGCATCTCGACGACATCGAGTTCGCAGCCGATACCGAAATGGTCGTTGAACATTTTTGCGAGCTCGCCGATCGTCATCCCGTGACGGGTCGGTATCTCAAATTGCCCGACGAACGATGTGAATTCTGTTTCCGTCACGTTGCCTTCGATCGTGACGCCGTTGATCGGATTCGGCCGATCACAGACGATGATGCGTTTGCCGTGTTCGGCGGCGGCACGCATGCAGTTCGCCATTGTGTAGATAAATGTGTAGATGCGGCAGCCGACGTCCTGCAGATCGACGACGATGTCATCAACACCTGCCAGCATTTCCTCGGTCGGAACACGCGTTTCGCTGTAGAGCGAATACACCATCAGCCCTGTGCGGCGGTCGCGGACGTGCGGCGTCTCGATCATGTTGTACTGCACGTCGCCGCGAATGCCGTGCTGCGGCCCGAACAGCGTAGTCAGATCTATGTCGGGGTGTGCGCGAAAAACGTCGGCTGCATGTGCAAAGCTGTTGGGCAAAACCGACGCTTGATTGCATACCAAGCCGACACGACGGCCTTTCAACAGGCCTGCCTGTTCTTTCAACAAACGCTCGATGCCGAGCATGACGCGGGCGTTACTCATAGACAAAAATAATAGCCCAAGCTGACGCTCGGGCTATATTGGATCCGAAGAAATCTTCGAAAAAGCTATTTCTTCTTAGCTGCGGCTTTCTTTGCCGGTGCTTTCTTAGCCGGAGCTGCCTTCTTTGCAGGAGCGGCCTTCTTTGCAGGAGCGGCCTTTTTCGCCGGAGCTGCTTTCTTAGCCGGTGCCTTTTTAGCTGCCGGTTTAGCAGCGGGCTTAGCAGCTGCCTTTGCCGCAGGTTTCGCTGCAGGCTTTGCAGCCGGCTTAGCATCGCCGTCAACGACCGGTGCGTCAGGGGCGTGCTTGCCTACCGAAGCGACACCGTTCTCCATCGACTTGACGGTCTTATACATTTCGCTCTTGCCGATGATCTCGCCATTAGCTGCCTTGAGCACAAAGAACGGCGAACCGTCTTTCGCGGTCTTGCGTTCGAAACGCTTGTCGTTCGTTGCGTTCTTCTTTACAGAAGCGACGCCCTTCTTTGCAGCGGCCATTGATTCGTATGCTTCGCTGGTCAGAATGATCTGACCATTGCTCGCCTTCAGATTGAAGCGGACCTTGCCGGTCTTGCCTGTCTTGATCTCAAATTTTCCTGCCATAGTTTATATTGGTCTCCTCAAAAAAGTGTAATAAAAATAAGGTCTTACCCTAACAATCAATAAAATATGGCACAGTGTTTGTTGTTTGGCAAACTCGTTGGACGGTGAAATGTGTTTTTGTCAAGCGATGATCAACGCTGTCTTGATCGACCAAATATCTCGCATATCTTATGCAGCCGGTCAAACGCGCCGGAGGTTAGCATCTCGCCCGGAACGCGCCACGCCCAATTCCCATCTTCTTTGCCCGGAAAATTCATACGCCCGTCGCTCCCGAATCCGAGCAGGTCCTGTAGCGGAATGATGGCCGTATCTGCAACGGAAGCCAACAAACATCGGATCATTCCCTGATTAATGTCGCGGCCGGAAAATCCCAAATAAGAACGCAAATGCCGTCGATGTTCTTTCGTCAGAGAGTGGTACCAGCCGAGAGCTGTGTCGTTGTCGTGCGTCCCTGTGTAAGCAACGCAGTTGCGGGGATAGTTGTGCGGCAGATCGCGATTGAACGCATCGCCGCCGAATCCGTACTGCAATACGCGCATGCCCGGAAATCCGAATTTGTTGCGAAGCTCCTCGACCTCGGCGGTGAGTGAGCCAAGATCCTCGGCGATCAGCGGCATGTCGCCAAGCCTGCGTGTGAGCGTCGCGAAGATGCGTTCGCCGGGCACGTCGACCCATTCGCCGTTCTCCGCAGTTTCGTCGCCAAACGGAATTTCCCAGTTCCTGACAAAGCCTATGAAATGATCGAGCCGAACGATATCGTTACGCTGCAGCTCCCATGCTATGCGTGCCGTCCACCAGCCGAGGTCGTCCTCGAACATCGCTGACCAGTCGTAGATCGGATTTCCCCAAAGCTGTCCTGTTTCTGAAAAATAGTCCGGCGGCACGCCTGAGACCACCTTCGGCATACCGTCCAAATCGAGTTTGAAAAGATGCTGGTTGCACCACACATCAGCAGAATCGAGAGCAACGAAGATCGGTATGTCGCCTATGATCCGGACGCCGTGAGTATTTGCATAACGCTTCAATGCGTTCCACTGACGAAAGAAGAGGAACTGGGCAAAACGCTCTTGATCCATCTCGCGTGCATACTGCCTGCGCGCACGCTCGACGGCTTCGATGTCACGAGCCCTGATAGGCGTCGGCCATTCGAACCAGGCCTTGCTGCCGAATGCATCTTTCAGGGCAGTGAAAAGCACATAGTCCTCAAGCCACCAGGCGTTCTCATCGGAAAAGCGTTCAAATTCCGCTGCGATCTCCTTAGACGGCGACGACCGAAAGTTTTCGAAGGCAGCTTCGAGCAACGGCCCCTTCCATCGCCAAGCACCTTCAAAATCTACGGCTGCTTCCTCGAAGGCCGGAAAGCCGGATACTTCGATCCGATCTAGTATTCCGTCAGCGACTAGACGCTCGGGTGATATGAGAAGTTTGTTTCCGGCAAATGCGGAGCATGAGGAGTAAGGTGAATTGCCTGCTCCTGCCGGCGTCAGCGGCAGTATCTGCCAATAGGCCTGCTCGGCCTCGGCCAACAGATCGACAAATTCGAACGCATGATCGCCCATATCGCCGATGCCGTGCGGCCCGGGCAGCGACGAAATGTGAAGCAAAATTCCTGATGCTCGCGGAAATTTCATTCTGACTGTATCGATTATATTTTAGACGATGCGTCCTCGGTTGTCTTGGCAGGCGATATCGGTTATTTTCCTCTTACGCGCTTTCGTGAATCCTTTGCAGAGAAAAGCTAAATTTTCGGTCTATCGCAACCTGGATCGTCTGAATCGCCTATCGCGAGACGAGGCGGTTCAGATGTTCCTGCAATGCTGCGGTTCGCTCGCTTGGGCAGAACGCATGTCGTCGGCACGTCCTTTTCCGATGTTGGAACAGCTTTTCATGGCGGCCCGCCGGATCTGGATCACATTGGACCCTGCAGATATCAATGATGTCCTCACCGCTGATCCCGGGCATCTCCCAACATCTTCCTTTGCTAATTCGAAGCAAGGCGTTATAGTTAAGTCGGATGGAGCGAAGGTCGACCGTTTCCCATCAGAACCCGCCATTTCAGGCTCAGAGCCGGATGTTGGCTTGCGTTTTGCTGCCGTCAGACATTACAGACAGATAGAAAAGAGGCTCTCATCCCTATTGGAAACATGAGCGCTATCACAACCCATATAATCGATACGACCAATGGCCGTCCGGGCGTAGGAATACCGGTCGTACTCGAAAGAAAAACCCATACTTCAGGATGGCAGGCGATCGCCGAGGGTATTACAGATACCAATGGAAGCCTGGATGATCTGCTGTCGGTGACGGAGGCGTTTCTGCCCGGACACTATCGGTTCATCTATGAGATCGGGCCGTATTTCTTGTTGAGGGAAATGGAGTGTTTTTTCCCGCAGATCACGATCAGCTTTGTCGTCAAGGATCCGACGCAGAAATATCATGTGCCGCTGCTGCTGGGGCCTTTCGGCTATTCCGCCTTTCGTGCTGCATGATGACACGGATCGAATAGCGACCGCGGTATGAGAACTTCACTCCCGGATGATCTCCTTACATCATCGCTGGGTAAGCTCGGCGGAATTGAACATTCCAACAATTTGACCGGCCAGCCGCTGCATACGGTTTACGGCGGCGCTAACCTTTTCAGCTCTGATACTCCTGCAAAGCTCGCCCGACTAACCCGAGGTGCGTTTGAAACTTACCTGCCTGATACCGGAGCGGTAACGTCCGTCTTTGGGATAAGCACCCGACTTGCTGAAGAAGTCCATCGCAAAATATCTGAAAGGCTTCGGAAAGACGCTATTGATGATCTTCGTGCAGATTTCGAGGACGGATACGGATCGCGGCCGGATGCAGAAGAAGATGGGCACGCAGTCGCAGCGGCTAGAGAGACCGCAAAAGCGCGATCCGAAAACGCCTTGCCGCAATATTTCGGCATTCGAATAAAGTCGCTCGCGGGCGAAGCACGACGCCGGTCGCTGCGGACGCTCGACCTGTATCTGACCGCGCTCGTTGACGCCGGATCGATGCTCCCCTCAAACTTCGTCGTTACGCTGCCGAAGGTCACGCACCCAAGTCAGCCGCAGGTGCTGGCTGCGACGTTGGATGCACTTGAGGACCGTCTCGGTTTTGAAAAGGGTTCGATCAAGATCGAGTTGATGGTCGAAACACGAAGATCGCTCGTTGCTGATGACGGCCGATTTGCGTTGCCCGAGCTTGTAGATGCATGCGGCGGCAGATGCCGCGGACTGCATTTCGGCGCGTGGGACTATCTTGCCGAATTCGGCGTTACTGCGGAGCAGCAGCATCTGCTGCATCCGCTGTGCGATACCGCCAGACAGATAATGCAGCTTTCCGCTCCCGCGGGCATCTGGATCTCAGACGGTGCAACGAACATTATGCCGATCGGGCCGCATCGCGCCGGCGAACTCACAGACGAACAGATCGAAGAGAATCGCCGTGTCATTCACGATGCGTGGCGGCTGCATTTTCGGCATTGCCGAGCGGCTCTGGAGAGCGGCATTTACCAAGGCTGGGACCTGCATCCGGCTCAGATCCCTGCCCGGCTCGCGTCTGTTTATTCGTTTTTTTTGGAGAACATCGGCGAAACGGCTGAACGACTGCGTCGTTTTGTGGACAAAGCCGCGCAAGCAACTCTGGCCGGCGACGTTTTCGACGATGAAGCTACAGGACAGGGAATGCTCAATCATTTCGTCCGTGCTGTGAACTTCGGCGCTCTGACCCAAGCCGAGGCCGAGGCGCTGACCGGCATCTCGATGCAGCTTCTTTCAGCAGGTTCATTCGCAAAAATTATCTCGTCCGGCCAAAGCAACTAAATCCGCATCACACAACTCTTAGCAATTGAATGACCTTGGGTTCTGTTCTATTGCTGATCGTTTCGGGCTTGAGCATATTGTTTCCGCCGGCAGGAGCACCGGCCGGCTTTGGCGGCATTGCGGAGGCGTATCTCGCCAAGGATAACGGCGACGGCACTGCAGGCGAGGCTGCAAACGAGTTCGATACTGATGACATTCCGATATACTGCGTGATAATGCTCGATACGGATGAGGTGGTGACCGTAAAAATGGAACTCATCGCGGTTGATGTCAAAGGCGTGCGGGCAAACAGCAAGGTCCTTAATGCCAGCTACACGACCAAACGAGGCGAAACCAGGGTCAATTTCACGGGCAGGCCCCAAGGCAGATGGACGCCGGGCAAATATCGTGTCGATCTCTTTGTGAACGGCGTTCGGTCCGAAGATCTGCCTTTCACGATCAACGGTGCTGCGAAAAACACGCTCACACCCAAACCGGCACCATCCTCTGTCAAACGCTTTCGCCGGCCATAGCTTTTATTTCTTCGATTCTTTCCAGAGCGGCCGCCTCTCCGAGTTCCATCAGCTCCTGCTTTCGTTTTAGCTGGTCCGGCCGGATATGGGCGATCGCGGGATCGATAACGATGTCCGCTCGCAGACGCTGCTCGAGAGCGGATGTGCGCAACAGGGTCAGGGCTGAGCGGATCATCACGCCGACCGCTGTTTTGGGATCTGCCCTGAAAGAAGCTCCGCAGCTGACCAGATCGACGCCGATCACAATGTCCGCTCCCATCGCCCGCACCTGATCGACGGGCATGATCGATGTCACGCCGCCGTCAACCAATACCTTGCCGTCTCTTGTCCGCACCGGTGTAAAAATTCCCGGCACCGCACAACTCGCTCGAACGGCCTCGGCGATGTCACCCCTGCTGATGACGACCTCTTCACCGCTGACGATATCAAAGGCGACAGCGGCATAGGGCAGCTTTAGTTCACTGATCTCGCTGACAGGAAGATTTTTTCGCATAAATGTGCCGAGCGGTTGATTCGAGAAGAAGCCCATTGGCGAAACTACCGGCCGCACCGCAGAACTCCACTTCATTTCCGCCGTAAGCCCTGTAATTTCATCTACAGTCATTCCCGCCGCGACAAATGCTCCGAGGGCCGATCCTGCAGATGTACCTGCGACCATATCAGGCACAATTCCGTTCGCCGCCAATGCTCTCAGAACGCCGACCTGCGAAAAGCCTCTGGCTCCGCCGCCGGACAACGCCAAACCTATTGTCTTTCGTGCCATTTACGATCATTGATTTTAAACGTGCCATGTGGAAAACTTAAAATCCGACGATGACCCCCAGGGAGAACGTAGTTCCGTTTCGCGAAAGGACCCAGGCCGATATTGCCGCCGGCGAGCGGTCGTGCCCGGTCTGCGCACGCGGTTCCGACGATGAATACATTCCGCTGGCGGCCCTTTCAAACGATCTGGAAAAACTCGTGCGTGCAAACGCTCCGGATACGCACAATTTTGAGGCGGTATGTTCGCGATGCGTTCGGCTTTTTGAACGAGCGAAAGAACAGATCATCAAAGAGGCCGCGATGCAGAAGGACGGATCGCACGTTCTTTCGACACCGCTCCGGCTCGACGCTGACGAGCGCTTTACGGGACGCGGCGTGACCATCGCATTTCTCGATTCAGGCTTTTATCCGCACGTCGATCTGACCACGCCGGTCAACCGCATCCTCGCTTACCGCAACATGCTCCATGACGACGGCGACCTGACGTCGCTGTTCCAGCCCGACGTCGCCAGCTGGCACGGCATGATGACCTCGGTCGTAGCTGCCGGCAATGGTTCACTGTCGAACGGCTTTTATCGAGGCATCGCGTCAGAAGCTGACGTGGTTCTGATCAAGCTGGCGAGGACCGGCCGTATCACTGACGAAAATATCCGCGAAGGGCTGCAGTGGGTTTATGACAATCGCGAGCGGTTCAATATACGCGTCGTAAATATCTCGGCCGGCGGGGACGACGAACAAAGTTATCTGCACGATCCTCTGTCACAGCTCGTTGAGGAATGTTCCGCCGCGGGCATTACAGTCGTCTGTGCTGTCGGCAATGCGGGCCATGAGCCCGGCCATCCCGTAGTGCCGCCTGCGAGCGCTCCGTCGTGCATAGCGGTCGGCGGTCTCGATGACAACAACTCCATAAACCGTGCACGCCGCGGCATGTACCGATCGTCTTACGGCCCGACCATCGACGGCCTTCAAAAGCCAGAGGTCATCGCCTCATCGATCTGGGTGCCGGCCCCGATATTGCCGAACACACCAACCTCAGCACAGGCAGAATTGCTTGACTCGCTGGACAAAAGTGATGATGACGAACTTCACCGGATCATTGCCGAAAACTCCGGCATCGACCCGGAACTCGACGCTGCTTTCGATAGGCCTGTCCACAGCATTCGCCAGATCATTACGCTGAAGCTCCGCCGCGAGAACGTCATCACGAAACACTACAAATACGTTGACGGCACTTCGTTCTCGGCACCTATCGTTTCGTCGATCGTCGCGCAGATGCTCGAGGCTAATTCCGATCTGACGCCGTCGCAAGTGAAAAAGATCCTAATTTCGACAGCCGAGAGGTTGCCGCATTACGAGGTCGACAGGCAAGGTTGGGGCGTCGTCGATCCGCGAAAAGCGGTCGAAGCTGCATTAGATCTAAGATAAAGGAAACTATTTTCTTCCGTCGCCAGGCCTGTTCGCTGCCCCCGCAGGCGGACGCGGGCCTGTTCTGGGCGTACCTGCCGGAGCTGCGCTGTTCGCGGGCGGACGGTTCGCTGCCGGAGTGCGGTTCGGTGTCGGAGTGCGGTTCGGTGTCGGGTCCGGCGAGTCGTCCTCTATCGGCGATGGCCGCGGGGTCGGCGTCGGGCTCGGCTTTGGCGAAGGTGTAGCTGTCGGCGACGGCCGCATATTCGCGTTGGTGTTCAGATTCAAGTTCAAGTTCAGCGGCGGCAAATTATAGTTGGTGTTCAGGTTTGCGTTGAAATTGAAATTGGAATCAAATGCCAGGTTCGTATTCAGATTAGTATTCTGATTCGCCAGATTAGCGTTCGTGTTCACGTTGAGATTTGTCGCAGGCGAACCCTGAAAGAGCCAAAAAAGCAAAGCACCCAAGCCAACTGCAGCAAGCGTGCCGATGACGGTCAGCACTACGGTTTTTGTCGTATTGGGCGGAGGCGGCGGCGGATAATACGACCGCTGCTGTGCCTGTCGGACGTTCTGTTCGCGGTACTGTTGTTCCGTGGGGACAACGATGCGCTCTCGCGGCTGCGAAGCCGTGCTGTCCGGCCGCGGCCGAATAACGGTCTCCTGCCCGAGGTCATCGTCCGCAGCATCGATGAAATTCGGCTCTTCGATCAACTCTGTGCCGTCGATAGTGCAGTATTTGATTATCTCTTCGTCGAAGCGGGCGTTGCATTTCGGGCAATATCTCATAGTCTTTTCACTCAAAAACCACCTTATCCTAACACGTTTTTCTTGAAGGAACATAAACCTCTTCGGGCGGCAGAGGCCTATGGCAAAGGTTAAGTGAACGTTACAGGTAGGTCGTAAGGGTTGTAACTCAATGCCTAAAAATCGCATACTGTTAGTTTGCCGAAAGGTGAGTTATGGCGACAGAGGAAAAGAAAAAGAAGAGAACACCGACGCGAAAGGCCGTAAAATCAACTGTTGAGACGCAGATCGATCCTTTTGCCGAGGTCGTAGATGCGGTCGAAGTAAAGGCGGCGGATCCTAGGAAACCCGCGCCGAAAAAGCCTCGCGTCAAAAAGGCACTCGCTGAGCCCGTTGTTGTCGCTGCCGATGCATTCGCCGAGCCGGCGGTTGAGAGTTCGCCGGTCAAAAAGCGAGCAGTTCGCAAGAAAAAGGTAGAGACAGCGGTTGCTGAAACTATCGAGGCTAAAGCGGTTCCAAAGAAGCGTAATACTGCGGTCCGCAAAAAGGCAGAGCCAAAGGCCGTTTCGGCTGTCGCTGTGGCCGAGGAAACCGCCGTCGTTGACGCAACGGCGGAAATTGCCCGCAAGGAGCCTGAGGTCGAACTCTCGCCCGTGTTCAAGGCGTTGGCAAATGTAGAACTGCCGGACCTCGAACGCGAGAACCGTGCGCAGCTGTTGATGCAGTCGCCGACGCGGCTATATTTCTATTGGTCAATACGCGAAAATCCGTGGCAGCGTCTGCGTGCGATATTCGGCGAAGACCTCGGCAGCTATCGTCTTGTCCTTAAACTTAAGGACCTGAAACGGGATACAGAAGAAATATTTCCGTGCGATGCCGAGGGCAATTGGTGGTTCAATGTCGAGCCCGACGGCGAATATGAGGCTGAACTGGGGTTTTACGCAGTCAATCGTCCGTATTTTCGCATTCTGTATTCAAACTCCGTCACGACGCCCCGACGCAGCCCCAGCCCGCGGCCCGCGAGCGACGCGAAATGGACAGTATCGGCGAACAAATTCGCCGAGGTGCTCGATATGTCCGGCTTTACGCGCGACGCTTACGACGTCGCGCTTGCCGGCGATGATCCGGTCACCGCGGACAACGCGACGCAGATCGCTTTCTCGCAGTTCGTCGATACAAGCGAATTCGCCCTGAACGGCATCACCGCCGAGGATATCCGTTTCGCGATGATCGCCATCGCCGCGGGACGCACGCTTGAGGAGCTTCGCTGGCGCGTTGGACCGTCACTTTTCGCGATCCTGCAGGAAAATGCCGAAAACCTCGCCGCCGAAAATGCGCGGAAAGCACTTGGCGAATATTTCGACATCGACGAAAGCGAATGGACCGAGGAGGAATTCTCGTCAGCCGTTTACGGCGCGAGCCTCGTGCATTTTCCAAAACAGTTGAAGAAGAGAAAGTTGTCGGCAAAAACGAGTTATTCGCCGCGATACAATCCGGTGAGTTCGCACTCGATCGGGCGCTAGCAGAATTCAAACAGGATGGACAGGATAAGCAGGATATTAAGTTGCATCCTGTCTATCCTGTTCATCGTGTTCTAATATATCGCTAATGCCGAGCGGTTATTTCAGCCTTATTCTCCACGCACACCTGCCGTTCGTCAGGCACCCCGAATATCCCGAATTTCTGGAAGAAGACTGGCTTTACGAGGCGATAACCGAGGTCTATCTGCCGCTGATCTTTATTTTTCAGTCGCTGCACGAGGCCGGTGCGACACCGCGTCTGGCGATGAACGTCTCTCCGCCGCTGTGCGAAATGCTGGCCGATCCGCTGCTGCAGGAACGCTACACGCGGCATCTGGAAAACCTGATCGAACTCGCCGAAAAGGAAGAACACCGCACGCGTACAAACGACCGCGAATTCCACGACGCTGCGAAGATGTATGTCGATAACCTGACCGCGTCGCTGCACCTGTGGAATGATCGTTATGGCCGAAATTTGGTCAATGCCTTCCGAGAGCTGCAGGACGAAGGCGTGATCGAGATCATCACATGCTGTGCGACTCACGGTTTTCTGCCGCTGATATCGACTTACGAATCCCGCCGTGCACAAATAGAAATTGCGGTTACGAATTACAAAAAGCATTTCGGCCGGCGGCCGAGGGGCATCTGGCTGGCGGAGTGCGCCTATGAGCCCGGCGTCGAAGACCTGCTGAAAGAAGCCGGTATCGAATACTTCATTTCAGATACGCACGCCATTCTCTACGGCGATCCGCGGCCGCGTTACGGCGTCCATGCTCCGGTCGTGTGTCCGAACGGAACCGCCGTTTTCGCACGCGACGTGGAAACAAGCCAACAGGTCTGGTCCGCTGAGATCGGCTATCCGGGGAACGACGTTTATCGTGAGTTTTACCGCGACATCGGCTGGGACGCTCCGATGGAATTCCTGCGGCCGCATCTGCATTCGGACGGCGAACGCCGTCACCTCGGGCTGAAATATCACCGCATCACGGGCCGCGATGTTCCGCAGCAGATGAAGCAGCCGTACATTCCGGCGCTAGCACGCGAAAAGGCTGCTGAGAACGCCAGCCATTTCATCGGCGAACGCATTCGCCAGGCGATCGCACTGCGGCAGACTTTCGAGGGCCATCCGCCGCTGGTGGTTTCGCCTTATGATGCAGAGCTTTATGGGCATTGGTGGTTCGAAGGGCCGCAGTTCCTGGATTTCTTTTTCAAGAAGATCCATTTCGATCAGAACGAGATCGAATGCATCACGCCCGGCGATCTTCTCGATTCCGGTCTGCCGATACAGGTGCAGCAGCCGACGGCCTCGAGCTGGGGCGAGAACGGCTATTACAAGGTCTGGATCAACGAAAATAATTCGTGGATGTATCCGTATCAGCACGATGCCGAACGCCGGATGACGGGTTTGAGTGACGCGTTTTCGCGTGATGCTGACGCCGGCGATATTCAGGAGCCAAACTCCCCTGACGGCATAACCACTGACCGGATACTCAAACAACTTGCCCGCGAGCTCCTCCTGGCACAGTCCTCCGACTGGGCGTTCCAGATCTATCAGGGAACCACGGTGCAGTATTCATCACGCCGTTTTCAGTCGCACATTCAGCGTTTCAATATGATCTCCGAGATGCTGGAAATGCATGTGGGCGGCGGCAACGAACTGTCCGATCAACAACTGGAGCTGCTGGTCGAGATCGAAATGCGCGATAACATCTTTGCCGAGATCGACCCGCAAGTTTATCGTCGGCGCTCCGCTGTTTAGTTTGCTTTAACCTCAGCAGAGGTCTATCCTTATAGTTTTGTATTTCTTGGAGAAGAAACAATGATCGAACCCGGAGTAGAAATAGCTCCTGCAGAAGGAAAGCTTGGTATTTTGTTGGTCGGCCTCGGTGCCGTGAGTACGACTTTGGTAGCCGGCGTTGAAGCAATTCGCCGCGGCATTTCGCAGCCGGTGGGCAGCCTGACACAGATGGGCACCATCCGCCTCGGCAAGCGAACCGACAATCGTTCGCCGCTTATAAAGGATCTTGTACCGCTCGCCGGACTCGACGATGTTGTGTTCGGCGCATGGGATATTTTCGCAGAGAACGCCTATGAGGCTGCCCTGAATGCCGGCGTTCTGGAAAAGGAACTGCTGGCACATGTTTCTGAACAGCTTGCGTCGCTCAAACCGATGCCTGCGGTTTTTGAACAGAACTACGTCAAACGCCTCAATGGCAACAACATTAAGCAGGGCGCCAATAAGATGGAGCTCGCTGAACAGCTGATGCAGGACATCGCCGATTTCAAGGCGGCGAATGGTTGCTCGCGGCTAGTGATGGTCTGGGCGGCATCGACTGAGATATTTCTTGAGAGCTCCGATGTACACTCGTCGCTTGAAGCGTTTGAAAAGGGCCTTTACGACAGCGATCCGGGGATTGCCCCGTCGATGATCTACGCTTATGCCGCCCTTAAGTCAGGCGTGCCTTTTGCAAACGGTGCACCGAATCTGACGGTCGATATTCCGGCATTGCTCGAACTCGCCGACAAGATGCGTGTCCCGATCTGCGGAAAAGACTTTAAGACCGGACAGACATTGATGAAGACCATCCTGGCTCCGGGCTTCAAAGCGAGGATGCTCGGCCTCGAGGGCTGGTATTCGACGAACATCCTCGGGAACCGCGATGGTGAGGTCTTGGACGATCCTGAGAGTTTCAAGACCAAAGAGGAATCAAAGCTTTCGGTGCTCGATCACATCCTGCAGCCTGAGGTCTATCCGGACCTCTACGAAGGTTTTTCGCATGTCGTCCGTATCAACTACTATCCGCCACGCGGCGATAACAAAGAAGGTTGGGACAACATCGATATCTTCGGCTGGCTCGGATACAAAATGCAGATCAAGGTCGATTTCCTTTGCCGCGATTCGATCTTGGCCGCGCCGCTCGCGCTCGACCTTGCACTTTTCCTGGACCTGGCACAGCGTGCCGGTATGAAGGGAATTCAGGAATGGCTTTCGTTCTACTTTAAGGCACCGCAAACAGCGGAGGGGCTTTATGCCGAACATGACCTTTTCATCCAGTTGATGAAGCTCAAAAATACGCTGCGTCACATGAAAGGCGAGGAACTGATCACCCATCTCGGCTTGGAATACTACGACTAGCAGACTCGTCACCTGCGTTGAACAGCCCGCATGCGATAGACCGCCTGCGGGCTGTAATGTTTCATGAGATGCCGGGCGACATGACGAGATTCGCCTGTTTTCCTATTGCACGAGCCTCGGATGTGTGCTAATTGTAATCTCGTCGAGGGTCTTCATGCCCGCGGCCGTCATCTGGACGTGAGTCTCCCGCGTTCCAAAGTCCAGCCAACGATACATGTTTTGAAAACATCTTTAGTGTCAGCCGCTCGCGTCCCTCCTGCGAAAGACTGGCGAGGTTTAGGTCAACGGAAGTTCTGACGAGCATTAATTACTAGCGATGAAACAGGATACGGCCAAATCAAAACAGATGAGCGGAAAGGGCATATTGCTCGATCCGGACAGAAAGAGCCCGCGTGCAGCCGAATTTGAGGGGAAGCTCTCCGAACTGATCGTCGGTCAGGAGCGCGCCGTAAGGCGTATGAGCGGGCTGTTCCAGATATATCTCGCCGGGATGAATAATCCGTCACGGCCGCTCGGCACCATGCTCTTCCTGGGACCGACGGGCTCAGGAAAGACCCGCGTTGTCGAGGCCGCTTCCGAGGTTTTGTTCAACGACCCGCATGCTGTCGTCAAGATCGACTGCGCAGAGTTTCAGCATTCCCACGAGATCGCTAAACTGATCGGCTCGCCGCCGGGATACCTCGGACATCGCGAAACGTCGCCGATGCTGACGCAGGAAAATCTCGACAAGGCACATACAGAGGAAACGAAGCTCACGTTCGTACTTTTCGACGAGATAGAGAAAGCGTCGGACTCGCTTTGGCAGCTTCTGCTCGGGATCCTTGATAAAGCGACGCTCACGCTCGGTGACAACCGCCGAGTAGATTTTTCGAAAACACTTGTCATAATGACGTCGAACCTCGGTGCTCGCGAGATGTCAGAAATGATCTCGGGCGGCATCGGGTTTGCACCCACAAAGACCGACCAGACAAAAGAAGACAACGAGATCGATACTAAGATCTACCGCACCGCTCTCGAGGCCGCAAAACGAAAGTTTTCGCCCGAGTTCATGAACCGTATCGACAAGGTCGTCGTTTTCCGCAGCCTGAAAGAGCACCATCTCCGGCAGATATTGAACATTGAGCTGCGGTCGGTTCAGGACAGGATCACAGAATCCGCCGGTACGAAGTTCGTTTTCGAATGCACGGATGCCGCGAAAGAATTCCTGCTCGGCGAAGGAATCGATCTGAAATACGGAGCGCGCCATCTCAAACGCGCCATCGAAAGGTTCCTTGTTTATCCGCTGTCAAACCTCGTTGCGACCGAACAGGTGGAGACGGGCGACCTCGTGATGATCGACTACGACGGAGAACGCGAATCGCTGACGTTTACTAAGCAGGCTGGCAAGATGATAGTCGCTGAGGTAGGTGAACCGAAGGATGATTCGCCCGAACCGCTTGTAAGTGCAGACGGAGTCGGATTGCCGCTGCCGCAAGTGCAGGCTGCACCTCAGCTAAGCAGATCAAAAGGAGAAGATTCCGGAGAGTAGTTCAACGAGAATGATCGAACTGATGCGGGGCTTCATTCAGCCCCGCTTTTCTTTTCCCATCCAAGCGAACGCCGCACGGCTTCATTCCAGCGTTCCTTTCCGGCATCAGCCTCGGACGCGGATATCCGCGGTTCGAAAACTCTGTCGGCCTGCCAATGGGCGGCTATGTCATTTGTACTCTCCCAAACGCCGGCGGCCAAGCCCGCCAGATATGCTGCACCCAAAGCTGTGGTCTCGCGAACCTTAGATCGAACGACCGGTATCTGCAGCAGATCGGCCTGTATCTGCATCAGCAGGTCATTTTCAACTGCACCGCCGTCAACGCGCAGTTCCTTCAATGCTGTCCCCGAGTCGGCGTTCATTGCAGTGACGAGGTCCGCGGTCTGATAAGCGATCGACTCTAACGCCGCACGGGCAATATGGGCACGGCCCGTGCCCCGCGTTAATCCGACAATGGCTCCTCGTGCATCCTGATCCCAGTATGGTGTTCCTAAACCGGAGAACGCGGGAACGAAATAGACCCCTCCATTGTCGGCAGCCTCTTTAGCCAACGCCTCTACATCGGCGGAGCTGGAGATGACCCCGAGCGAATCGCGGAGCCATTGAACGACCGCTCCGCCGATGAAGACACTGCCTTCGAGCGCATATGTCGTCGCATTGCCCTGCCTCCAGCCGATCGTAGTCAATAAGCGGTTCTCGGACGGGCTCGGCGTAAGGCCGGTATTCTTTAGCAGAAAGCAGCCGGTGCCGTATGTGCACTTCGCAGAATCTTCCGAAAAACAGCCTTGCCCGAACAGGGCTGCCTGTTGATCACCGGCGATGCCGCCTATAGCGATCCCCGAAAGCTCGCCAACCGACTCGACCTGACCGACGATAGCGCTCGAATCGACGATCTGCGGCAATATCATATACGGAATAGCGAATATATCAAGCAGTTCGTTGGACCATTCGCCTCTGTGTATATCAAACAGCATCGTCCGCGATGCATTTGAAGGGTCAGTTGCATGGACCTTCCCGCCGGTCAGCTTCCACAAAAGCCAGCTGTCTATCGTGCCAAATGCGAGACGCCCATCTCCTGCTTTTGATCTGGCTTCAGGAACGCTGTCCATTAGCCAAGCCATCTTGCTGGCAGAAAAATAGGCATCAACCTCAAGCCCGGTCAGCTTGCGGATCATTGCACCGTGTTGTGACCGGACGTCATCGCACAGGGCGGACGTGCGTCTGTCCTGCCAAACGATGGCGTTGTGGATCGGCTCACCTGTCTCTCTGACCCAAATTACAGTCGTCTCACGCTGATTAGTTATGCCGATAGCAGAAACATCTGAAGATCGGAGTCCTGCCGAGGCCAAAGCATCAATTGCGGTCTGCGATTGCGCCTGCCATATCTCTTCCGGGTCGTGCTCGACCCAGCCGCTCTTCGGAAAGATCTGTCGGTGTTCCCGCTGCGCGGTCGCTACCGTGTCGCCGTGTTCGTTGAAAATGATAGATCGGCTGCTCGTTGTCCCTTGATCCAAAGCAAGAATGTATTTCATATTCTGTTTATCGAATGTGTTCTAGGGCTTGTTGAATGTCGGCGATGAGGTCTTCTGCGTATTCGATGCCAACAGACAGGCGGATCAGGCCATCCGAAATGCCGGCCTTGGTTTTCTCTTCAGGTGTCAGCGTGGCATGTGTCATTGAGGCTGAATGCTGGACGATCGTTTCAACTCCGCCGAGTGACGTGGCAAGTTTGCACAGCCGCACATTGTTGACAAATGCCTTTCCGGCCTCAAAACTCCCGACATCGAATGACACCATGCCGCCAAACCCCTTAGACATCTGCCGTTTCGCAATCTCGTGCCCTTCATGTGTCGGGAGGCCTGCATAGTAGACCGCAGAAACAGCAGGATGGCCTGACAACATATGTGCTATGGCGAATGCGTTAGAATTGTGCCGCTCCATCCGCAATGCTAACGTCTTGATCCCGCGGAGAACTAGCCACGCGGCATTTGGCGAGATGTTTCCCCCAAAGTACTTGTTTGCTCCCTTGCGGACGCGTTCGATCACATCTGCATTTCCGGCAGCGATCCCGCCCGTTACATCGCTGTGGCCGCCAAGGTATTTCGTCGCGCTGTGTATGACGGCGTGTGCACCTAGTGAGAGAGGCAGCTGATTAAATGGGGTCGCAAATGTATTGTCTACTATGCAGTATAGACCGCGTTCGCGCGCCAGTCGGGAAACGGCGGAGATATCCGTGATATTCAGCAACGGATTGGATGGCGTTTCAACCCACAATAGCTTCGTATTATCTTGCAAAGCGTCTGCGTAGTCGGCAGTTTCGCGGGCATCGACGAATGTGGATGATATCCCAAAGTTCTCCGCAATATAATTAAGAAAATTCGCAGTTGTTGAATAGCCGGAGATCGGGGCGACTATGTGGTCACCGGTCTTCAGCAAAGACAATATAACGCCCGACACCGCAGCCATACCCGAGGCGAGGGCGATCGAAGCTTCCGCTCCTTCAAGATCTGACATCGCGGCCTCGAGGGCGGACTGGGTCGGGTTTCCCAAGCGGCCATAGTAATAGCCCGGTTTCTCCTCGTTGTGTATCGCAGCCCCTTCATCCGCATCAGGAAGTTCAAATGTTGATGCGTGATAGATGGGAACCGACAATGCTCCATGATGCTCGCCGTCGTCGGTGCCCGCGTGTACTACTCGAGTAAAGAACGAAAGATCCTGCTGCTCAGACATGAGAGTATCGTAAAGCCGATGCGGAAAAGACGCAACCTTTGCCGTCACGTTGTCAAATTACAACATATCTGTTATAGGTAATATGTCGATGTAAAGCCGGAGGCCGCTATGTCACAAAATAATATCGAATCAATGCAGAAACTGTTCCTTAGTCTTTCCGATGTTACCCGGTTGCGGATATTGGAAATGCTGTGCGGCGGCGAACGGTCAGTAGGCGAATTTGTAGGGTCGCTAAAAGAGCCGCAGCCGAAAATATCCCGCCACCTGGCCACACTCCGCGATGACGGCATCGTCACGACCCGCCGCGACGGAAAGAATATCTATTACGCAATCGCTCCGGCGGGTGATGCATACACCTTGCCCGTACTCGCTTCTGTATTGCGAGCACTTTCGAGGGACAGCGAAACAGTAACTGAAGCGATCTCACGTGATATATCTGACATAACAGATATAAGTGATGAGGTTGGCGGTCACGAGCATATCGAAAACTCGGACGAACTACCCATTTTCCTTCTTTAGGGACCCGCAATATCCGTAAGGGCAGTGCCGGCAGCCGTTTTCGCAGCAATAGCCGCGTCGGCGCAGGTATTCCTCGGTCATCACCAGCAAACCTTTCTCAAAATAGTAGTCCCGTCCCTCGACGAACTTCGGTTCGGAGCTAGTTGTCTCACCTCTTATTGTCTTTTCCATGCCGCCAGAAACTCCCTATTGCCCTCAGCACCGGTGATCGGGGAATCAATGGTGCCAATATGTTCCATGCTGAGCATCGAAACGAACGATACGATCGTGTCTATCACTCGTCGGTGTTTTTCGGGTTCGCGGACGATGCCGCCTTTGCCGACCTCGCCTTTGCCGACCTCGAATTGAGGCTTTATCAACACGATCAGAATGCCGCCGTCAACTAGTAGACCGACAACCGCAGGAATTACCTTTGTCACAGAGATAAAGGACACGTCCATGACCGCGATGTCGAACTTGGCCGGAAACACATCAGGCGAAAGATAGCGGGCGTTCGTATTTTCCCTGACGTCCACGCGTTCATCGCTGCGGAGTTTCCAATCGAGTTGATTCGTTCCGGCGTCAACAGCGGTAACGTGAGCTGCACCGTGCTGCAGAAGACAGTCAGTGAATCCGCCGGTCGATGAACCGATGTCAATACACCTTTTCCCAGCGGGATCGATCGAAAACGCCTGCAGCGCAGCTTCGAGCTTCAGTCCGCCGCGGCCGACATATCGCGAGGATTCGTTGTCCCCTTTAATTCGGATCGTAACCTCGCTGCTAAAAACCTGTGACGGCTTTTCAACCTTCTTTTCATTCACCAAAACTTCGCCGGCCATCACCAACGCCTGCGCCTTCGCGCGCGACCCGGCAAAGCCGCGCTCCATCAGCAGCAGGTCGATGCGCATCTTTTCCGGTTTCGAATTAGCGTCGTTCATCTACGGCATTAACTTAGCGAACCTTATAGTATTCTAACTGAGGGCGCCGTTGATGGTAACGTCTTACTAAGGAGATCATTAAGTGTGTTAAGTCGATTTCGGGAATTATCAGGTTTGGCAAAATACGCGTGGATAACGCTCGTCTGGAATGTCCTCGTGATCCTGTGGGGTGTTTTTCTGCGAGCCTCTAAATCGGGCGACGGCTGCGGGCAGCACTGGCTGACATGCCACGGCGAGGTGATACCGTCCGCTCCCGAGCTCAAAACGGTCATAGAATTTTCCCACCGTATCACCAGCTTTATAGCCCTGGTGATGGTCGTAGCGCTTGTAATTTGGGTCTTTCGAAAGTTTAAAAAAGGCGAACCCATACGAAAAACCGCCATCGGTTCGCTGGTCTTCATTTTGACGGAAGCACTGGTCGGTGCCGGCCTCGTCCTGACCGGAAACACGGCGGAAACCCTAACGCCGACGCGGCCTTTTTGGATGATGGGGCATTTGCTCAACACCTTCATTTTGCTTGCATTTCTCACGCTGACCGCGCGTTATGCCAGCGGCGGTGCGAAAATGCGATTTCGCATTGAAACCCAGCATCTTGTCGTTATAGTACTTGGCATCGTTGCAATAATCTTTGTCGGATTGACGGGCTCAATAGCGGCACTTGCGAACATGATCTTCCCGTCGCAAACAATAGCGGAGGGCATGGCAAAGGACTTTTCGCCGACCTCGCATATGCTGCTCAGGCTTCGTTTGCTGCATCCGATCAGCGGCATCATTTCGGGCATGATGCTCGTTTTTCTGACAGGAATGCTGGCCCGTGCCAGCGGCCGCGAGGCCGGAATGGTGCGTTGGTCAAACGTGATGTTCCTGCTTGTCGTGGTGCAGATCGCGTTCGGATCGCTGACGCTCTTCATGCTGGCACCTATCGTTATGCAGGTCGGGCATTTGCTATTGGCAGATGCGATCTGGATCGCATATGTGCTGCTCGCGGCGAGATTTCTGTCGATCGAACATCCTGAGGGCGAAGGCGAAATAGTTCAATCGGAAAACTGACCGCCGTTCAGCCGCCAGCGTTCGCCGGCGGCTACAAGGTTGTCCAGCGATGCTTGAAATTCTATCTGTTTCGCCTCGATCTCGGCATCATTAGCTTTTGCGTCAACGTATATCGGTTCACCGACGATGACCGCTGCCCGAGTAAAAGGCAACGGTATCTGCAGACGGTCCCAGCTTTTTATCGTGCGAAACCGCATGCATTCAAATACGAATGGTATGAGCGGATTGCCCGTCTTTTTTGCAAGAAGGACGGGTCCGGCTTTCGCGACATAACGCGGCCCTTTCGGACCGTCGGAAGTAAACGCCATCGCGTAGCCTTGCTTCATCATTCTGATCATATTGACCAGAGCCTGGACGCCGCCGCGTGTTGACGAGCCTTTGATAATTCCAAAGCCGAAACGCTGTATGCAGCGTGCCGTATATTCGCTGTCGAAACTCGACGACGACAGAACGATGATGCCGCGACCTCGAAAATAGTAGGTCCCCGAAACGATGCGGTCGTGCCAAAAACAGTAGATCGGTATCTTTCCTGCGGCCGCGACCTCATCAAAACGTTCGATGCCTCTGGTTTCAAACCTGATGGTCGCTCCGATCAGACGTACCAATAGATAGAAGACGACACCAAGAACGCGGATCACGATACGTTGCCCGAATGCAAATCGTTCGAGGCTGCCGAACGTATAAGGTGTTTCGCTCTCTGTCGTCACTGATAGGAAATAACTATCAATTTGCGTTATCATTTGCAACAACGGCCTGTTCTTATTCGTTATAAATTTGGCTCTGCCCCTTCACCATGGATCGACGAATATTGATCATAGACGACCACGATGACCTGGCGAGTGCGCTGGAAGAGGTCTTTACGCACACCGGCCACGAGGTAAAGGTGCTGACCGACCGCTCATCTGCTCTGAGAGAACCCGACATCGGCGGTTATGACGTTGTGATCACCGATCTGGACGTTCGTCCCGGTGATATGGATAGCCCCGACGAAAAGGAATGTGCTCCATGCCTGCCCGACATAAAGGTCTCTACCGATGCCGAAAACATCAAGGCATTTAAATTGTGTGCCGCGAATTTTCGCCGCGAGGGCTCTACCGAAGAAGAGCTCAAGAATCTGGTCGCGACGGTGCTCGACTACAAGATCCGTTTTGTCGATCGCGAAGAGGCCGTGCAGGGGCTTCATGAAAAGATCGAGTTCGAACTGCCGAGCGCGATCTCGCTGATGCACATCGTTCTCGATTACCTTCTCAAACGCGTTGAAAAACTCCGCGTGATCGACCCCGAGCGCTCCAATCTATTCGTCGCTCTTGACGAGGCGTTCGTCAATGCCGTCAAACACGGCAACAAATACGACGCGGACAAGGTCGTGCGGATCGAATGCGAGATATCGCAAAAAGAGGCACGTTTCACGGTCGAGGATGAGGGCGAAGGATTTGACGTCAACGCAATTCCCGATCCGCTCGATCCTGAAAACCTTTTCAAAACCAGCGGCCGCGGCGTGCTTTTCATCTACAACATCATGGACGAGGTCGCCTACAACGAACGCGGAAACAGGTTGACGATGGTGAAGAAAGCACCAGACTCGGATCAGGCGTGACATATCGTGACAATGTGTCACGATATGTGTATTATGTCATAAGGAGGTCGCAAGACATTAATGGGAGCTACGACAACAATGACAGGAGGCGGCAGGATCGTTATCCCTGCCGAAATACGCAAACGGCTCGGACTTAAGTCGGGTGAGAGATTCAACGTTGAGGTAGATGCCGATGATTCTTTGCGAATAACCAGTCGTACGCAGGCCCTTCGTCGAGCGCAACAGCTCTTTAGACAGCAAGTGCCCGAAGGTACGCCTGTTGTTGATGAATTTATAGCAGAGAGGCGGAAGGAAGCCGAGAATGAGTGACCTTATACTGGATGCTTCGGCTGTTTTGGCGTTCTTGAACAACGAGAACGGGGCCGACGTGGTGGAGCGGCTGATCCCGGATGCTAAGATCAGCTCGGTTAACGTGGCGGAGGTAATAACGCGTTCGTTGGACCTAGGGCATACCCTTGAATCAGCTCATAAAGCCTTTTCCATGTTGGGCTTGGAGGTCATCTCTTTTGATGAACGGCAAGCGATAAAGGCGGCTGAGCTTCGTACTGTGACTCGAGTTCAGGGTCTATCTTTGGGTGATAGGAGCTGTCTTTCATGTGCGATCGTCCGAAATGCCACCGCAGTGACGGCAGACCGTCAATGGACAAAGTTCGATCTATGTCCAATAGAACTGATTAGGTAAACCACCATTGAAAGTCACCATTGCCCAGATCAATACGACGAACGGCGACCTTGCCGGAAATACACAAAAGATAATTTCGGCGATCGAAAAGGCGCGCGGCGACGGTTCGGATCTGGTCGTTTTTCCTGAGGTCGCGACGCACGGCTATACGTCTCTTGATTGGTTTCAAGATGCCGACATCATCGCCCATTCACTCGATCCGCTTCGCGAAATAATTCCCGCAACTAAAGGGATCACAGCAGTTATCGGCACTATCCGCCCGAACGATGCAAAGGACGGACGGCGTCTGTATAATACGGCCGCGGTCATTCGCGACGGTGCATTGATCGGCTTTGCCGACAAGACGCTGCTGCCCGAATACGACGTTTTCGACGACCCTCGATATTTTGAACCGAGCGATCACCGCCGCATTTTTGACGGCGGCGGAGTCAAACTCGGCGTCGTGGTCTGCGAGGATTTTTGGAACGACAAGACATTTTGGCGTGAGCGTTTGTACGAAAGCGACCCGACCGACGAAGTGCTGCAGATGGGCGCCGAGGTCATCGTTTCGGTCAACGCATCGCCATATAACAAAGGCAAGATCCGCCTGCGGTGCGATATGGTCGCCCATCGTGCAAAGCTGCAAAAACGGCCCATAATCTTTGTCAATCTTGTCGGCGGTAACGACGGCATCATCTTTGACGGTGCGAGCCTGGTCGCCGATGAGGAAGGCGACATCATTTTGCAGGCATCGGCATTTGAGGAGTTCGTCGAGACGGTCGAGCTCGACGTCCGCAAGCCCGACGCACGCGGCATCTCGGGCGACGAGATCGAGTCGATCCGACGAGCACTCGTGCTAGGCATACGCGATTACGCGCAAAAGAACGGTTTTCAAAAAGCTGTCATTGGGCTGAGCGGCGGCATCGATTCGGCGCTCGTGGCGGCGCTCGCGTGTGAAGCTATCGGGCCTAAAAACGTGCTCTGCGTGATGATGCCATCGCCATTTTCATCCGAGGGTTCGATCAAAGACAGTGAGGAACTTGTCCGCAATCTGGGCTGCGAAAGCCGCATAGAACCGATATCCGACGCATTCGAGGTGCTGCTGCGGCAGCTTGGCCTCGATAAACCGAAACGCGGCGGCGATTCGTTGGCAGCCGAAAATATGCAATCGCGTATCCGCGGCGTCATACTGATGGCAATATCGAATGCGGAAGGCCGGCTGGTGCTTTCGACCGGCAACAAATCGGAACTCGCCGTCGGCTATTGCACGCTTTACGGCGATACTAACGGCGGACTCGCCGTACTCGGCGACGTGCTGAAAACCGAGGTTTGGCAGATCGCCCGCCATATCAACAACGCCGCCGGACGCGAGGTGATCCCGAACAAGATCATCGAAAAACGGCCGTCCGCCGAACTTGCCCCCGACCAGTTCGACGACGACAGCCTGCCGCCGTATGATGTGATGGACCCGATCCTGCGGATGTATTTCGAGCAGAAAGCATCGCCCGCGGATATCATAGCCGCCGGGCACGACGCCGAGCGCGTCTATTGGATACTCAACAAGGTCGAGCACCCGGCGAACGAATTTAAACGCCGCCAACTGCCGCCCACGCTCATCATCTCGAAGAACGCCATCGGCATCGGCCGCCGCCGCCCCGTAACGCATAAGTACAAGAGGCGGCCCTCATAGAATTTTTTTGCAAGGTTTGTTTTGGACGCCGTTCTTTCATTGTCAGTCGAACTGATAGAGAAAGAACGGAGTTTTTATGCCTGCATTTACTGATCCTTTAAGCAATTTGAGAGTAGCGAGCCCGTGTCCGGCGGATTGGGAACAGATGTTCGGGAATGAACGCGTCAAGTTCTGCGGCGAGTGTAAGCTGAATGTTTACAACCTTTCCGGCATGACGCGGGACGAAGCGGAGAGCCTGATCATCAATACCGAAGGGCGACTTTGTGTGCGTTTTTACCGCCGCCGCGACGGCAGTATTTTGACGCAGGACTGCCCGGTCGGCTGGGCAAAGGTAAAGCATCGTGCACGCCTTTTCACCACTGCCGCGGCCTCGCTGCTGATGTCGCTGCTGACGGGTGTTTTCTTTGCACAGCTTTTTTCGCGAAATTCAACTCCGTCGCCGATCGTGATGGGAGCGATTCCGATGGAAAGAAACCGAGAGCCTGAACTTTATCCGATCCAGGGAAATGTGGCGATGCCGATCGAGGTCAAAGGTGAGATGTTGGTGGAAGACGTTCGTAAAACGCCGCCCGCGCAAATAAGCCGCCGTTAGTTTCCGCGCAGATAGAATCCTTTTCGCGAACGCACCTTTGCATCGCTGCGGCCTGTGACGGAAATCGAGATCGGCACGAAACGGTCTGCGGGGCCGTCGGCGTCGGTGTAATACTGGACCAGATATTGCGAACGCAATTCGTTGGCAAGCTGTGTGAAGATGCGGTCGAGGACCTCGCCGTTCTTCCGGCGGTTCGCGTTATTCAGATATTCGTCCTTCGTATCAATGGGCGAAAAACGCGGCAGAAATGCCGAGCCGCCGGTCGCATCGGCGAAAAGCTGCATATTTTCCTGTCCGAAAACGCTGATGGCATTCAGATGAAACGAACTCCCGCCCGGATTTATCGAATAAAATACTGCATCGGCGTCCTGCAGCAGGCGTCCGACACGCTGGCGCTCGGCACGGCTCGCGTCGTCGCGGAGCTTAACGGTCATTTGATATAGCGACTTGCTGTCCAGCGTATTGATCTTTTCGCCCGCCCGTCGATAGCCCGACTGAATTGCTTTGCGGATCTGTTCACTGTTCGTGTCCTCTCCGTCAGAGATGACCAGAATTACGCGGCGTGAATTTTCTGCTGCATTATCACGCAGATGCTTCGCAGCGGCGGCGATCGTGTCGTAGAACGCAGTGTATTCTTTTGTCGCTTCGATCTTGTTGAGGGCGGCAACTGCACCGTCTGCATTCGCACGGGCTCCGACGAGAACCGGTTTCGAGCCGATAGAAAAGACCGCCGCGTTGTCCTGAGGCCGCATAACGTCGCGTAGGAATTTTGCCGCCGTCTCTAGCTGAAATCGAAACATCGGGCTTGTCGTCGCCGAAATATCAAAAAGCAAAGCGATCTCCAGCGGCACATCCGCCGCCGATCCTACGCTTTCGATGGCCTGATTGCGGCCGTTTTCCGTGAGACGAAAATCGGTTTCAGTAAGCCCGAGCACGGCGTTACCGCTCGCGTCCGTGACAGAAACAGGTATCACGATCAGCCGCGAATCGACACGGATCACCTCGTCCTCGTCGGGCTTTGTCGGAACCTGAGAATACACCGACAGCGAGGCCGCAAAGATCACAAATACTGCAAATAAACGGCTTAGCGACATCTTAGAAGTGGCGATGCGGAAAATGAGGCGGCGTTTTGTCGACGCCGCCTCGGAAATGACCGGTGAGTGTTAGTTGTCGTCAGATTTCGCGGGGCGGACCTCGACGTTCTGGTTGATGCCGCGGCTGACCATCAGTTTGACCTCTACGCGGCGGTTCTGTTCGCGTCCGGCTGAGGTGCGATTGTCCGCGACCGGCTGCAATACGCCGAATCCGTACGATTCGACAAAGCGGCGAAGCGGGACATTGTGGGTCTGGATCAAATAGTCCTTAACGGCCTTTGCACGGCGTTCGCTGAGCACCTTATTCTGCTGGGCATTGCCTTCCGACGAAGCAAAGCCGGTCACCTCGATGACGTAGCCTTTCAGCGTCATCGCTTTCGCGGCGACCTGATCAAGAGCGGCTTTGCCTTCCGGCGAGAGAACCGCACTGTTTACGCGGAAATTCACCGTAGTCGCGGACTGCAGCACGTAATCATCAAGGTCGGAAATGCGGCGATTCGTCGCATTAACGCCTTCGATAGCCGCATCCGCTGAATCCTGAGCTGCCTTTGCACCGCCGCGGGCGGCGTTCGAGATGGCCATCAGCTCATCGATCTGGCCTGACACGCGTTGTGCGTTTTCCTCAGCGGCCGACAGCCTTTCCTCGGCGGGCGAAACGCGTGAATCGATCGACTGAGCGGTTTGCAGATTGCTCTTGTCAAAACGAACCTTGGTCACGTTCACACTGCCGCTGCTGTCGCCGATGCCCTCGACCTCCATATTCAGTCCGCGGACCAATGCCGAAACCGGATATCGGTCGCCGCCGCCCCAGAAACTGTTGTGCTTGATATCGGCACGCGGTGCGATCACGATACGCGTATCAATGCCCACGCTGTCGCGAATGACAAAGGTACTTTCCGCCTCCTTTTGGACGATGACGCCTTTGATCTTATATTTCTGGCCGGCAACCGCCGTGCGAAGCTGCGCTGACTGTGCGATCGCTCCGACGACGCCGACGCTCAACAAAACGAAAAGAACTGATAATTTCCTCAGCATAATGACTCCTGTTTCAATCGGGTAATAAAAGGATTCCGGCAAGTTTGACGCCCCAGTTGCGGTGCGGGTTGTCGGATTTTTTTCACGAGCAATATTTCGCCCGAAAAAGTTAATGGTCTGATGATACCGCACATCAGACCATTTGCAAACAATTTTTAACAGATTATCAGACCTCGAATTCGGCGTTCTCGAGATACCGTTTCATGAAGGACAGGAATTTCTCGGCGTCCGCACCGTCCACCACGCGGTGATCATAGGTCAGAGCAAAGTACGCCATCTGCCGAATGGCAATGTAATCGTCGCCATCGGGCGAGGTCATTACCTTTGCCCGCTTTTCGATCGTGCCGACGCAAAGTATCGCCACCTGAGGCTGATTGATGATCGGCGTTCCGTACAGCCCGCCGAAAACACCGGGATTCGTAATGGTGAATGTGCCGCCCTGAACTTCGTCGGGGTTGAGTTTCTTGCCGCGTGCTCGGTCGGCCAGGTCGTTCGCCTTTACGGCAAGCTCCGCCAGCGACATCGTCTCGGCGTTTTTGATCACGGGAACGATCAGCCCCCAATCCAGAGCCACGGCCATGCCCAGATTGATGTCGCCCTTATAAATGATGCTATCGCCGTCAACCTGCGAATTTACGATGCGGTGCTCGCGAATAGCGGCCGTAACCGCCTGGAAAATGAACGGCATGAACGTGAGTTTTGTGCCGTATTTCGCTTGAAACGCCGCCTGATTCGCCGCACGGAAACGAGCGACATTTGTCATGTCGATCTCGTAAACGCTGGTCACGTGTGCCGACGTTTGCTTTGAGAACGTCATGTGTTCCGCGATCTTTTTACGCATCACGGACATTTTTTCGACGCGGTCTTCCATCGTCGTCAGGTTGTGCGGAGTGACGAATGCGGGCTTCGCCGCCTTCGGCGAAGAAACGGCCGGAGCAGCCGGTGCGGCAGCCGCACCTTTGACCAGCAGATCCTGTGGACGCAGAGCGGCACCGGTTTCGATGAATGCCAGAATGTCGCTCTTTGTAACTCGGCCGCTGATGCCGCTGCCCGGAATACGTGTTATGTCAATTCCGTGCTCGCCGGCGATCTTGCGGACCAACGGGCTGCTCTTTTGACGGCGGAGTTCGTCCAGCGATCTGTCTCCGTTACCCGACGCCGCAGCGGCATTTGCTTGGACCGGCGTTGCTTTCACCTCTGCAACCGACCCGGTCGCTATCGCTCCCGGTTCTGACTTCGGGGCTGCGGTTTTCGGCTGCTGACCGCTCACCGCTCCTTCGGCTCCGACGAGGGCAAGCACTGAGCCGACCTCCACCGTTTCGCCTTCGGCGACATTGATCGAAAGCAGTTTGCCTGCAGCGGGCGAAGGAACTTCGGCATCGACCTTATCCGTAGATATTTCGAGCAGCGGCTCGTCTTTTTCGATGGTATCGCCGACGGATTTGAGCCACTTCGAGACGGTGCCTTCGGTGATGGATTCGCCCATCTGCGGCATTACGACCTCGGTAGCGTCGGCCGATGCTGCTGCAGCTTTTGCCGGTTCGGCCGCCGGAGTTTCGGAGACAGGTTCTGATGGGATAGCTTCCGGCTCAGGCTCTGACGCCGTGGTCATCTCGACCTCGGGTGAGGTTTCCGGTGCAGGAGCGGGAGCAGTTGCTCCTGACTCGCCCTCTTCGCCGACGATCGCGATCACGGTGCCGACCTCGACGGTCTCACCTTCCTGATGGCGTATCTCAAGCAGAACGCCCGCTCCGGGGCTTGGAACCTCGGCATCGACCTTGTCGGTCGATATCTCAAGGATCGCCTCGTCTTTCTCAATGCGGTCGCCGACCGCTTTCAGCCATTTTGAAACGGTACCTTCGGTGATCGACTCGCCCATTTGGGGCATCACAACTTCTACGCTCATAAAAACTCCGCAAATTTCCGCAGAAAAGCCTCCCGTGATCGGGAAACATATAGAATACCGCAAATGCGGCGGCAATAAAATTCCGGCTTAATCGGGAATGCGGGTTTGAATGAGTGCAAACAGCTCTTCTGAACGGTCGAGTGCAGTAGGAAGCTGGAGCTTTTCACCTTTTTCGAGCGACAAAACGCCGGTCTTTTCGACTCCGGTGATATCGCTCCAAAAAACAGAACTGTCGCGAAATCTCAGCCCGTTGTCGTAAACCTCGACAACCGTCCGCCTCTGACGGATCCAAGAGAACATCGTGGCGATATAGACCAGCAGGAATGCCGTCGAAAGCAGGAAGTAACCGATATTCTGCCGAATGTAAAATGCCAGCATCATCGCCATGAAAAACAAAAATGACAGCACGGCGATGAAAACCGCCCGCTGCATCTGAGCGGGCGATGTCGTGTGAACGGCGATAAGCCGGCCGAGGCTTTTCTTGTTGGAACTCAAGGCGAAAAGTTCAGGCCGCAGCTCGCGAAGGATCGATCAGAGCTCGGACCTCAGAAATACTGTTTGCGGGAAATCCGGATTCACGTGCATGTTCTTCGATCATTTCCTTGTTGGGTGCGGTGTAAACGCAATAGATCTTGTTGTCCGTAACGTAGCTGTGGATCCACTGTATCTCGGCACCCATCGCGTTCAGCACGCTGCAAGACTTTGCGGACGCGCCATGCAGATCGGCCGCGGTCATCGATCCTGCACCGGGAATTTCTCTTTCGATCACAAATTTTGGCATCAATTTCCTCCTTCTTTAGTTAACCAGCTTCTGTGTCTCGGCATCGTCACCTTCGTTGTCGAAAAGCCGGCTGACTACAGAGCCCGGCTCGGTGATCATACTTGGCGTTTCCGCATGTGCCGCCTCGAATGCGGCGATCGCTGCTTTTGCACGTTCAATGTCGGCTTTAACGATCTTTAGGACCAGCTTGCCGTCATTGTTCGGCAATTCGGCAAGACGCGCCAGAGACTTCAGGCGTATCTCGATCTTTGCACCGTATCCTGCAAAACCTTTTTTGAATTTTACGTCCAGGATCTCAGCCATCGGCAGCCGCGTCTCGCGAACGCCGGTCGGAAACAGGTCCAGTATCTTCGATTCAAATTCGAGCACGACGCCGGCGTCAGAAAATTTTGCAACGCCGTTATACGAGCGAAAGCCGTTCGCGCTTGATGCTTTGAAAGGTATGCTGATGAAATTTTCCATCGCTCATTTTCGGCCCGCGAAATATCTGACGATGCCGTAAACGCTAATAATAAGCCAAAATGCCTCTACGATAAACGCCGAAAGATTAAAGCTGTAATAAAGCGAAATCAAGATCAACGCGGCGCCGACGGCGTTCCGCAGGGAATATGAGAGCTGCGTGCTATGCAGACGGCCGGCCTGCAGCAGGACGTAGGTGATGATGATCATCGCCACACCGATGGTTCCAAGGACGTCAAAGATCGTGATATTCATCGATTATTGCTGAAGTATGGTCAACGTGTATGCCAGACATAGTATCAGCAGCATCACGCCGCGGCGACGTCCGATGATGCCTCCGCGGCCGGGAAATGTCAGAGCGATGGTTATCACGCCAAAGCCGAGCCCGATCGCGAGTTCTCTGATCGGCAGGTTTTCCATCGGGCGTATCAGCGTCGCGACCGAAACGATCCAGAAATTGTTAAAGATGTTGCTGCCGAGTATCGTCCCGAGCCCGATCTCTTCGTGACCGCGGAGTTTCGAGATAATAACGGTCGCAAGTTCCGGAAACGACGTGCCTATGGCAACGACGGTCGCTCCGATCACGAATTCTTCCAACCCGAACGATGCCGCGATGCCTTTAGCTCCCCAGACGATCGCACGCCCCGCAAAGATCAGCAGCCCGAGTCCCGCCACAACCGAAAAAACGATGCTCAGACGGTTTTGATCGCCCAGTACTTCTTCGGCCAAGCTTCGCTGCTTTTTAACCTCAATGACAACTGCAACGATCCAGACGATGAAGGCGACGAGCATTATCGCGCCGTCGATGCGGGAAAGTTCGCCGTCGAGCACCAGCAGTCCTGTCAGCAGCGGCGCCAAGATCGCAACAGGGAAATCCCGTTTGATGCTGTCACGCGGGGCCTTTAGAGAAGCAAAAATGAGTGCCGCACCAAGCACGAGGCCGATATTTGCAACATTGCTGCCAAGAGCGTCGCCCAGGGCGATATGCGGTTTTCCTTCGAGAGAGGCGTTGACGGAGACGGCGAGTTCGGGAGCTGAGGTTGCGAACGCGGCAACAGTTGCACCGATGATGCCTGCGGGAATTCGGGCCCAAGCGGCCAGGCCCACGGCTCCGCGGACGAACATCTCGCCGCCAAAGCCGGCGGCTGCGAGTCCGAGAGCGAGGATCAGGTAATCACTCAAAACCGTGCCAGATCAAAAATTCGTTCAAACTCTTCCCGCCATCAGCCGGAGCAGATCGTGGCGTGCAACGATACCGACAGGCTTGCCGTCGCGTACGACGGGGATGCGGTTGATGTCGTGCTCGAGCATCAGCTCGACGGCACGATTAACGGATTCGTCCTCTTCGATGGTAACAACGTTCTTCACCATTATCTCGGAAACCGGCGTTTGCCGCGCCTCTGCGTAGATGTTGGCGACGCTGGTGTCCGAAAGCCAACGGCCGAGCAGCTGCGGGGCTCGAAATGTCGAGAACGGAATGCCCTTGCTCTTCGCCGCAAAACTGGCCTCCGTAACGATGCCCGCAATTATGCCGTCTGCATCTACGACAGGAACGCAGCCGATGCCCTTGTCGAGCATCAGCCTAGCAACGTCTTCCAGCGAGGTCGATTCACCGACCGTGATCGCGGGTGATGCCATTATCTCATTTACTTTCATAGCTTTACGGGACTAGTGTGCTCCGAAACGGTGTTCCAGACGCGTTGTGACCTCGGCAGCGGCCCATGTGATCAACACCGCGGCCGCGATGATGCCGAATGCTGCCGCGTCCAATGTCTCCAATCCTAACAGATTTCTGAGCGGCGGAAAAAATATTGTCGCCGCCTGCAAACCGATGCCGCCAAATACCGCGATGTGCAGAACCATGTTGCGTTCGGGCGGCGAGATGATCTTTCGCGATGGATATGCCATAACAAGCTGTGCGATGGATTCGAACAGGAAAACGCCCGACCGCGTAGCGAGCAGACTGTAACCATAACGCGGCATCATTACCAGCAAAATGCCGCCCATCAGAGCCTTTACAACGCCCGTCGAAACGATAAAGCGGATCGAAGGCTTGTCCAGAAGCGGCGATGCAGGATCGCGCGGGCTGAGCGACATAACGTCGCGATTGTGATCCAGCCCAAGAGCAAGCGCAGGCGGCCCGTCCGCGATGATGTTTATCCACAACAATTGCACCGCCGTCAGCGGCAGTAACAGTCCGCCGAGCTCGTCGGTCAGGCCGAGCATAAATGAGCCGAACGCACCGCCGACAACGAGCAGCACGAGAGCGAGATTCGTCGAGAAGAGAAATCGTATGAACTTCTGGATATTGTCGTAGATGTTGCGGCCTTCTTCGATGGCGGCGACGATGGTCGCAAAATTGTCGTCCATCAGCACGAGGTCCGCGACCTCACGCGAAACGTCGCTGCCGCGATCGCCCATCGCCACGCCGACGTCCGAGCGCTTTAGCGCCGGAGCATCGTTCACGCCGTCGCCCGTCATTGCAACGACCTCGCCCTGTTCACGCAGCTTTTCAACGAGCAGGAGCTTGTGTTCGGGCAGCACTCGGGCAAAGATGCCGCACGTGCGGACGGCCTCAGCGTGCTCTTGCGAGGTCATCTTGTCGAGGTCTGCTCCGGTCAATACGTCCGTAGCGGCGATACCTATCTCGCCCGCGATCGCCTTTGCCGTATCGGGATGATCGCCGGTGATCATGACGACGCGGATGCCCGCCCGTCGTGCCTCCGCAATAGAATCCGGCACCTCGGGCCGCGGCGGATCCCAGAGCTTTATGACGCCGACGAAATCGATATCGTCCTCGCTTTCGCCGGTGCTTTTTCCGACGGCGAGGACGCGAAACCCTTTCGCAGCATACTCTGCGATACGCGTCTGCCATTTTTCGCGTTCGCTTGTCGCGAGCGAACTCATCTCAAGCAGCACCTCGGGAGCGCCCTTGAAATAGCTGACTGTTCCCGCACCTTCACGGACGGTCACTCGCATGAATTTGTAAGAGCTGTCGAAGGGCCGCACAGTGACACGCGGAAATTCCGCACGCAGGGCAGCAGTTTCGATGCCTTCGCTGCGAGCATGTTCGAGGAGTGCTGTTTCCAACGGGTCGCCGATCTCGCCGCCTTCGTCGGCATCGTTGGCGATGACCATCGCATGGAGAGCGGCGTGATCGTCTGCAGTATCCGTACCGCGGACGGTCATCTTGTTTTCGGTCAGCGTGCCGGTCTTATCCGTAGCGATCACGGTCACGGAGCCAAGAGCCTCGACCGCGCTCAGGCGGCGGACGACCGCTTTGCGTTTTGCCATTCGTTCGACGCCGAGTGCCAGCGTCAGCGTCAGCACCGCCGGCAGTCCTTCCGGAATTGCCGCGACCGCGAGGGCGACCGCGAATATCAGCACGTGGCCGAGCCGGTCGGTGCCTTCGATCAGCAGACCGCCGACCGTGATCAACACTGCGAGCACAAGAATGATCTTCGCCACCTGATCGGCGAAAACGGCGAGGCGGATCTCGAGCGGTGTCTTACCCGTTTCGATCGAGCCGATCATCGTCGCCACGCGGCCCATCGCGCTGTCGCTGCCGGTTCGCGTTACCTCGATGTGAGTTTTGCCGCGGAGCACTAGCGTCCCGGCCGAAAGCTCATCCGCTCCGGCCTTTTCGACCGGTACCGATTCGCCCGTAAGCAGCGATTCATCGAGCAAAACGCTGTCTTTATCCAGATTCGTTCCGTCTGCCGGCACGCGATCGCCTGCTTCGATGCGGACGACATCGCCCGGCACGATCTGCGATGTCGGAATGTGTACGTAATGCCCGTCGCGCAGGGTCCAAGCAAGCGGAGCCGCCATTTCCTTAAGCCGCGAGAGTGCCGCTTCGGACTTGCCTTCCTGATACATTCCAAGCCCGGAATTTAGTATCAATATCAGCGCGATCGCGATGGATTCAACGGGAACGCCGGTCGCACCTTCGGCCAGCCAAATTACGAAATCGACGAGCAGTGCAAAAAGGAGAATGTAGATGAGCGGGCTTTGAAATTGTTCAACGAATCGACGAAGCAGCGTTTTCGGAGGCTTTTCAGGAACCGAATTTGGGCCGTACCTCTCAAGGCGAGCGGCGGCTTCCGCGGCAGTCAATCCTGTCACGCTGGTTTCCGAGTTCGTCATGTTGATCTGTCTCTTAATCCGACGCGAGCAGTGTCACGATGTAAATGACATAGCCCAAAACCAGGATTATCCCTTCCGGGCGGTCGATATTGTATCGGCGGCCGAGCATCGCCCATACGAGAATGACGCTGCCCAAAAATACTCCAACGTCCAGCGAGCGTATGCCCTCGGTCGGGATCGGGCTGATCATCGCTGCGATGCCGAGCACGGCGAGGATATTGAAAACGTTCGAGCCGATGACGTTGCCGAAAGAAATGTCCGCTTCGCCGCGATACGACGCAACGACCGACGTGGCCAGTTCCGGCAAACTTGTGCCGATCGCCACGATGGTCAGCCCGATCACCGCCTCGCTGAGGCCGATGACCTGTGCTATATCAATTGCGCCGTCAACTAATATATTAGCACCAAAAATAAGGGCGCCGAGACCGAGAAAAATGAAAATCGCGTCTAGCCAGCCGGCACGGCCCGATGGCTTTACTGCCTCGTCATACTCGGCCTCGACCTCGGCGTCTTCCTTCGTTCTTGAAGCGATGTAAGCCCCGACCGTGTATGCGACCGCACCGATGGTCAGCAATATCCCATCGATTCGCGAGATGACGCCATCCCACATCATGATGCAAAGAAAGGCCGTAACTGCCATCAATATCGGCATCTCGCGGCGGAGTATCTCGGCCTTGACGGCCATCGGTGCGATCAGGGCCGCACAGCCGAGGATGAGAGCGAGATTCGATATGTTCGAGCCGATGACGTTGCCGAGCGCGATGCCGCTGCTGCCCTTTAGAGCGGCCTCAAGCGAGACGACGAATTCAGGGCTGCCCGTTCCGAACGCGACGATGGTCAATCCGATCACAAGCGGCGTTATGCCAAGCCGCAACGCCAGCGACGCACCGCCGCGTACAAGCAGCTCAGCCCCGACGGTCAGAACAACTAGCCCCGCGACGATGAGGAAAATTGAGAAGAGCATTTTGGGTGTCTTTTAGTAAACCATCCTTGCCCGGATGGTTCCGTCGATGTCTTTCAGTATCGCAAAGGCGTCTTTCGAGATCTTGTTGTCAACGTCGAGGACGACGTAGCCGATCTCTTCGTTGGTTTTCAGGTATTGGCCGAGGATGTTGAAACCGCGGTCCGATAGCCGCGAGTTTATCTCGCCGAGGATGCCGGGAATGTTGCGGTGAATGTGCAGAATTCGGTGCGTGCCGGCCTGCGGAGGCAGTGAAACGGGCGGGACGGTGTGCGAGCCTTCGCTGTTGCCGAGGTCGAGATAGCCGATCAGCTTCGATGTGACGTCCGAGCCGATGGCGGCCTGTGCCTCTTCGGTGGAACCGCCGATGTGCGGTGTCAAAATCACGTTCGGCAGTTGCTGCAGCGGACATGCGAAAGCATCGCCGTTCTTTTCGGGCTCCTGCGGGAAAACATCTATCGCCGCACCCGCGAGCTTACCGCTCTTAAGAGCCTTCTTAACCGCTTCGAGATCGACAACGTCGCCGCGGCTATAATTGAGCAGCAAGGCCCCGCGGCGCATCGAGCGTATCGCTTCGGCGTCGATCATGTTCCGCGTCGAAAGGTCCGACGGCACGTGCAGCGTGACAATGTGCGAGCGTCTGAGCAGCTCTTTTAAGTCGCGTATCTGTTTGGCATTGCCGTGCGGCAGTTTGGTCGCGATGTCATAGTAAATAACCTGCATTCCCAACGCCTCGGCCATTATCGACACCTGCGAACCGATATTCCCATAGCCGATGATGCCGAGCGTCTTGCCGCGAAGCTCGAATGAGCCTTTTGCCTCTTTCAGCCATTCGCCGCGATGAGCCGCCGCGTTCTTATCTGCGATCTTGCGGATCAGCATTACACAAAGGCCGATAATCAGCTCAGCCACCGAACGCGTATTCGCATGAGGCGCATTGAACACCGCAACGCCCTTCTCCGTCGCCGCTTTTAGATCGACCTGATTGACACCAATACAAAAAGCACCGACAGCAAGCAGCTTGTCCGCCGCCTCGAGGACATTTCGCGTCACCTGCGTTTTTGAACGTATCCCGAGCACATGCACGCCCCGGATCGCTTTGGTCAACTCCTCCTCGCTGGCTGCCCCGCCCAGCCGCTGCACCTCCATATAACCACCCGCACCAAACTCCCGAACAGCCGAATCAGAAATATTCTCAAGCAGCAGGATCTTGATCTTGGATTTTGGGTATGATGTTTGAGCCATTTCGAAACCTTGAGATCAAAGATCTCCGAGCCATTTCAGATGTTTTCCGAGCGAAGTCCCAGAAAGAGAATCGTAGAACTTACGGTCGGCAGTTACAAATTCGCACGAAAGTGAAATGGCAAGTGCCAAATATGTCCAATCGTAAACCGTCTGGCCCGAGAGGCATGCTCCGACAAAAGCAGAATGAGCAACCGGCCTGTGAGCCCGAATCCGCAAACCCGACCGGGAAAATGCCTTTACTATTGCAGTGCCTTCGCCTTCGGTGAGTTCACTACGCCTGATTTTTTTCCAGATGATGTTGCCAAACTCAGGGATCACTAGGTCAGGCGCATACAGGACATCGCTTTGTGTGAGCAGAGTGTCCGCTTGGTGATTGAGTGTCTCAGGAACGTACCATTTAACCGCGACGCTGGCATCAACGACGCGTCTCATCGCAAACGATCCTCTCGCAAAAGCTTTTCGGAATCGCTGTGTGATCTGCCGGAAAGTGCTTTCTTTATACGTCGAGCGACCACAGCGTCCGATACAGCGTTATTCCCGAGACGTTCACTGATCAAAAGCCGAACCTCTGCCTGCATAGACCGTCCATTCTCGACGGCACGTTTCCTTAAAGTCTCGATCACCGCCGCGTCCACGTCTCGTACCAGTACATCAGGCATAAATGACATTCTCCCATGCTATCGAAATGATAGCACACAAGTGTCGGTCCGGGGTAAAGCAGATATTGACGGTGCCCGCGAACAGGCTCACTTTATCTGTTGAACGTAATCAGTCGGCGCCCCTCCGTATATCCTTTCACCCCAAACTCCCGCACCGCCGCGTCAGAAATATTCTCAAGCAGCAGTATCTTGATCTTGGATTTTGGGTATGAGGTATCCGACTTAGTCATCAATTCTCGTCTTCTTCAAGTTCCCACGAATCAATGATACTACTTAGAGCCGCCCGAAGCTTTTCGTTCGCCTTGATCTTTGACTTTTCAAACTCTATTCCAATGGCGCACATGCCAAACAGCAGCCCACTCGACATTCCTCTTTCATTCGCCAACAGAAATAAAGATTCCGCGAAAACGCCGTTCGCTTTGGCGGTGTGACCTATTTCTGCATACGCCCGGCCGGTTTTTCCAAAAACATCGAAACGTCTTGCATCGAAAACTTCATCAAAAGGCCGCCTCAAATTAGAAACAGCTTCATCAAGATATCTGTTCAACGTTTTGTCGGGAAGCTCGTTTTTGTTCATGAGGACAAACTCCGTCAGCATTTCGGCTTTCAGATAAGGTTTTCGGATCTGCGAGATCAGTTTTAATGTCTCTTTGTCAGCCCGCAATTTGGCGAATCGACGAGCTATCTCAGCTTGATACTTTGCCTGCTCCCACTTGCCGGAGGTCCAGAGCGAGCCGCTCTCCGCTTCGCTTGTGTCGATTAACAATGTGCGGGAATATGCGAAACGGAGCAGTTCAAGTGCTTTTGCTCTCTTATTGGCGGCCTGGTAATTAGCGGCAAGTCTTAACAAGAGGTTTTGTTGCGCGTAATCGCTGCCGGTTAGCGTTTTAGCGATCGTGACAGCTTGTTCGGTTTCACCGATCCCCATAAATACTTCTGCGAGGATCGTAAGGTTAAAGCTATCTGCGTATTGTTTGGGATCAAGGCGTGAAATAGCTTCTTTAAAATGAGCCATTGCCGCTTCTCTGTTGCCTTTCGAAAAGAGGCTCTCACCGAGGCGGATAAGGAACCTCGGCTCGTCGACCTCGCCGGCACGACGCGCAACGTCAAATGCGAAGTCGTACTCGCCAAGGATCAAATACAAGGCGATGACCTCGCGGACCGCGAATGCGTCGTCTGGCTCGAGGGGCCGCTCATTCCAAGAAATATTCCTAACGGCTTTCTCGGCCAGGTCAAAACTTTTCCCCTTATCACCAAGTTTTGCGAAGAGTAAGGCGGTCTTGGCTACATCCCTTTTCTCTTCGTACTGTGTCTCTTCAAGATAAGTTATAAGCGAGTTAAGAATTGTAGTTGCTACACTCTTGTTTCCTTTCTCGATGAGGGCTTCGGCGATAAGAATGTTTGATTCAAACTGATCTACAGGTTCGAGTGTGCTGGCCACATCGAATGCAGCAGTTTCCTGATCGAGTATGACCAAGTAGCGCCATAGCGGCCGCAGCCGATATTCGTTCTTTTCAAACCTCTTCAACAGGTACAACGCCATGTCCGAGGCCTCTCGGTTCCGACGGTTCTTTATCAATGAATCTACGACGAGGATAAGGTCAGTTTCAGCATAATGGTCTTCGGTCAAAAGCGATGCCGTCTTCTTGGCCTTATCTGCCTTTCCGACTTCGGCAAACGAAATTGCAAGGCACGCCTTTTCCCTGGGCCTCTCGTTGTATTGGTCTTGTGAAATAAGATAGAAAACGGTAGAAAGAGGGCTCTCTTCTGCCTGAAAACGAGCATCTTGGGAGACGGGCGTGATCGAGCCGGTCAGTAAAACTAACAAGACCAATGAAGTGCGAGCAAACATCTAGCAGTTTGAAAACCTAAACAAAGATATTAGGTAAAGGAGAGATCATACTTAAGCTATTTCAAGCCTGATATCTTTGCCCAGTGCTCTTGCATACTTGCGAAGCGTAGATAGCCGTATGTCGTCCGAATGATTTTCGATCCTTGAAATCGCGGATTTGTTGGTGCGCAGCTTTTCGGCGACCTGTTCCTGCGTTATCCCAGAACTCTCACGAGCCTGTCGCAAAAGTACTCCGATCTTGAAATTCTCAAAGCCTTTCTCATAGTCCTTGGCGAATTCAGCATCTGCCTTCTTTCGCTTACTAATGTACTTTTTAAGATCACTCATTTTTCTTACTCCTATCTAAATGATCCCTCTTTCGCCGTTCAGCCAATTCAATTTCAGAGATCGGCGTCTTTTGTGACTTCTTAGAGAAACCGTTGGTCAAAACAACCAAATTGCCTTTGTGCATGAATCCGAGCAGGCGGAATGCATCTCGACCAACATCAACTCTTATTTCCCAGATGTCGTCGGTCGATTCAAGTTTCTTGAAATACTGACGCGGAACCCTTTCGAGCGTCTCTACCAAAGACATTACCCAAGTGACCTTTCGAGCCTGCTTTGCTGTCAAAGAATCAAGGAAATCTTCTATCGGGAATTTTCCATTTTCGGTCCTGTAGAAGACTATCTCCCTCACCATTAGAAGTTAACATATATGTTAACTCGCGTCAATAAAATATATCCGGTAGTCAAATCTAATGCTGACGACCGGCCATTGACAGCTGTCCACTGCCAATTACATATGTATCGTCATATCATGCACGCCTTCGGCGGCTTCCATGACCGCTTCGGATACGGTCGGGTGGGCGTGGATAACGCGCCAAGAGAGGTTTACCCTACATTCCTTGGCCGGCCGCCGAGTTTCCCGTTTTCACGCGAGGCGATTTTCTTTTTATCGCTCGTGACAGAGCCCTTGCGGCGTCCCAGTTCAGCGCTAATGTATTTTTCACCGATCAGATCTAGGACAAGCGGACCAATGCCAAGCTGTTGGTCGATGGATGGCCACTCGAGGGCGGATCCCGATCCAAGTAAGGTGACGTCTGAAAGTTGCTCATCTGTGGCATTTTTCAAGAGCTTATATCTTCTTGGATCGAAACTAAAGCTCCACCCCGACGCGAGACGCACCGTCACCTCCCCGTTTTGATAGCTTGCGGAAACTGCACGCGGATCATTCTTCAGTGATTCCTCACCACGCTTTGTAGCCTCGCGGTATTGACGTTCGAATTCCTTGTCCGAGATCCCGAATTCTTCAAGGTCCCACTTTTCTTTAACCTTCACCATGAATCTTCGTCCACTCCTCGACAAACATGTCGTTGTTCGCGAGCACCACCCGCAAAACGCTCGCCAATTCCCGACGGTTTAGTCGGTAGTTTGCCTTTATCGATGCAGGGCTTTCGCCCATTCCCAAATTGATCACAGCCGCTAACAATGTGCCGCGTATAATATGCACATGCGGCGGCGCATGGTCGTCGGGCCATATAACAAATCTGAAACCACCACTTCGGAAAATAGTAGGCATGGTCAGAATAACCTAACCGTTAGGTTTTGTGCAAACTTTATGTCTCGAGAAATATACCACAAAAAAAGTGGCCAGACGGTTCGGACGTCTGACCGCTGGCGACTGACAACCGACCACGGCCGAATTACATATGTATCGTCATATCATGCACGCCTTCGGCGGCTTCCATAACGGATTCGGAGACGGTCGGGTGAGCGTGGATGACGCGGCCGAGTTCGTCTGCGGTGGTCTCGAGTGCCATGGCGACGCAGGCTTCGGCAAGGAGTTCGGTGGCGTGCGGGCCGATGATGTGAACGCCAAGCACCTCGTCGTATTTCTTTTCGGCGACGATCTTGACGAAACCATCAGTTTCGCCGAGTATGCGGGCTTTGCCTGAGGCCGAGAATGGGAACTTGCCGACCTTGACGTCGTAGCCCGCCTCGATCGCTTTGGCTTCGGTCAGGCCGACGCTGGCGACCTCGGGGTCGCAGTATGTGCAGTTCGGGACGAGGTTTTGCTTGATCGGCTCGACCTTTTTACCCGCGATCTTTTCAACGACGAGGATGCCCTCTTTCGAAGCGAGATGAGCGAGCCACGCTGTGTCGATGACGTCGCCGATGGCGTAAACGCCGGGTTCGTCGGTCTCGCAATACTCATTTACCTTAACGGTGCCGCGGGGATTAACGACGACCTTTGTCTTGTCGAGCCCCAGCCCGTCGAGGTATGGCATACGGCCGACGGCGACGAGAAGCATCTCGGCTTCGAACGTCACGTCCTCACCTTTCGCGTTCTTGCCGGAAACCTTGACGGCGTCCTTTTTCTTTTCCAGCTTGTCCAGCTTGATGCCGGTCTCGCATTTGATGCCCTGTTTTTTGAATGCGCGAGCGAGTTCTTTTGACACGTCAGCATCTTCGATCGGGACAATTCGGTCCATCAGCTCGACGACCGTCGTCTCGCAGCCGAAGCGGTGATAAACGCTCGCGAATTCGACGCCGACGGCGCCGGAGCCCATGACGATCATTGATTTGGGCACGCGGTCGAGCTCGAGTATCTGATCGGAATTCACAACCTGTTTGCCGTCAACTTCAAATCCGGGGATCGGCCGCACGACCGAGCCGGTCGCGATGATGATGTTCTTGGTGTCGATCGTCTCTTTTTTGCCGTCTGCGAGAGCGACCTCGACCTTGCCTTTTCCGGCGATCTTGCCATGGCCGTTGAACACAGTGACCTTGTTCTTTTTCATCAGATAGGTCACACCGGCGGCGTTCTTATCGACGATGCCGGATTTGTAATTCTGAACGCCGGCCCAATCGTATTCGAGGCCAGATACCTTGAGGCCGAACTTCTCGAATTCGCCCGCTTTCTGATAGAGATGAGCCGCGTTCAGCAACGCTTTGGTCGGGATACAGCCGCGCAGACCGCAGGTGCCGCCGAGTTTGGCGTCCTTTTCTTTTTCAATAATTGCCACCTTTAGCCCAAGCTGAGCTCCGCGAACCGCCGCCACATAGCCGCCCGGGCCGGCTCCGATGATAGTTACGTCAAATTGTTCTGCCACAATAGTTTTCCTCTTTTATAGATCTCTTGAATTTACAACAGCGTAAACAGATATTATAGGTTCTTCGCCGATAGCTTTCTAGTTCGGGCGAAAACGAGGTGCATATGACCGATGGAAAAGAAGAAAAACGCGAGCGGGTGCGAGAGATCGCGTCAGAGCATTACAAACGCGGCGACGTGCTCGGCTGGTTCGACGCTTTGTATAAAGAGGCGGCCGGAGACAACGAGGTCATTCCGTGGGCTGACCTGGAGCCGAACCGGTATTTCCGGCGCTGGGCCGAGGAGAACGGCCTGAAAGGGAACGGCGAACGGGCACTCGTCGTCGGCTGCGGACTTGGCGACGATGCGGCTTATCTGGACGATCTAGGTTTCGACGTGACGGCATTCGATATATCGTCGACGGCGATCGAATGGGCGAAAAAACTATATGCGGATAGGAACATAAAGTTTGAGGTGATGGATCTTTTTCAGCCGTTTCGCGGTTGGACCTGCGGGCAGGCTGGCAGCCTGCGGTCCGGCGGATTCGACTTTGTGCTTGAGGTCTATACCATTCAGCCGCTGCCTATCGAGATGCGGCAGAAAACGATGGATGCGATCGCTGCTTTTGTCGCTCCCGGCGGGTGTCTGGTCGTTGTTACGCGCGGCCGCGGCGATGATGAGGAAGTTGATGAATTGCCGTGGCCGATCTCACGAAAGGAATTGGCGTGGTTTCAGGATGCAGGGCTGGAGGAGAAAAGTTTCGTCGTCTATCCTTCCGACGAAGAGGACGAGCCGGAGCGGTTCATCGTCGAATACAGCCGGCCGAATTGATCAGCCGAAGATCGCGCTTCTTTCCGAATAACGCTCCTTCAAGCTGCCGCAGACCACACGGCAAAGCTCGAATATCGAATCGTCCGCAATGCGGTAATAGACGGTGTTGCCCTCGCCGCGGCGGGCGACCAGTCCTTCGTCCTGCAGCATTCTGAGATGTTTGCTGACGTTCGGCTGAGTCGCTCCGACGGCGTTTGTGATCGCCGTCACGCTCGCCTCGCCTTCCTCCAAATACTGCAATATATGCAGCCGCAGCGGCTCTGAGAGCACTCTAAACCGTGAAGCTACAAGGCTTACGGCCTCAGGCGACATTTTTTCATTTAATTCGTTTTTCATACTTGACAATATAACGATATAGGTATATGCTCATACACAAGTCGAGTATAATCGACAAAATGAGGTAAAATCAAGACATATGATCAAACAAGCAACAGTACACGAGATCAACGAGCTGCTCGACAGCGGCGGCGAATGCCAAGTGATCGACGTTAGGGAATTTTCTGAGTTCAACAGCGAACGCATCGCCGACGCGCAATTAATGCCGCTGTCGAATTTTGAAAAACACGCCGACGAGATCGACCATTCAAAGCCGGTCTATCTGATGTGCCGTTCGGGCAACCGGGCGACGCAGGCAGCAGAGAAGCTCGCCGCAAAAGGATTCACCGATATCCACGTCGTAAAGGGCGGCATGACGGCTTGGGTCGGTGCCGATCTGCCGATCATCAAGGGCGAGTCAAAGGTGTGGTCGCTCGAACGACAGGTGCGTTTCGCTGCGGGGCTATTCGTCCTTACCGGCGTCGTGCTCGGTTTTGCGGTCAGCCCGTATCTGTTTTTGCTCAGCGGGTTTGTCGGAGCAGGGCTGATATTCGCCGCGGTAACGGACACCTGCGGAATGGCGATGGTGCTCGCTCGTATGCCGTGGAATCAGAAGCCGGGCGGAAACGGTGTAGTAAGTGGGCAAGCTTGCAGTAAATAGGAGAAGGAAATGAAATTTAAGCAATTTTATCTGGGGTGTCTTTCGCACGCCTCTTATTACATAGGTTCGGGCGACGAAGCGGCGATCATCGATCCGCAGCGTGACGTCGAGCAGTATTTGGAAGAGGCCGCAGCGAACGGACAGAAGATCAAGTATGTGATCGAAACGCATTCGCACGCGGATTTTGTATCGGGACACGTCGAGCTTGCCAAAAAGACCGGGGCCGAGATCGTTTTTGGGCAGCGGGCAAACACACAGTTTCCGACGCTGAAGGTGAAGGACGGTGACGAACTGACGGTAGGCGATGTGAAGCTTTCATTTATGGAAACGCCCGGACACACTCCCGAAGGCATCACGATCTTGGCAAAGGACAAGACCGATGAATCGGCCCCGTTGAAGATGTTCACCGGCGACACGCTGTTCATAGGCGATGTCGGGCGTCCGGACCTAATTGGTTCCAAAGGTTTTACTGCAGAGCAGATGGCGTCAATGCTTTACGATTCGCTGCACGAAAAGATTTTGCCGCTGCCCGACGAAACGGAGGTCTATCCGGCACACGGTGCGGGCTCTCTCTGCGGCAAATCGCTGTCGAAAGAGACCTGGTCAACGCTCGGTGAGCAGAAGCGTTTCAACTACGCACTGCAGCCGATGTCACGCGAAGAATTCGTAAAGATCGTCGCCGCGGATCAGCCTGAAGTTCCGGCATACTTCCCGCTGAGCGCAGCAAAGAACCTGGAAGGTTCGGCCCCGCTTGAGAATTTGCCGCAGCCCAAAAAGATGACGTCCGAAGAGCTTGCTGCTTTTGACGGGATCGTTCTCGACGTGAGAAGCGCCGATCAGTTCGGTGCGGGCCACGTGCCGAATTCGATAAACATCGGGCTCGGCGGGCAGTTCGCTTCGTGGGCGGGAACGATGATCCCTATCGGCGTGAATATCGCTATCGTTGCTGAAACCGACGAACAGATAGACGAGGCGGTGATGCGGCTCGCACGCGTCGGCCACGAAACGGTCGAGGGCTTTGCCTTGATCGGCGAATATTCCGGCGAAAAGAAAGTGGTCAAGCAAGTGCCTGTGGAAGAGGTCGCAGGTCTGATGAACGCGGACACAAAGCCGCAGTTCGTCGACGTTCGCCGCACCCAAGAGCACGCCGGCGGTCACGCTCCCGGAACTGTGAATATTCCGCTCGACCGTCTGGCGATGGAATTCACAAGCCTCGACCCGAATGCTCCGACATACGTGATCTGCCAAGGTGGATATCGTTCGAGCCTGGGAACGAGCATTCTCGAAAATGCCGGTTTTGGTGAGATATACAACGTCATCGGCGGGACAAAAGCCTGGATCGACGCAGGCATGGAAACGGCGGTCTCGACTACGGCCTGTGTCTCCGGAAGATGATCAAAGAAATAGTGTCCCGCCATGTAGTTTCGCGGGATGTTGAAATATAGCTCAGGCATCTGGCTTTTGTATAGCCGGATGCCTAGAGCCGGAGTCTGCAATGAAAACACTGATAATAATAAATGACGCACCCTACGGCACTGAAAAAGCGTTCAATGCTATGCGTATCGCAAATCAAATAAACAAGGACCTTCCGGAGCACGAAGTAACGGTATTTCTGATGGCCGACGGGGTGAATTGCGCCATCGAGGGACAAAACACGCCAAATGGCTACTACAACGTAGAAAGAATGTTAAGACTCGCTCTATCAAAGGGAACGAAGGTTTTGCTTTGCGGTAGTTGTCTAGACGCTCGCGGATTACATGGTGTCAAGCTGATCGAAGGCTCAGCACGCAGTTCTATGCAGGAGCTCGCAGCCGAGATCGTGAACAGTGAGCGAGTACTGACATTTTAGTTGGCGGTCTTCGTCGACTCCCACCGAGTTGAAAAGGAAGAAAAAATGGAGATCGCAGCATTTTTGGCCGCCACGCTGATCGGGCTTTCGCTCGGAATGATAGGCGCAGGCGGCAGTATTTTGACGGTTCCGGTGCTGGTTTATTTGGCAGGCGTTGATCCGGTTTTGGCGACGGGCTACTCGCTCTTTGTGGTCGGTTCGACCGCCCTCGTCGGCGGACTAAAGAGCGCACGCCGCGGAATGGTCGATTTCAAGACAGCGGCTCTTTTCGGCCTGCCGTCTATCTTGGCGGTCTATGCGACGCGGCTGTGGCTGATGCCGCTTATACCGGAGCAGATATTCACACTTGGCGGATTTACGCTGTCAAAAGGCACCGGCCTGCTGCTGACGTTTGCGGTTTTAATGATCGCAACGTCAGTTTCGATGATACGCGAACGAAAGAGCGTTGAACCGGAGGACGGTGAGAAACACAAGCCAAGGAATATCCTCTACGTTTTTGGCGAAGGCATCGGCGTAGGCGTCTTGACGGGACTGGTCGGTGCGGGCGGCGGCTTTCTGATCATTCCGGCCCTTGTCCTGCTTGCGGGCCTTGAGATGAAGATCGCCGTTGGCACGTCGCTGTTCATCATTGCGGCAAAATCGCTTTTCGGCTTTATCGGCGATATTCAGAACGGCGAACTCATAAATTGGTCATTTCTTGCCGTGTTCACCGCATTTTCGATCACGGGAATATTTGTGGGTTCCTGGTTAGCTGGATTTGTGAATGGAGCCAAACTGAAAAAAGCCTTTGGTTGGTTCGTGCTTGTGATGGGTGTATATATGGTAGTTAGGGAGACTATGTTCGCATAGCAGCTCGCCGATATCGGCGCGGGAGGTAGTTATGAATCATATTTTTTTAGTTATTCTTTTTGCGATATCAGCTTTTGGATGCAGCACGGCGATGACACCGGGAACCGTTGCGACCGGTGATTCGGTCGCTACAGTTTCGCCGCAGCAGGCTCAGGAGGAGGTTTCTAAGGCGTACTCGCAGTTCATTGACGTCAGGACGCCCGAAGAGTTTGCTGCGGGCCATGCCGCCCGCACTCGAAACATACCGCTCGATACTATCGAACAAAATCTCGACCTGATGCGTCGAGATGAACCCGTTTATCTGATCTGCCGCAGCGGCAGCCGCTCGGCAAAGGCCGCACAGATATTGTCTAATGCCGGCTTTACCAAAGTTTTCAACATAGCGGGCGGCACGGACGCGTGGAAGGCGGAAGGGCTACCGATGAGTTCCGGCAAGGTTGCGGGAAAGGATGAAAAACCACAACGATAGTGATCCACTCTTCAGGCAAACCGAAACGCTCTTGGAGTCGCCGTTCAAGATATCACTTGACAAAACGGCGGCCACAGGTACATATTCCTCTATTGGGTCATGCTGAAACGATTTGCAGCACTACTATTCGTTCTAACCATTGCCGGTAATGTCTGGGCAGGGGTTTGCGGCTGCATTGAGGGCTCGGACCATCCGCGGTCCTCTTGTTGTGACCGAAAGACGGGCGCGCGAGACTCGGTGTCGGCGAAACCGTGCTGTGATGAGGAATGCGGAGAAACATCGCTCGTAAACACCCATCGCGTCCAGTCGGATTCGTCATTGAAACTTCCACTTCCAAAGTTTGTTAACGAAACTGTCAACTGGGAATTCTGTCCGATCGCACCGTTCCGGACGTCTTCCGCCGGGTTTGACACCAAGCTGCATATTTGGCACGCTCAGATACCTCGCCCACCGAACCTTTACATTCGCCACCAGTCATTTCTGATCTAATTAGTTGAACCTTTGTGTATTCGCATTTGTGCGAACTTGCCGGAGGTTCATTTAGCGCGCGCCTGTCTGCGTCCCCTGACGCAGGCCGGAAGCATTTCATTTCTAACGATCAACTTTAAGGAGAATTTCAATGAAGAAAATTACGGTACTACTACTAATTTCAATTATTTCCGTGTTCGCGGCCGCTTGTGGCTCGTCAACATCCGGCGATGCGGCCGGCGGCAAGACCGTCAAGAGCGGGCCTGCCGGAAACAATTTGACGGCGACGCTTTCGAGCAAGGACGGCGTTCTGCGCAAAGGCAAGCAGGATTTTACGCTTACTTTCACAGACGCTTCCGGCAAACCGGTTGATGTGGGTAATGTCGCACTCAATTTCCATATGCCCGCGATGGGAACGATGGCCGTGATGAACAATCCTGCGACATTTACCACTACAGGGACGCCCGGCGTTTACGCAGGGAAAACCGATCTCGAAATGGGCGGTGAATGGCAGGCACAGATATCGTACGAAGGGCCGGCCGGCACGGGCAAGGCAAACCTGCCGATCGTGGCTCAGTAGAAGGGATGACTGAAACGGGACGATGATCAATTGGTTGCTTGAATGGTCTATCAGGAATCGCGTGATCGTGATCGCGGTCTATGTCGCGCTTGCGGTGGCGGGCTATTTTGCGCTTGTGCATACGCCTATCGATGCAATTCCCGATGTCTCTGACAATCAGGTCATAGTGTTTACCGACTGGCCCGGGAGGTCGCCGAAGGAGGTCGAGGATCAGGTAACTTATCCGCTGGTCTCAAATCTTCAGGGGCTTCCCGGCGTCAGGACTGTAAGGGCAAGCTCGGCATTCAGCTTCTCGATGATCAACGTGATCTTCGAGGACAACATTGAATTATATTGGGCACGAACGCGAATTCTCGAACGTTTGAATCTCGTTGCCGCGCAGCTGCCCGCCGGTGTAACGCCGACGCTCGGGCCCGATGCGAGCGGGCTCGGGCAGGTATATTGGTACACGCTCGAGTCTGAACAGCACGATCTGCGTGAGCTGCGTACCATACAGGATTGGTTCGTTCGTTACCAGCTCAATTCGACCGAGGGAATCGCCGAGGTCGCAACCGTCGGCGGATATGTTCAGCAGTATCAGGTAGATATCGATCCGAACAAACTCCGCGCGTATAACATCCCGTTGTCCAAGGTCCTAATGGCTGTCGAGAGTTCAAACACGAACGTCGGCGGCAACGTCGTCGAACAGGCAGGCGAATGGGCGGTGGTACGCGGCATTGGCTTGGTCGAGTCTGTCGCCGACGTCGAAACCATCGTCGTAGGATCGCAAGGCGGGACGCCTATCTACGTTCGCGATCTCGGCGAGGTAAAGATCGGCAATGCATTCCGCACGGGTTCGCTCGACAAGAATGGCAAAGAGGCCGTCGGCGGCGTCGTGATAATGCGTTACGGTGTCAGCGCCTTGGTCGCGATCGAGAACATTAAAAAGAAGATCGAGGAGATAAAGCCGGGATTGCCGCCCGGCGTCTCGATCGTCCCATTCTACGACCGAACAGACCTGATAAATCGAACGGCTGACACATTGAAGACGGCTCTCATCGAGGAACTCATCCTCGTTACGCTGGTAAACCTTATTTTTCTGGCGCATTTCAGGTCGATCTTTATCGTCACGATACCGCTTCCGCTGGCGGCACTCTGCTCGTTCTTGTTCATGTATTTCTTCGGCATAACGTCGAATATCATGTCGCTGGCGGGCATAGCGATCGCGATTTCCGATCTCGTTGATGCCGGCATTGTCGTGACCGAGAATGCTTACCGCGCCATTGAGAAAGAAGGCGTGAGCTTTAAGGATAAGGAGCGCGTCTGGCAGATCGTTTTGGACGCGACAAAGATGGTCGGGCGGCCGATATTTGCATCGATGGCGATCATTGTCGTGGCTTTCGTTCCGGTCTTTGCCCTTACGGGACAGGAAGGAAAGCTTTTCCATCCCCTCGCATACACCAAAACGTTCGCGATGATCGCTGCGGCATTCATTGCGGTGACGTTGGTCCCCGTTCTATGCGGCTTTCTGCTTGGCGGAAAACTCCGTCCCGAGGAATGGAATCCACTGATGCGATTCCTAAGGGCGATATATAAGCCCGTCTTGACCACCGCATTGCGAAACCGTCCCGCAACCATCGCCATTGCATTTGTCTTTTTCGCCGGCGCGATGTTCGTCACAACTCAGATCGGCAGCGAGTTCATGCCTGCATTGAACGAAGGCGATCTGATGTATATGCCCGTCACCGATCCCGGTATCTCGCTTGACGAGGCCACGCGTATACTCAGCAAACAGGACGAGATAATCGCGGGATTTCCTGAGGTGAAATGGGCCGTCGGAAAGGCCGGCCGTGCCGAAAGCTCAACCGATCCCGCTCCAATAAACATGAACGAGACCGTCGTTCATCTTAAGCCCGAAAGCGAGTGGCGGCCGGGAATGACCCGCGAAAAGTTGATCGGAGAGATGGATGCCGAACTCCGGATGCCGGGCGTCACGAATATCTGGACACAGCCGATCATCAATCGTATCGAAATGCTCGCGACGGGCATTCGCTCACAGATCGGCATTAAAGTGTTCGGAAACGATCTCGAAACGATAGAAAAGACCGGGCAAGAGATCGCCGCGATCATTAGAGATGTGCCCGGTGCGGCTGACGTCTATCCCGAGCAGATCGGCGGTGCACCTTATATCGATATCGACATCAATAGGCCGGCGGCAGCTCGTTACGGAATTGAGGTTGCTACGATCCAGGAGGTCGTTGAGCGGGGCATCGGCGAAACGAACCTGACGACGACGATCGAAGGGCGGAACCGTTTCCCTATCCGCGTCCGTTACTCTGAAGAGTTCCGTTCGTCGCCCGAGGCGATCGGACGCATCCCAGTCACTTCGCCGACCGGAGAATCGATACCGCTGTCGATGCTTGCCGAGATACGCACCGTTGAGGGGCCGGCGATGATCCAGAGCGAGAACGGCCTGCTTCGCGGTACGGTCCTGCTGAACGTTCGCGGCCGCGACATCGGCAGCTTTGTTGAAGAGGCGGACGCCCTGCTGCGTCAAAAGATGCAGATGCCGACGGGATATTACTTTAATTGGAGCGGCCAATATGAGAATCAGGTCAGGGCACGCGAACGGCTGATGATCGTGATACCGATCGTGATACTCATAATTTTCGCGACACTATATTTCACATACCACTCGCTACTGGAAGCGGCCCATGTGCTGCTTGCCGTGCCGTTCGCTTTGACCGGCGGATTCTATTTGCTGTGGATGCTGCAATACAACTTTTCGGTCGCGGTCTGGGTCGGCTTCATCGCACTTTTCGGGGCGGCGGTGCAAACGGCCGTCGTAATGGTCGTTTACCTTGAGGAAGCGGTCAGACGAAAACGCGAGGAACTAGGCGAGCTGGACAGTGACAGCTTACTCGACGCTGTGACCGAAGGCGCGTTGCTTCGCCTGCGGCCAAAAGTGATGACCGTGGCAACCATTGTTTTCGGACTGATGCCTATCATGTGGAGTTCGGGTGCCGGCTCCGAAGTTATGAAACCTCTTGCCACGCCGGTCTTTGGCGGGATGATCTCTAGTTTGGTCCACGTGCTGATCGTAACACCTGTGATCTTTTATTGGATCCGAATCTGGGAGTTAAAAAAGGAGTAATTAGAAAATGAAACATAGAAATATCATTGCAGTAGTGATTGTCATGCTCGCGGTTCTTGCAGGCAGCGCAGCCGCTCAAACCAAAGGAAAACAGCGGTCACAATCGGCCCGCATCAAGATCACACAAATGGGCTATGAACCGGGCAGTATTACGCTAAAACGCGGAATTCCGGCACAGCTTACCTTTTTGCGTCTGACCGACAACACCTGTGCCACCGAGGTCGTTTTTCCGGATTACGGCATCAATCGCCCTTTGCCGCTTAATACACCGGTTACCGTCAGGCTCACACCTAAGAAAGCCGGTGAGTTCGCATTTACCTGCGGTATGAATATGCACCGCGGAAAGATGATCGTTCGTTGACCGAGGAGATGGATCATTGAAAAACCTAAAGCTCAAACACAGCCTCAGCCTTGCTGTGATCCTGTTGTATGCGGTATTCGCATTCACGGCCTATGGCCACGAAGGGCACAACAAGCCGGCGCCTGCAAACGCCAATGCTGAACAGAATCCTGCAAATGCACCGGGCCAGCCGGTTCCGACTCCCGCGGGTGGCGCGACGATCGAGCAAGCCGACGGTCATTTGGAAGAGTTTCCTACGCTTCATCCTATGATCGTTCACTTTCCGATCATGCTGTTGATGCTTGCTGCCGTGATCCAGATCATTGGGCTTGCGGTGTTCAAGAGGGAGTTCGGATGGCTAGTGTTGGGAATGACCCTTGTCGGGGTCGTCGGAGCGTGGCTGGCGTCGAATACGTTTCACCCGCATACCACAGGATTGAGTGCCGCTGCCGAGCAGATCCTTTTAGAGCATGAGCAGTTTGCAGAGGCAACATTTTGGCTTGGTTTGGCCGGCCTTGTATTAAAGGCGGGATCGATGTTCTTGCTGAAGATGAAATGGTGGGCAGAAACCCTGACGACGGTCGTCCTTGTCGCAGCGGCGGTCGCGGTGGCGCTTGCGGGACATCACGGTGCAGAACTCGTCCATAAGTTCGGCGTCGGGCCAAAGGGAATGTTCCTGGAAATGCACGACCATTAGGGCCGTATCAGACACCGGTCGCGACTTTATGCGTAAGCGTTCGATCAGATCTTTCACTTTCGGTGTAGCGATGCTTCTATGCGTCGCTGCCGCTTGGGGACAGGTTGCGCCTACACCGCCGAGAACGAGTTCTTTCGAGCGATATCTGGATCAGGCGAACGGAATGACGGCTGATGCGGCCGTTTCGTATGCCATCGACAACAATCCGGAGATCGAGGCGATGCGAAAAGAGGCCAAGGCGGGCGAGTTCCTCATTGCTCAGGCCCGCCTGCGGCCGAATCCGAGTGTGGAGGTGAGCGGATCGAAACAGATCGGAGGCGAGGATAACAGCTTCATGGTTGAGGGCGGAATTCCCTTGGAATTGGGCGGCCGCCGCGGCTCAAGAATACGGGTTGCCGAGAGTGAGCTGGAAATACGAAAACTTGCCGTCGCCGAACGCGAACGCATGCTTGCGGCCGAGGTTCGGATGCTGTTTGGTGAGGCACTGGCCGCGATCCTAAAACTCAAATTCATCGAAGAGATGCTGGGCGCTGCCATTGAGAATTACGACCTCGTTTCGGCACAGGTAGATGAGGGCCGCCGTGCTCCGCTCGAGCGGAATATGGAGGTCGTCGAACTGAATCGCATCAGGGCAATGCGGGAAATGGCCGAGGGCGATGCCGAGATACGTCTGATCGATCTTCGAAATCTCATGGGAATGCAGCCCGATGTCCCGCTTAAGATCAAGGGCGATCTTGAGAGCCCAATTGTTCAGATGCAGCCATTGGCGGAAGCGGTGCAGAACGCACTTCGATCACGAACGGATCTTTCGGGTGCCCGTGCCGTCGAAAGGCTCGCCGCTGCAAGGACCGATCAGGCACGAGCCGAGGGCCGGATCGATGCCGACGCCATGATCGGTTACCAGCGGATGCGGTCCGGCTTTCCGCTCTCGGGTTACAACGAAATGGGAGTTCTGATGCCGATCATGGACCGGATGAATTTCTTCACTTTCGGCGTACGACTCAACCTGCCCGTGCGTAACCGGAATCAAGGTATGATCGCCGCATCCGTTCTTGAGGAAGAGGCTGCGGCAAAGCGGCGTGAATTCGGTGAACTGGTGGTCCGACGCGACGTTGCGGCCGCGTATGCGAGATATAACCGGGCGGCTCGTGCCGAACAGATCTTCCGCGTCGGCGTCAGGGAACAGGCTGCGCAAAATCTGGACGTCGTGCGGCAAACGTACGAACTCGGGTCAAAGACGCTGCTCGATTACATAGGCGAATTGAGGCGTTTCATCGATACGGAAATCGGCTTCATCGAAGCTCAGAAGGAACTTTATCTGGCACGGATCGAGGTTCTGCGTTCGGTAAATTCTACGGAGTTGATCAACAAATGAACGAAACGGAAAACAATAAAGTGATCGAGGACGAAGGCGGCCCGAACCGCGTTTCCGACGGACGCAGACAAATAAACCCTTTATTATTTGCTGCCATTGCCATAATAACGCTCGGCGTCTTGATCTTTGCCGTTTGGTTCTTCGGTTTCCGCCGTAGTGGCGGCGGCGGCCAGCCGGTTTCTGCTCCTCGAACGGCGACCTTCGGCGAAGCCGATCAAGCAGAGCCGCTTACCGGACGGACGCTCACGGTCTCGGAGGAACAGCGTGTGAATTCCGGCATTGAGATCGAAACCGTCGGAGAGCAATTGGCCGCTGAGCTTGGCCTCACCGCCGCGACCGGCGTCGTCGAAGCAAATGCCTATCGTAATACGCCTGCGCTTGCATTAGTGGGCGGCGTCATTCGACGCGTGATTCCCGAACTCGGAGATTCGGTGACGAAAGGTCAGACGATCGCAGTTGTATTCAGTAATGAATTTGCCGGGGCTCAGGCTCGGTACGTCACGCTGCTTACTGAGGCTGAGAATGCACGTAAAAACTTTGACCGCACACAGCGACTGGTCGCGATAAATCAGCCCGGTCGCACTGAATTTGATAACTCTGCCAGGCAAGTGAAGGCCGCCGATGCCGCCCTTGCGGAGATGCAGGCGCGTTATCAGCGGACGACACGGCTGCTCGGAATTGGGGCGGCGAGCCGTGAGGAACTTGAACAGGACAACACGAAACTGCGAAGCGCCGAGGCTGAAGCGGCAGAGGCACGAAATCGCTACGATCGTGCGTCCAAATTGCTGGAGATAAATCCTGAAACGAGATCTCAGAACGAGGAGGCATTGAACAAACTGCGTTCGGCGGAAAGCGAACTTGCGACCGCCAGGCAGCGGCTCATCCTTTATGGAATGAGCGAAAAGCGCATCTCGGCACTGCGATCTGCCGATCAGGTCAGGTCGGAATTAGAGATCCCTGCACCGGCGAGCGGAACGGTCACCAGCCGTACTGCAAATGCCGGTGAGGTGATCGAAGACAACAAAGAGATCCTGCGGATCACCGATCTTTCGAGCGTTTGGGTGATAGCCCAGGCATTTGAACGCGACCTCGCGAAATTGCGTACCGGCAGCGGAGCCAGCGTGACAACAAGTGCGTACCCCGACCGCCTTTTCCGCGGCCAGGTAACATATATCGACCCCTCGATCGACGAAACGACGCGAACGGCAAAGGTTCGCGTAGAGATCGCGAATGCTGACCGCGCGCTAAAGCTCGGCATGTACGTAAATGTCGCGTTCGGGTCGCTGCAGCAAAGCGAACGCACAGTTCCCGTGGTCCCTGCATCAGCCGTGCAAACGATCAACGGCCGGCAAACAGTGTTTGTAACGACCGCAGATCCGAACGTCTTTGAACTTCGCGAGGTTCGTCTCGGAAGCGAGGTCAACGGCCGATTTCCTGTGATCGAGGGTATTCACGTCGGCGACCGCATTGTGAATAAAGGCAGCTTTATGCTCCGAGCAGAGTGGGTGAAATTGAATCGCAGCTAGGAACTATTGTCGCTCACGTAAAAGACCTAAAGGCCGTCGCCGGACGGCCTTTTCTTTATTCTGACCGGCTTTGTGAAACTCGCGCGTCAACACTAAACCGACATTATGACCTAGATCATATTTGGGGCGGCAACTTTCTTTTAGCCTTCTAATAATGCTGATATTTGCCTAAATATCGCACCAAAAAAACCGTTAGCTTGGTTGCGGACTTCAAAATGGATGGATCGCCGCTAAAGATCAATGTCCCTGACGTGGATTACCACAAGAACCTGATCTCTTGTCAGGTCGCTTGTCCGGTGCATACGGACGCACGCGGGTATGTCCGTGCGATAGCCGAAGGACGGTTCGAGGAAGCATACCTTATAGCACGCGGTCCGAATCCCTTTGCATCAATTTGCGGCCGCATTTGCGGTGCCCCTTGCGAGACCGCATGCCGCCGCGGCAAGGTTCCGAAGGTTGACGACGACGGTAATTTCGTCGGCATCGACCGGCCCATTGCGATCCGTGCATTAAAAAGATTTGCCTGCGAACAGGCAGGACCTGAAGCCCGCACCGTCAGCGAGGTCATAGATTCCGTAACAGACTTCATCCCGCCAATAGCCGCCAGAGCCGACGAGATGGCCGCACTGCTCCGCTCGGCTCTGGACGGCAACTTTGAGAAGGCGGACGGACAGAAAATAGCCATTATCGGTTCCGGTCCCGCCGGGCTTTCGGCGGCACACGATCTCGCTTTGATGGGTTTTCGCCCTACAGTTTTCGAACTTGAGAGCGTTACCGCCGGCATGCTCGCGGTCGGCGTTCCCGCCTATAGGCTTCCCCGCGAGCTCATAGAAAAAGAGGTCGATGTGATAAAGGCTCTCGGCGTCGAGATACGGTCGGGAATACGCGTCGGGGCTGATGTTTCCTTTGCTGATCTTCGACGCGATTTTGACGCGGTGATAATCGCCGTTGGTGCGAAATCCTCGCGCAGCCTCGGCCTGTCCGGCGAGAATGGCCCCGGCGTTTACGGCGGCGTCGATCTGCTGCGGGCGGTTTCCGTTGGTGAAAAGGTTCCGGTCGGACGCGAAGTGGTCGTCATCGGCGGCGGCAATGTCGCTTATGACGTGGCCCGAACCGTCGTTCGGCAGATCGCATTTGATACGGCGCGCACGGCCGCCCGCATGGCAGATACTTCTCGTGTCTTTTTGTATTCGCTGGAAAGCGCGGAAGAAATGCCCGCCGATACTATCGAGATCGTCGAAGGCGATGAAGAAGGTATTCAGCGTGAGAATGGCTGGGGCCCCGTAGAGATAATTCGCGGCGACGACGGCCGCGTTACCGGCGTAAAGTTTCGCCGTTGCCTTCGCGTGTATGACGAAGACCGAAAATTCTCGCCCGTCTATGACGATGAGGACACTCGGATCGTCCCGTGCGACACGGTTCTGCTCGCGGTCGGGCAAGCGCCGAATCTCGATTTTCTTGAGGATGGCGGCGGCGATGTCGAGCTGATGCGTGGCGGTTGGGTCACGGTTGACCGTGAAACTTTGCAGACTACGGCACCGGGCGTTTTCGTCGCCGGCGACCTCGCTCACGGCACCAAACTGCTCATCGACGCCGTCGCGTCCGGCAAGCATGCCGCACGTTCCATCTACCAATTCCTGACAGGCCGTCGTCTCGAAGAAGAAAAGATGACATCGCACATCGTGCTCGACCGCTATCGACGCGAACGCGGTTACGAGAGCATTCGCCGGGTCGAAGTGCCCACCATCGAGCCCGAGGAAAGGCTCGAGCATCCCGAGAACGTGGTCGAGCTCGGATATACGAAAGAGCAGGCGATGCGCGAGGCATCGCGATGTCTCGACTGCGGAGTGACGCCTGTTTTCGACGGTACGCGGTGTGTGCTCTGCGGCGGCTGTGTGGACGTTTGTCCGACGCAGTGTCTGAAGCTGGTTTCTCTGACAACTCTCGAAGCTTCAGACGAATTATCTCTCGTGATCGACGGACAGCTTGGCAGCGATGCGGACCTTGATGAGAATTCCGCGATCCTGAAAGATGAGGACCGTTGTATCCGCTGCTCACTGTGTGCGATCCGCTGCCCTGTTGACGCGATCACGATGGAGCGGGTCGCATTTTCAACAACTTGGAGGACCATATGACGACACAACCGGGCGAAAAGAGGTCACGATTTGATCCGGAACCGATGCCTCGAAGGGATTTCCTCGGGCTAGCCGCCTTGGGAACGATGATCGCAGCGTTCGTCGTTTCGCTTTTCGGCATGCTCAAGCTGCCAAAGGCGGCAGTTTCCGCTTCGCCTTCGAAAAAATACAAGGTGCTGCTGCCGGACGCATTGCCTGAGGGCGAGGCTTTCATCCCGCCGGGCCGCAATGTCGCAATTTATCGTGACGGCGAAGGCGTTTACGCTCTATCGACCGTCTGCACTCATCTCGGCTGCATCGTCAAAGCGAACGCGAAAGGATTTGAATGCCCGTGCCACGGCTCCGGCTTTGCAAAGGACGGCGCAGTGACCAAAGGCCCGGCGCCGACGGCATTGCCGTGGCTCAAGGTAACCGGCGGTGCCGGCGTTTATACCATCGACGAGGACAGCCATGTAAAGGCCGGAACAAAGGTGTAGATCATGGATGAAGCGAAGCGATCAGCTCTGAATGAATTCTGGATAAATCTGAAGACCGCCCCCGGACAGATCTACAGGGCGATGTTTCGCGGTGGTGCGCCGGTCTCTGACCGCACACGCTCGTCTTTCGTTTTCGGAAACGTCTTTCTTCATCTGCATTCGGTCCGCACGCACCTGTGGAGCCTGAAATGGAGCACCACGATGGGCTTGGGCATCATAACGACCGCGGCATTCCTGATCACGCTGGTCACGGGAATATTGCTGATGTTCTATTACAAGCCTTATCCCGATGTTGCGTACCAGTCGATAAAAGATATTCATTTCATCGTGCCGACAGGCCGGTTCATGCGAAACATTCACCGTTGGGCGGCGAATGTTATGGTCGTCGCGGTGATCTTGCATATGGCGAGGGCGTTTTACACCGCTTCATACCGCAAACCGCGTGAATTCAACTGGTTCATCGGCTGGGGACTGCTGGTCACGACGCTAGCACTCTCCTTCACGGGCTATCTGCTGCCATGGGACCAGCTTGCATATTGGGCCATCACCATCGGTGCCAACATCGCCCAAAGTCCGCGTGAGATAACGGACGCAATGGGCATCACGGAGTATTTCGACATCGGCGGGCTGCAGCGTGAGATATTGCTCGGCTCCGAGATAGTCGGCGAAGAATCGCTCATACGTTTTTATCTGCTGCATGTAATGATCCTGCCGTTGGTGCTTTCAATGCTGATGGCCGTGCATTTCTGGCGTATCAGGAAGGACGGCGGACTCGCGAAACCGAAAAATGTTGACGAACTCGTCGCGGCCGATCCGAAGCAGCATTATCCGGTCTTCACTGAACAGCCGCAGAAGACCTATCAGCTCGCGGCTGTCGTCAAAGGCAAGACGCCGGCAGTCGGCAGCGGGCCTGAGAACACTGTGCCGTCTATGCCGCATCTTTTCTATGCGGAGCTCGGCGTGCTGATGTTCACGGTGCTCATCTGTTTTTTCCTGGCGTTCGTTTCGGACGCACCGCTCAAGGAACTGGCAAATCCGCTTGTGCCGGAGAATCCGGCAAAGGCTCCCTGGTATTTCCTCGGGCTTCAGGAGATCGTCTCGTTCTCTGCATTCATGGGCGGCATCGGTATTCCGATGCTCTGCTGGATCGGATTGGGCCTGATACCGTTCCTCGACAAGGAAACCGAAGGCACCGGCGAATGGTTCGGCGGTCCGGGTGGAGCGAAACTCGTCGGCTGGTCCGCACTTTACGGCTTTGCAACGTCGATCGCGGTCGAGGCGTTCGCGATCAGATTCGGCTGGCTGCGTGAATGGTTCCCGGATATTCCGCAGCTTGTTATCACTTTCGTCAATCCGGGAACGGTGATCACGGTGCTGTATGCGGCGTTCTCGATATGGGTACTGCGGCGTTTCAATTCGACGCGTGCGGGTGCATTGGCACTGTTCACGTGTTTCCTGGCGGGCTTCATCGTGTTGACCGTGATCGGCACGCATTTCCGCGGGCCGAACTGGGATTTCTTCTGGTCACCGTCGCATTGGCCGGGACATTAGTGGACAGAATGACCACTAGAAAAGGTAAGTCATGAAAAAGAACAAACACTTACTTTTATTTTCCAGCCTTGGCGTGCTGCTGCTGCTGCTTGCCGCGGCCGCTTCTGAGAATTTTCTTAAGGATTGGCATTACATTCAAAGCACGGCAAAAACGCAGGACGGCCCGATCGACGTTCGGCTGCGGCAGATCGTCAACAACGACCTGAAACGTGCCGACCGCTGCGTTACTTGCCACGTCGGTATGGCGCCCGGCGAGACGATCATCTCTGACCAAAAGGTCGCACAGCCGCACAAGCCCGTCGTTCACGACATCACGGCCATGGGCTGCACGACCTGTCACGGAGGCCAGGGACAGGCGACCGAAAAGGACGACGCTCACGGCAACGTCCACTTCTGGATGGAGCCGATGCTGCCGGCGAAATATGCCTACGCCGGCTGCGGCACGTGTCACACGCCGCTGAATGTTCCGAACATTGAAACGCTCAATTCCGCCCGCCGGACTTTCGAAAAGCTGGATTGCTATGCGTGTCACCGCCTTGACGGCCGCGGCGGAACGCTGAGGCCGGGCGGCGATGTGACCGGAATGGAAGGCCCTGACCTGTCGCACATTGGTCTAAAAGGCTACGACCGCGGATGGTACGCGGCTCACTGGGAAAAGAACAAAACTGCAACGGACGGGCTTTGGAAAAACGCTTTCCGTGAGATCAGTGAAGAAGATCAAAAGGCCGTCACGACATTTCTCGAAACGCAAATGGGCGCTCCGAAGCTGATCGAGGCCCGTGCGCAGTTCAATTCGGTGGGATGTGCCGGTTGCCATGTCGTGGGCAATTTCGGCGGCGAGAACGGGCCCGAACTTTCGAGGTCTGGCGAGCGAGATCCAAACCAACTGAATTTCAGCAATGTGCCCGGCGAACGCACGCTGGCTAACTGGTTCGCTCAGCATTTCCGTTCGCCGGCATCTACGGTCGCCGGATCGCTGATGCCGGCATTGAACCTCTCCGAAGATCAGATAGACCTACTGACAATGTACACGCTTTCTCTTCGGCGGCGTGTTTTGCCGGATGTCTTCCTGCCGAAAGACCGCGTGAAAGCGATGCGATTCGGCGAGAGGGAATTCGCATCCGATCCCGCGACGCTGTATTCGACCATTTGCGCAAGCTGCCACGGTGCGGCCGGCACGGGAATGCGTTTTCCGGGGCTGCCGCCGAATCCTTCAATAGCGAATCCTGATCTGCTGGCGTTGGCTTCGGACGATTTTCTATTTGCGGCGATACGCAGCGGACGTCCCGGCAGGCCGATGCTGTCGTGGGGCGAGCGGACGAACGGGCTGAAAGACGACGAGATACGTTCGCTTGTCGCGTACATTCGCCAACTCGGCGGCGCCATTCAGCCCGAGGCCGATGCAAAACCGGCACGTTGGGTCACGGGCGATGTCGGAATGGGCGGCAGGCTGTTCGCGTCGTATTGTGCGGGCTGCCACGGTCCGATGGGCTCGGGCGGCGAAGGGCCTGCGATCGGGAACAAGGTATTCCTGCAGACGGCGACGGATACATTCCTGGTCGAGACCATTGCCCGCGGCCGACGCGGAACCGTTATGCAAGGTTTTTCGACACCGTCATCCGTAAGGCCGGCCTTGACGCGCGGCGAAATAGAAGCGATAGCGGCATACATCAGAACGCTTGAAACCAAGAATTAGTGAGCGAGGCAACGATATGAAAAGCGAATATTCAAGACGCGAATTTCTGGCACGCATCTCAGCGGCAGGCTTTGGAGCGTTGGCCGCATCGGCGACGAATGCATGGGGCCTTGACGCGATCACGAACCCGCTGGCGGTATATCCTAACCGCGGCTGGGAGGACGTTTACCGCGACCTGTGGCGGTACGATTCGAAATACACATTTACATGCGCGCCGAACGATACGCACAACTGCCTGCTCAACGCGTACGTCCGCGACGGCGTCATTACGCGGCTCGGGCCCACGATGCGTTACGGCGAGGCGAAAGATCTGAGCGGCAACGGCACCTCGCACCGTTGGGATCCGCGCGTTTGCCAAAAAGGCCTCGCACTGACACGCCGTTTTTATGGCGACCGCCGCGTCAGCCAAACGATGGTGCGTGCGGGATTCAAGCGTTGGTATGAGGAAGGCTTTCCCAGAGGAAAGGACGGGCGCCCCGACAAAAGCTATTTCAACCGTGCCCGCGACGAATGGATACGAATGTCGCACGACGAAGCGGCGACCATCGTTGCCGCTGCTCTGAAGAACATCGCTGAGACGTATTCGGGCGAAGAGGGAATGCGCCGGCTCCGTGAGCAGAACTATGAAGAGGCCGTGGTCGAGGCGACGCAGGGCATCGGCACGCAGGTAATGAAATTCCGCGGCGGAATGCCGCTGCTCGGTATTACGCGTGTTTTCGGCATGTACCGCCTAGCGAATTCGATGGCTTTGCTCGATGCAAAGGTACGAGGCGTCGGGCCTGATCAGGCCGTCGGCGGCAAAGGCTTTGACAACTATTCTTGGCACACCGACCTTCCACCCGGACACCCGATGGTAACGGGACAGCAGACGGTGGAATTTGATCTGAACTCGACCGAATATGCAAAGACCGTCGTGGTGTGGGGAATGAACTGGATCACGACGAAAATGCCCGATGCTCATTGGCTGACCGAGGCACGCATCAAAGGCACAAAGATCGTAGTCATCGCGTGCGAATATTCGGCGACGGCAACAAAGGCTGATGATGTGATCGTCGTGCGTCCCGGCACGACACCGGCGCTTGCACTTGGGCTGTCGAACGTCATTCTCCGCGAAAAACTCTACGACGACGAATACGTCCGCAGCTGGACCGACATGCCGGTTTTGGTGAGGATGGATTCACTGAAGTATTTGAAGGCTGCCGACGTTTTCGGCGGAACACAAGCCGAGCTTAAACAGACATTCATCGTCCGCGAGGGCGAAAAGGAACCGCCGCCCGCAAAACAAACGTCGCAGAACGTCGTCGCCGAAAAGCTGCGTGCGGAATGGGGCGACTACGTTTTCTGGGACACGAAAACGAATGCACCCACCGCATTGACACGCGACGATGTGGGCAAGAATTCAAAGACCGCGGACGCGATGCTGGAAGGTTCTGTCGAGGTAACGCTCGCGGACGGCAGCAAGGTAAAGTGCCGGCCCGTTTTTGACCTTGTGAAGGAATACGCTGCACATTTCGATCCGAAGACGGTCGAGGAATTGACTTGGGCGCCCGCGGCCGCGGTCGAGGGACTCGCACGCCACATCGCCAAAGAGCCGGGCACGACGCTGTTCGCGATCGGCATGGGTCCGAATCAGTTCTTTAACAGCGACAACAAGGACCGCGACACGATCCTGCTTGCCGCATTGACGGGAAACGTCGGAAAGATCGGCGGCAATATTGGTTCCTACGCCGGCAACTATCGCGTCGCGTTATTTAACGGTTCGCCGCAGTATATCAACGAGAATCCGTTCGACATCGAGCTCGATCCCGAAAAACCGGCACGGCCTAAACAGTATTGGAAGCCCGAATCGGCACATTATTACAACCACGAGGACCATCCGCTAAAGGTCGGAAAGACCATCCTTACGGGCAAAACGCATATGCCGTGTCCGACGAAATCGATGTGGTTCGCCAACGCCAATTCGATCCTCGGCAACGTGAAATGGCACTACAACACGGTCTTTAACATGTTGCCGAATATCGAGATGATCGCCGTCAACGAATGGTGGTGGTCAACTTCGTGCGAATGGGCGGACGTGGTTTTCGGTGTGGATTCTTGGGCCGAGCTGAAGCATCCCGACATGACGGCATCAGTAACGAATCCGTTCCTGCTCGTCTTTCCAAAAACGCCGATCAACCGCATTTTCAATACCATCGGCGATATAGAGGTGTTCGCACTGGTTTCTTCAAAACTTGCAGAACTCACCGGCGACCAGCGTTTCAATGACTACTGGAAATTCGTCCGCGAGGACCGGACGGACGTCTATTTGCAGCGGATACTCGATAATTCGACGAATACAAAAGGCTATAAGTTCAGCGAGCTTCATCAGAAGGCACTCGAAGGCATACCGGCATTGATGAACAGCCGAACTACGCCCAAGAACGTCGGCTACGATCAGCTAACCGATTCGACGCCGTGGTACACAAAGAGCGGCCGTTTGGAATTCTATCGCGAAGAGGACGAGTTCATCGACGCGGGCGAAAATCTGCCCGTGCACCGCGAACCTGTCGATTCGACATTCCTCGAACCGAACATCATCATCGCACCGCCGCATGAGGCCATGCGGCCAAAGAGCCCCGAAGATTACGGAGCGAAACGCGACGACCTGTCGTGCGAAACCCGCTGCGGCCGCAACGTCGTTTACACGTGGGAGGAAGCGAAAAAGACCGCACATCCACTGATGAAGGACGGATTCAAATTCATCTTTCACACGCCGAAATACCGCCACGGCTCGCACACGACGCCTATCGACACGGACATGGTCGCGATACTTTTCGGGCCGTTCGGCGATATTTATCGCCACGACAAGCGGTCGCCGTTCGTGACCGAGGGCTATGTGGACATTAATCCCGGGGACGCACAGGAACTTGGCATCAACGATGGCGATTACGTCTGGATCGATCCCGATCCGGAAGATCGTCCGTTCCGCGGCTGGAACAAGAGTGCGAACAAGGCCGATTTTGAGGTTGCAAGGCTCATCTGCCGGGCTCGCTACTATCCCGGAACGCCCCGCGGCGTAACGCGAATGTGGTTCAACATGTACGCCGCGACGCCCGGCTCGCAAAAAGGCCAGAAGGACCGCAAGGACGGCCTTGCAAAGAACGAAGCGACCAACTATCAGGCAATGTTCCGCGGCGGTTCGCACCAATCGGCGACACGCGGCTGGCTGAAACCGACCTGGATGACCGATTCACTTGTCCGCAAAGGGATGTTCGGCCAGGGCATTGGCAAAGGTTTCGCTCCTGACATTCATTGCCCGACCGGAGCACCGCGTGAGGCGTTCGTCAAGATCTCAAAAGCCGAGCCCGGCGGCATTGACGGCAAAGGGCTTTGGAGGCCGGTCGAACTCGGCATTCGTCCGCGTACGGAATCTGACGCGATGAAAAAATACCTCGCGGGTGACTTCGCGAAAAAGGGTTAACCATCAGAAATGGACGCTCAGAAGTTACATCTTATCCTGAATCACTACCCCGCGATACTGATGGTCGCGGCGACGGTGCTGCTCGCTTTCGGCATGTTTCGGGCGAGCGACGGAGTTACGAAATTCGGGCTCTATCTGGCCGTCGCGGCCGCACTGATCGCATTGCCTGCATTTGTGACGGGCGAGACGTCGGGTGCGAAAGCAATTTACTCAGGCCCGCACGCCGAGGCTTTGGCTGCACACAAACACACGGCCAGAACGTCGTTCTTTCTGATCGAGGCCGCGGCCATCGCATCGCTGATCGCGGTGTTCAGGTTGCGTATGGGGAGCAAACTCGGAAAGGCATTTGCGGGGTTGATACTCGCTGTATCGGTCGTCGCTTGCGTGATGATCGTTTACACCACGCATCTCGGCCGTCAGGTGAAATGGGCAGCCGCAGAAAAAGCAGATCTCATAGAAAACATTAAGGAGAACTAACAATGGCACGCGTAAACAATTGGCAACTTGGACGGGAAATGTCCTATTGGTATCCGGAGAGCCGCCCGCAAAAGCAGTTCGCCGCAGTATTCGATACGAACAAGTGCATCGCGTGCCAAACCTGCACGCTTGCCTGCAAAACCACGTGGACCTCGGGCAAAGGACAGGAGTACATGCTGTGGAACAACGTCGAGACCAAGCCCTACGGTTTTTATCCGCTCGCGTGGGATCTGAATTTGCTGGATATGCTCGACGGCGGCAATTGGAATGAGAGCGGCGAACGGCCCGTTTACGAGGGCAGCACCATTTTCGAATCCGCACCCGCGGGCGAACGCGTTCTCGGCTGGCGGCCCGAAGATCAGGATTACTCCTATCCGAACGTAGGCGAGGACGATTGTGCCGGCCAGATCGACGGCGGTGCGAGCATTGCCGGATCGCACGACATGGCGTGGTTCTATTATCTGGCACGCATCTGCAACCACTGCACGTATCCGGCGTGTCTGGCGTCCTGCCCGCGAGGCTCCATTTATAAACGGCCTGAGGACGGCATCGTGCTGGTAGATCAGGGACGCTGCCGCGGTTATCAGGAATGTGTAAAAGGCTGCCCGTACAAGAAAGTTTTCTACAACGCGATGACCGGCACGAGCGAAAAATGTATAGCGTGTTTCCCGAAGATGGAATCAGGAATTCAGCCGCAATGTTTCGTCAACTGCATCGGCAAGATACGCATGGCAGGCTATCTGAACACGCCCGAGAACGCGCGTGCCGACAATCCGCTCGACTATCTCGTTCACATCAAAAAGGTCGCGTTGCCCCTGTTTCCGCAGTTCGGACTCGAACCGAACGTATATTACATCCCGCCGGTTCACGTGCCTACGTCGTTCACACGGCAGATGTTCGGGCCCGGCGTCGAAAAGGCCATCGAAACATACCGCAACGCCGTCAATGATACTGATCTGGCGGGACTGCTGGGACTCTTCGGATCGTCAGAACGCGTTATGACCAAATGGCGGCGGATCGGCGAGACGATAACGGGACTCGATGACGACGGCAACGTGCTGGTCAATGTTCCATTGAAAGAGCCTGTCCATATCAGGCCGGCGTATGACACTTTACACCAGATAACGCGGGTCAACTGCCCGTAACAACAGGAGGACAGATGTTCACCAAAAAGACGGTCTTAATTACACTCGCTGCCCTTTTCCTCCAAGGCGCGATCTCGTGCAGCAGGGCGGTCGTAACGACGCCTGACGTTCAGGCTGTTTCGGCCGAGCGCATCACGCTCGACCCGAACGACAATGTCTGGAACGCCGCCCCGCTGCATTCATCGAAACTGATACTCCAGGACCTCGTCGATCCGCGGCTGATGGAGGCATCGACGCAGGAGGTCTTTGTAAAGGCGATCACGCACGGCAACGAGATCGCGTTTCGGCTCGAATGGGCAGACGCTTCGCAGAACGATCTGCCGGGCCCGCGTGAGTTCGTAGATGCGGCTGCCGTGCAGCTTCCCACGAAGATCGAGGCAAGCGTGCCCGCACCGCAAATGGGCGAGGCCGGAAAAACGGTCGAGATATCGTATTGGCGGGCTGATTGGCAGGCGATAGTTGACGGACGTGCTGACGAGATAGCAGCCCTGCATCCGAACGCTACCGTCGATCACTATCCGTTTCAGGCAAAACCGCTCGAAAATGACCCGAATGCAAAGGCAAGCGCCGAAATGCGTTACGCACCCGCACGCAAACTCGGTAACAACCGTTCCGGTCCGCGGGAAAATCCTGTCGAGGACCTTATCGCCGCAGGACCGGGCACTCTCTCGCCGGGGCCTAACGCTTGGTCCAAAGGCAAAGGCGTTCGAACAAGCAACGGATGGGCCATCGTCTTGACGCGGCCGATACCCGAGGGCTTTTCACAGGCCTCGCCTACTCAGGTAGCGTTTGCCGTCTGGGAAGGTACGCATCAGGAAGCAGGCGCGCGGAAAATGCGGACAGGCTGGGTGCAGATGCTGCAGAAATAGTCAGCGAGGTACAATATGCAGAAACGAGAAGAGAACAGACTGCTTCGTGAGGCCGCACAGTGGCGCATGACGGCGCTTCTTTTCGAATGCCCGTCGGAAGAATGGAAGCGTGAGGTAGCGGACCTTGCGTCTGAGGTCGGTGATAAAGACCTCAAAAAGGCGGCGACGAGCGCTCAATTCGAGGCCGGCGAGGGCCTGTATCATGCGACATTCGGCCCCGGCGGCCCGGCCCCGCCGCGTGAGGTAACTTACCGTAGTTGGGTTCAGCCGGGATATCTTTTGGCCGAACTCTCCGCTTTTTACGACGCGTTCGCTTACAAACCAAAAACTCCCGATGTGCCGGATCACGTCGCCGTCGAGGCCGGCTTTATCGCTTATCTGAAGCTCAAATCCGCATTTGCCATCGCGAACGGCGACGCCGAGGCCGCGGCTGTCGCGTCCGAGACAGCGGAACGATTTGTTGCCGATCACATTACGAAATACGCGGAAAAACTTGCCGCATCGTTGGAGTTCTCAGGTATCGAATATCTCGCTTTGGCCGGCAAGTCGCTGTTCGATCTGGCGGGAAAGGACCCAGACGCCGCACGTACCCCGCTGCCCGTGATACAACAGGTCGAATCGGATAATTTTACATGTTCGGTCGCGGGAGAAGTTCCCTAATTCGACTTGACCCTTGATCTGTCCGTCAGGTCCTTTGGCGGATACAGAACAACGGTGTCGCCGTCATCAAGCCCGCCGAGCACCTCGGCGTATAGAGTCGATCTTTGCCCGATCTGAACGGTGCGGGTACGGGCTTTTGATCCCGACACGACAAAGACCTGCCAATCATCGCCTGTCTTGAACAGAGCGCTCATCGGCACGCGGAGCACGTCCTTGCCCTCCCACAGCACGATGCGAATGTCTGCCTTATAATTGTCGCCGATGTTATTCGGCGGTACATCAAAATCGGCGATGACGTTTACGCGTTGTTCTTCGACGCCCAGCGATGAGACCTTGGTAAATGCCTGCGGTTCTATCGTCCTGATCCTTGCTTCGAGCGTGCCGTTGCCGCCCCAATTCTCGACCAAAACGCGCATATGCGGCCGCGCCTTTGCAGCATCTGTTGACAGTATGTCCGCTACGACCTCAAGCTGGGACGGTTTGCTTACCTCAGCAAGCTGAGCGCCTGCCTGCACCATGCCTTCGCTCTGAACGAATATTTTGGTGAGAATACCGTTCTCCGGCACGTAAACGTTGTAGGCATAGGCGTAAACATTGGGCTCCGGGGAGCGCGTCGGATCGGTAGGCCTTGGCGGAGACGGATCGATACGGGTCAGAACGTAACCTTTCGGAACGCGGTCGCCCTCGTGCAGTTGAATGCGGTACATCTTGCCGGAAATAGGAGCAGTAACGACAAAGCGTTCGTGATATCTTACTCGGCCTTCGGCGTCGATGGTGGACATCATCTCGCCGCGTGAAACGGAGCCCGTTTCGACCGTGACCGCATCAGAGCGAATAAAGCCGAAATACACCACGATCAGGAACAGCAACGCTCCGGCGGCGATGTAGATCGTTCTTCGCTTTGGCATTTTCATCGATTCACTCGCGGGTTTTCAGCACGGCTATCAGATCCATGTTCCCGATACGGCGTGCGACCAAAATTCCGGAGAGTATCGCAGCGGCCGCCACTATCAGCCCGGAAAACAAAAAGGTCCGAACGGAAAACACGATCGGCAGCCGTATGATCTCCGCATCGACCACTTGGGTAATTATCACACAGATGCCAAGCCCGATGGCGAATCCGAGCGGTATCGCAAATGTGGTCAGTATCGCCTGCTCCTCCAGCAGAAGCCTGCCCACTTCGTCTTGCCTATAGCCAAGTACACGAAGCGAGGCCAGCTCACGCCCGCGTTCGGCAAGGGCGATACGTGCTCCGTTATAAACTACACCGAACGCAATTACGCAGGCAAAACCTATCAAAAATGTGGTCGATGTCCCGATGGTACGTGCCATCGTCTCATTGAAACTCGAAAGAGTTGATTCCGGCATCGCGACGCCCGCCACCGACGGCGTTGTTTTCAGGCGTTTGTAAACCGCGTCTTTCTTATCATTTTCGATCGAGAGAAATGCGCCTGAAACTGTGTTCTGTTCGTTCATCAGCCTATTAAGGGCGGACAACTCCATATAAACGCCCATGCCGAGCAGCTCATCAGCAATATCGGAAATTACGACTTCTTTTTTCGGCCGCGACCCTTCCGTGACCTCGACCGATATCCTGTCACCTTTTACGGCACCCAATGAATCTGCAATGGTCTTGCCTAAAACTATGCCTTCGGGCGGCAGATTGACACGGCGAAAATCACGGTCGATGATCCGTCGAAGCTCATTGTCGTTCGACGCTCCGCTGATGCCGACCCTCCGCGACCGATTGCCATTGCGCAGTATCGCCGGAACAACCCGATACGGCTCGACCCTGATGACGCCCGGCAGCGACGCAAGGTCATAAACCGACAGGCCGGATCGCGGTTCGACAAAGGTGACCTCGACGTCTTCGCGTTGGATCTGACCGAACTGAATGTCGATTATCCTGTAGATCGCGTCGAAAAAGTAAAATCCGATGAAGAGAAGCGCGACCGAAAGCGATATACCCAGCGATGACAGAAATGCTTTCAACGGCCTTCGAATGATGTTCCGCACGACCATTCGCGACCTTGCCGAAAGCAGTTCCCTGAATCCCGCGGTCTCAAGAAAACCGGCGTGAAAATTCGGCGGCGTTTCGGGCCGCATCGCTTCGGCGGGCGGCAGCGAAACGGCCTTGATAACCGCGGAAACGGCTCCCGCCGATGCGGCACCAATGCTGATAAGAACTGAATATGCGATGACCTTGAGCGAGACCGAATAATCGAGCACCGGAAAATGGAAGTACTGGCCGTACAATGCCGCCATGCCCGTTCCGAGCCACGCACCGAGCCCGATGCCGATCACTATGCCGCCGGCAACGGCCAAAACGGCAAGTTTCAGATAATGCAGGCCGACGTCGCGGTCGCGATAGCCGAATGATTTCAAAAGTCCGATCTGTTCGCGTTCCACATTCACCAACCGCGAAAGCACCAGATGCAGCAGAAATGCGGTCACGCCAAGGAAAACCGCAGGAATGAACGTACCGAAAACCTGCAGCTCCGCCAGCTCATTCGAGACAAAACGGTGTGAATATTGGTCGATTCTCGTATATGCGCCAAAGCCGCCGTATGGCTCCAAAATGCTGTCGAGCTTCTGAATAACGTCGGCCTCGACAGCCGACGGCCCGAGCGTAAGCACGACGTCGTTGAATGCATTATCAAGTTGGAAAAGCGAGCCGGCGGCCTTGCGGTTCATCCAGAGGATGCCGAAACGGCGATTGTCAGGAAAGATGTCGCCCGGCCGTATCTCATAAATGAACTCAGGCGAAAGAGCGATCCCTGCGATAAACAACTTTCTAAGACGTCCGTTCAAAACGGCGCTCAGGTGGTCTCCGGGCCGCAGGCCGTTAGCATCGGCAAATGCGCCGCTGATGACCACCTCATTCTCATGGCCCGGTTCCAAGGCTCGGCCCCGCTGCAGATAGAGCCCGTTCAGCGGATTTGGGTCGGTCTCTGACACGGAAACAACACGTCCCTGAACAGGCTCCCTGACGTCGGGCAGGTCAATCGTGACTGTCGCGACGACGCGCGTCTCCACCGCGGTGACGCCCTCGATGGCAGCGATGCGAGATCGTACCGATTCCGGAGCGCTCTTGAGCGACGCGAATACGTCTGCGAATTTGAAATGTGCGTAATAGCCGTCGCGGCTCGCCAGCAGCGAATCGTAAGTGCTCCGCATCGCCACGAACGTGGCCACGCCGCAGGCGACGACCAACGCTGTCGTTATCGCCTGGCCCCGCAGGTGCCATAGGTCGCGCAGCATTTTCAGATCGAGGGCTTTCATTATTCACCAAACAAGGTCGGCAGGATTCGCCCGAACCTCATTCTTTTCGATAGAAACTATTTCGCCGCTGCCGATATGAATGACGCGGTCTGCCATAGCGGCAATGGCGGCGTTGTGGGTGATCACGGCCGTTGTCGTTCCAAGCTCCAGATTGATATGCCTTATCGCTTCGAGTACGAGTTTGCCTGTCTTCACGTCGAGAGCTCCTGTCGGTTCGTCGCACAAGAGAACATCGGGCTGCTTCGCGATCGCCCTCGCTATTGCGACCCGCTGCTGCTCGCCGCCTGACAATTGCGCCGGGAAATGGTCCTTGCGATCTGCCAAGCCGACCATCTCGAGAGCCTTTTCTGCCGGCATCGGATCTTCGGAGATCTCTGTGATCAGCCTTACGTTTTCGATAGCTGTCAGACTGGGAATGAGGTTATAGAATTGAAAAACAAAGCCGACATGTTCCCGGCGAAAGCGTGTCAGCTCCGCGTCGTTAGCCGTTGTAAGAACGTGATCCTGATAGATCACGGTTCCTTCGGTCGGGACGTCAAGGCCGCCGATGATATTCAGGAGAGTGGATTTGCCGCTGCCTGAAGCACCCAGCAATACGACGAGCTCGCCTCGGTAAAGGTCCAGATCGACCGACCGAAGGGCATGCACATCAACGTCGCCCATGCGATAGACCTTTGACACGCCGCGAACCTTGAACACTGCATCGTCAGCGCTCGTCATGGGTCCATCTTCTTTGTCGCTTTCCGGCATCGACATCGTCTCCGCACCGGCGAAAGTTCGATCAGGTGCGCATCGTCAACAGTATATCCTCTATGTCACGCGTAGTAGTGTCGGGGTTAATGAAGCAGAACCTAGCGACCGTCTCATGCTCGCCGTTCGTCCGCCATTTTGTCGGGGCGACAAGTGCAAAGCCTGCATCGTGATTTTTGATGGTCCAATGAGTATAGTCCTCAGGTTTCCAACCGACTCGCCGAAACAGGACGCACGAAAGGCTCGGTTTGCGAACGAGTTCCAGATAAGGATCTTCGTCGATCAGACGCCCCGCTATCTTTGCCAACTCGATGCCGCGTTCGATGGCTTTTGCATAGCGGTCAGTGCCGTGCATGGCCAATGAGAACCATAGAGGCAACCCGCGGACGCGACGTGTCAACTGTATCTGATAGTCAGCGGGATTGAAGCCTTTGTAACCTTCGTCGTAAAAGATATCGAGATATGAACCGCCCTGCGAATGTGCATTTTTTGCGAGTTCAGGTTCGCGGTAGATCACGGCACCGCAGTCGTACGGCGAGAAAAGCCACTTATGCGGGTCGATAGTGACGCTGTCTGCAAGCTCGATGCCATTGAAAAGATGCCGGACACTCGGTGCGGCCAACGCTCCGCCGCCGTATGCTGCATCGACGTGAAACCATATCTCGTTGTCGCGGCAGTAGCCGCCGATGCCTTTCAGGTCGTCGATGATACCGGCATTGGTCGTGCCGGCCGTGGCAACGACCGCGAACAGCCGCTCACGGTCTTCGGCAGGCATCGCCGCGACGTGAGCCTCCAGCATCTCGCGTTCAAATCTTTCTTCTGTGTCCACGCGTTCGATGTCGCAGTCGATCACCTTCGCCATTGCCTTTACGGACGAATGTGCGCCCGCCGATGTGATGATGATGCCCCGCGTGGTCGCCCGCGACGCGTCCTCTGCACGCCAAGCCTCGCGAGCGGTGACCATGGCGGAAAGGTTTGCTTCGGTGCCGCCGCTGGTGAAAACGCCGAACGCACCCTCAGGCATTCCGGCCAGCGACACGAGCCAACGCATCGCTTCATTTTCGGCAAAGATGCAGCCCGCACCCTCGAGCCAGAACGCGCCGTGGACGCTTGCGGCAGATGTAACGAGGTCGAACATCACCGCTGACCGCGTCGGCGACGCCGGCACGAATGCAAGATGTCGAGGATGGTCAATGGGAATGCTTGCCTTGATCAGCACGTCGCGAAACAGCTTGAATGCGGTCTCGCCGCCGATGCCTTTAGGAGTTACGGTCTCGCCGACCAGCGACTTCAGTTCTTTTTCGGTCTTTGGTTTTCCAAGAACAGGATCTGTGTCGGTAATACGGCCGATCGCGAATTTCATCACGTCGAGCGTCATTTCAATGAGGTTCAGATCGATCTCATGCATGGTTTGATTGTAGCCCTAAAAGGCGAAATTGGTGACCGTTCAAATGCCCCAATGATATCCGACGATAAGTGCGGCAAGCGAAACAATTCCCAGCACGACCTCGATTACGCCGATCTTCATCGCCTTCGTCGGTTTGCGGTAACGCGAAAGGCCGACCGATGCCCTGAAAAGCAGCACCGCCATCGCCGGGATCGTCAGAAATGGCAGTTTGCCAAATGCCGCCAACGCTGCCGTCAAAACCAATGCAACGGTGTGCGCTGTCACCGCAGGCCAATAGGTGAACGGCTTGCTTTTTTCCACGCTGAGCCGATTCCTGACATACAGGATCGACGTTGTCAGCCTGGCCGCCAGGAAGAACCACACCGCTGCCGCAAGCTGCCATTCACCGCCGCCGGCGAGAATGATCGCCGCAGCCGATGCCGACATTGCCAGAGCACCGGCGATTTCCGGCAGCATTTGCCGATTTTGCCGATATACATCGCTGTGTAGCTGAAAGACGGCAAGCGGCGGCAGAATGATGAGCGGCAATAGTGCCGAGAAATTCACGGTCAACAAGATCCCGACAGCACCTGCTGCAAGGACAAGTGCGTAGCCGGCCGCATATTTGGCAGATAATGACCTAAATTCGTTTTGCCTGCCGGCCACGGCCTGCATCGCCCAAACCGACAGCGGACGACGCAGCAGGAACGCACCGACGATCATCACTGCGATCCAAACTCCGCCCATCGAGAACGAGATCGCAAGGCCCGCGACGATAGGTTCAAACAGAAAGCTCCACCCGCCGTGCTCGACGGGCAGAGCTACTTGTTTGGCCTTGACGCTGCGGACTTCTCTCGTGTTGACAGCTGCAGCAGTCATTTCCATAGGATACCTACACGGCCGCTGTCGCGAAAACACGACGTTCCAGTTCGGCCGCCTTTGGAAACACGAGATTGTTTTCCAGATGTATATGCTGATGCAGGTCCTTTTCAAATGCTTCGAGCCGGTGATAGAGTGCCGTGAAACTCGGACACGCACCTTCGGGCAGCGTGTAGTCCTCCGAAAGTTCACGCAATTTGGCTAGCAGCTCGCCGGCCAGCTCATGTTCGGACATCATCATTCTGACAGGATGCTCGACCGTGCCGAATGGCGGAAATATTCCGGGACGTCCGTGTTCAATACTGCGCTCGAGGTCTTCGATGTATGGGAACAGCACCTTTTCCTCTTTCTCCATATGCGGCCACAGTTCGTCGCAAAGCGAATTGAATGTGTGCTCCATCTCGATCAGGTATTGGTAGTGTTCGCCGTGGCGGCGTGCGACCTTTGCCATCAGAGGCATCAATTGCTGCATTTCGCTGCGTGTGAAAACGTGGTGCGTGTCTAGGATATGCGTGATCAATTCCCTGAGCGGCATTTCCGTGAATCGTTCGTCGCCGGTCTTTCGGCCTTCGCTCAAAACGTTTTCGATCTTTTCGATCACAACGTCCGGTGTTGTGCCGGCATTGACGCAGGCCTCATCAAACGGCGTGTCGCCGTGACAGCAATAGTCGATCTTAAACTGCTCAAAAACGCGCGTTGTGACCGGTGCTTCGAGTGCGATCTCTCGAATGGTTCTCGTTTGGTATGAATGCATAAAGTTTTCCCCCGAAGTTCTCCTGACTTCGAGAAAAATTTTCTCAGGGCCGGCGGCCTAAAAATATGATCAAGGTCATCTTGGCAAAATTCAGCAGGAGTTTTTTAGATCGGGATTTGGAAAGTTATCTGATTCGTCCTCGCCGTCACGGGGTTTCAGGCACGTTAGGTCCTTTTCAACCAAAATATCCAGCACACTGCCGTCCGCGAGCATCTGCCGTCCGCTGAAACCGAGTTGATCGGCCGCCGCCCATTCGTCCGCGATCGCCGCAGGCACAGTCACCGTCATCCTGCCGCCGCTAAAGCCCGCAGCAACGATATTGCCATCGCCTATTTCAATTCGATAGGAAAATACATCCTCGTCCAAAGGTCCGAACATTGTGCGTTCTTCGACCGATCCTTCTGAAGCCAAGGCGTCTACTTCCGATCGCGTCATTCTCAGTCTTATGGAATTTCCTTTTATTCGTAACTTCATAGCGTGTGCCTCCGCAACCGAATAAAATCTATTCCCGAAAGCGTCGACAAAATATGATGCCGATCACAAACTCATCGGATGAATCTGCGGAGCGGCTCGGTATCGCTGATGTGTATTTTTCCGTGGACGATCTCAAACAGGCCGTTCTTCGCCATCCTGCGGATGCTCCTTATCGTTGATTCGATGGTCAACCCCGACATTTCAGCGATGTCTTGGCGGCGGTGTGTGATCTTCTTGACACCGTTCGGCGGTATATCGCCGGCCAGTTTCAAAAGTGTGGCGGCGACGCGCTGTTCAGCCGATGAGGTCGCAAGGATCTGTATCGTCTCCGAACGCTCGCGCAGCAATCCGCACATTTTTTCTAATATAAGGGACGAAAACTCGGGAAATCTGTCTTTCAGAGCAAGGAATTTATCCCGCGGCAGCAGCAACAGCCGGCTGTCCTCCATCGCGATCGCAGATGCAGGAAATCGTTTGCCGTCGAGAGCAGGCGGTATAGCAAAGATCTCGCCCGCACCGAACATTCCGATTATTATTTCTTTGCCCGGCTCGGGATAGCGAACCATCTTGATACGGCCGGTAACCACGATCGGCAGAAAGTCCGCCTTTTCACCCTCTGCGAAAACTTCGGCATTCGCGTTGAAAGTTCTTGTGTGCCCCGCAGAGATGATCGCACTGCGTGTGGATTCACTTATGTTTTCGAGGATCGCGGTCATTTATGATGCACATCATAAAAGTAACACAATATTAAGCAAAGAATGGTTCATGAAGGGGTTTGGTCCCCGGCGAGGTCGCTATGTCATTTCAAAAATTGGTCTGTGTCGTACTTATGATGGTTTCCGGTGCGGTTCTGTCGCTTGGTCAGACCGGAGAAGCGGCAGATCTGGAGAAATTGCAAAAAAGGGTCACTGAACTCGAATCTCAGCTCCGTGCTTTGAGTGATGAGATAAACAAAATTAAGGACACGAAAAAAACAACACCGGCTGAGGTTGGCACCGATATGAAAGAGCCGGCGGTTTCCAAGGCAGCGGTTCCGGAGCCCGAAAAGAAGAAAGAGTTAGGAATTGACGTCGGCAGCGCGCGCATCACGCCGTATGGTTCTATTTATGTGAATGCGTTCAACAACAGCGGAGCGACGAACAACTCGGACGTGCCGCTGTTTGCCACGCCAACAGGTCGAGGCAATGCCGGAGCGAGTGTGCGGCAGACCCGGCTCGGCCTGCGTCTGGAAGGTGCCCGCATAGGTGATTCGCGTTTGGGAGCGGTCATCGAAACCGACTTTTTCGGCGGATTTCCCGCGATCGGCATCGGAGAGAATTTCGGCATCGTTCGGCTCCGGTTGGCATACATGAAGATCGACCGCGAAAAAACATCATTCACTGTCGGACAGGATTGGATGGTCTTCGCACCCCAAAATCCCACATCGCTTGCCGCCGCCGCGATACCTCAGCTTGCCGCCGCAGGAAACAATTGGGGCCGGATGCCGCAATTCAAGGCCGATCACAGGCTCGGCAAGAACGTCCGGGTTCAGGGTGCCGTTCTCGCACCGCAGACGGGCGACTCTGCTGCTGCATCGGCATTTTTCCTGCAGCCGAATTCCGGTTCGGTTTCCCGAGTTCCATTCTTTCAAGGCCGTATCGCATTCTCTGAAGGCAACTTCCTCGCGACCGGAAAGCCGGGCACGATAGGCGTTTCCGCTCATTACGGCAGGTCGCGTGTTTACAGCGGAACTCCGCTAGCACGGTATGACGTCGATTCAACCGGCATTGCTGCGGACTGGAACATTCCGCTTTCGCGGCGCGTCGTTCTGGTCGGCGAGGCGTTCAAAGGCAAGAATCTGGCAGGCTTTCAAGGAGGTGTTTTCCAGGGCTACAACACCGAATTTGCGACTCTGCAGGGCAGCACACTGGTCGCGGCGGGCGTTCGAGGCATACGTTCCCGCGGCGGTTGGGCACAGCTCGGTTTCACACCGCCTGTCGCGAAAGATCGACTGTCCTTATACGGTTCCGCAGGCATCGACGATCCTGACGATCGCGACCTTGTCACGTTGGTTCCACGCGATCTGCGGCGGAGAAATCTCGCATGGGCTTTCGATGCGATCTATAAGGTAACGCCGCAGTTCTCGGTAGGGTTTGAGTATCGAGGATTCAACACGCATTGGACACTCAGCGGCAGACGCACCTCGAACCATGTTAATCTTGGAGCCGTTTATACTTTTTAACGGCGATCGATGCGCATTCAGGGATTTGTTTTAACCGGCGGTGCCTCGCGGCGTATGGGCCGCGACAAGGCCGCGATCGTTATGTCAGGGCAGACACTTGCCCAAAAGGCGGTCAACACGCTAAATGAATTTTGCGACGAGGTCTTCACGGTCGGCGGAGAAAGCGGCTTTTCGGACGCACAGCATCTGATCGATCTTGAGACGCCTTTTGCGGTGGTTGGCCGTGCTGCAATGGCCGGTATTTACACAGCATTGCGCCATTGTACCGCCGAATATGCAGCTATCCTGCCTTGCGATATGCCGAATGTAAGTGCTGAGGTTTTCAGGATATTGCTCGAAAAGATCGAGGCGGAAGGCGATGCCGACGCAGCGATCCCTCTGGATCGGGCAGGGTCTTCGCAGCAGGTGTGTGCCGTCTTTCGCCCGAAAAATTGCCTTGTCGTGATCGAAAGGTTGCCGACCGGCCGGACGCCCGCGGTAATGGATATGATACGGGAGCTGAAAGTAAGGATCGTCGATTTTTCCGAGTTTAGGCACCTGCCGTCGGCAGATTCTCTTTTTGCAAACCTCAACAGGCCGGAGGACCTGAGCGTCATCAACTGATAACTATTTTGCTCGTACGACCTCGACCGTACAAGACGCCCTGGCCGCTACTGCGGCAGACGTGCTGCCCATTATAAATCTCTCGAACCTGCTTCCGTAGGCATTCGCACCTACGAATATAGTGTCGGCTCTCCAATATTCTGCATCGTCAACGATTCGGCTCTTCGGGTTTCCCGTGAGGATCACAAGCTCTGAGGAAACGCCTGCCGCTTTCAGTTTATCGGTTGCGCGTGCAGCTACGTCTTCTATCAGTTTTCGCTCGTTTTCGTTTATCTGTTCCGCCGCCTGCCTTGCCGCGGGAACAAAACGGCCGATCGGCGTCGGGAACACAGGATCGACGACAGCGACAAGTCGCACCTCTGTTCCTTCCGGCCACGTACGGGCGGCGATGGATTCTATGCACCGCTCGGCTCCCTGAGACATATCAAAGCCGACCGCGATGCGGATAGGTGCCGGTTCCACCTCGACTTTCCCGCGGGCAACACGGACGGAACACCTCGCTTCGGTCATTACCTTTTGCGAGATGCTGCCCAAGAGAAAACGGTTCACTAAGCCGTAGCCATGCGAACCGATCACTATCAGATCGGTATCGAGGGCTTCAGCTTTGTTCAATATCTCCCAAGCTGGCGATCCGTAGGTCGCTTCGCTGCGTACATTCCAGCCGGGCAAGGCGACGGAAACTCGTTCACGGCCGCGTTCAGCCATTTGCTCGGCTTCGCGTAAGGCGTCCTCGCTTTTTTGCCGCATCTCGGCAAGCAGCGATTCAAGATACGGATCGAGTACCGTATCCTCGCCGTTTTTCGGCGGCAGCCAAACCTCGGCGACGGAAACCACAACTGCCTCACCGGTCGGCGGCAAACCTGCCGCCCGCAGGTCATCTATGGCAGCTTCCGAACAATCCGAACCGTCATACGCGATCAAAACTTTCATTGATTGCACCTTCTCCGACTGTTTCTATGTTAGCCCGATTCGCGATGCATTTCTATACGCTGAGTTGCGATAAGGATTTTTTGGTTGGGTCGCGGTCATATAGAATTGGTAAAAGGAACTGAGGAAATCACTCTATGTCAGAAGCAGCAGAAACCGCAGTCAGAACACGCATTGAGACAGATTCGATGGGCGAGATAGAGGTGCCCGCCGATGTTTATTGGGGAGCGCAAACGCAGCGTTCGCTAAAGCATTTCAACATCGGTTTTGATGTGATGCCGCGTGAGGTGATACGCGCGCTCGGCATTTTGAAGAAAGCCGCGGCGATGACCAATCATGAACTCGGGAAGCTGCCCGAGGATAAGATGAAACTCATCTCGCAGGCCGCCGATGAGGTTATCGAAGGCAAGTTGGACTCGCATTTTCCGCTCCGCGTCTGGCAGACCGGCTCGGGCACGCAGACCAACATGAACGCGAACGAGGTCATTTCGAACCGCGCTATTGAGATAGCCGGCGGCGAGATGGGCTCGAAATCTCCTATTCACCCGAATGACGATGTAAATAAGTCGCAGTCGTCGAATGATACTTTCCCGACGGCGATGTATATCGCTGCGGCCGAACGCACGACGGCTCTAATTCCTGAACTCAAGAAAGTTTCGGCTGCGATCAAGGCAAAGGCGAAAGAATTCGACGGCGTCGTAAAGATCGGCCGCACGCATCTGCAGGACGCAACGCCCGTACTTGTAAGTCAGGAATTTGGCGGCTGGGCGAACCTGATCGATCGTGACATCGAGCGGCTCGAGATGGTGCTGCCCGGACTAATGGACCTTGCGATCGGCGGTACGGCCGTGGGAACAGGGCTGAATTCGCATCCCGAATTTGCCGACCGTGCCGCGGCAAAGATCGCCGAATTAACAGGGTTGCCATTTAGGGCTCATCCTGACAAATTCGCGGCATTATCGGCTCATGACGAGGTCGTCTTTGCTTCCGGAGCATTGAAAACGCTGGCCGCATCGCTGATGAAGATCGCCAACGATATACGTTGGCTGGCATCGGGACCGCGGTGCGGAATCGGCGAGATCACACTGCCGGAAAACGAGCCGGGCTCGTCGATAATGCCCGGCAAGGTCAATCCGACGCAGAGCGAAGCGATGACGATGGTGGCCGTTCAGGTGATGGGAAATGACGCGGCGATCGGGTTTGCGGGCTCACAGGGAAACTTCGAACTGAATGTTTTCAAGCCCGTGATGATCCACAACTACCTGCATTCCGTCCGGTTGATCCACGATGCTTGTCACGGATTTGTCGATTACTGCATCGCCGGAATCGAACTTAACCGCGAACAGATCGAGCGTTACTTGAGCGATTCGCTGATGCTCGTGACGGCGCTAAATCAGCACATCGGCTATGACAATGCGGCCAAGATAGCCAAACACGCGCACAAGAACGGCACTTCATTAAAGGAAGCGGCTCTTGAGTTGGAACTGTTGACCGCAGATCAGTTTGACGAGTGGGTCGTTCCTGAGGCAATGACGCGGCCTTAGGAGCTAAAATGTACCGCCTTCGGGCGGAACGTAGAAATACAAGAAGTAAAGCAACGCCCCTAGAATGATGGCGAGGCTGAGGCAGATTATCCCGACGAAGAAGGCCACGGTGCTTAGGCATCCGCCTTTTTTCTTTGCGCGGGTTTTGGGGCGAACGTGCTGCTTTTCATCCGCTGTGGGAAGCTCGCCGGTGTCTGCCTCGTCCAGGTCTTTGTCGGCAACGTCCGTCGGGATATCCTCTTCCGGGCCGTCAATACCTTTTCGCGGGTCGTAGCCTTTTGACGATCGAAACACCGGCTCGGGCATCACCCAGCCGTTTTCGTTGTCGGGTTGCTGTTTCTCATCCGTCATCGATGAATTTCCAGAACGTCGCCTCTGGTCAAGATACCGGTGATCCGTTTGAAATCTTCGATCAGGACCGCGGGCGAGCGGACAAGCTTCGATTTGATCTCGTTAATGCTCGTATCCACATCGACCACCGGAAAGCTCTTATCCATCACTTCGCTGACCTTAGCGTTCAACAGTTCGCGGTTAGCAAGTAGTTTGGTCAGCACCTGGCTCTCCCGAAGGCTGCCGACGGACTCGTGTCCGTCCAGAACGGGAAGCTGCGTTATGCCGTTAGCATTCATCTTGTCCAGAGCGTCGCTGACAGTATCGTCGGGTGTTACGAAAACCAGTTCTTGCGGAGATGTCCCATTTTTGGTCTCTGCGATCAACCCTGCAGTGATGCGTTGCGGTTCCAGCAGGAGTTTTTCCTTCATCCATTCGTCTGAATGGAATTTCGTCAGATAATGTTCGCCCGTATCGCACACGATAAAGACGACGACCGCGTCTTCATCAAGGTCTTTGGCTACCCGCAAAGCACCGGCAAAATTCGTCCCCGTCGATCCGCCGCAGAAAATGCCTTCTCGCCGCGAAAGCTGGCGTGCAAGGTCGAAAGACTCGCGGTCGGTAATGTTGATTATCTCGTCAATTATCTTAAGGTCGGCGTTGCCTACGGGAAGCGATTGGCCGATGCCTTCTACAAGATAAGGCGTCGCTTCGGGCACCTTGCCGGATTCTTTATAGGTCTTGAATATCGAGCCGTAAGGGTCGGCTCCGATGATCTTGATCTTCGGGTTCTGCTCTTTCAGATAACGTCCCGTACCGCTGATCGTACCGCCGGTACCGATGCTGGCTACAAAGTGCGTTATCTTGCCGTCCGTGTCTTCCCATAATTCGGGGCCGGTCGTGCGGTAATGTGCCTCAGGATTTGCGGGATGATTGTACTGGTCGGGATAGAAAGAATTGGGTGTTTCCTGTGCGATGCGTTTTGCAGTCTCAACGTAGTGATCGGGTGTGCCGTGCTTTGCGGCGGCGGGGCAGACCACGATATCTGCGCCGAGTGCTTTCAGATAACGCATCTTCTCGACCGAAACCTTGTCCGTCAGCACAAAGATACATTTATATCCCCGCACTGCCGCGGTCAACGCCATCCCGATGCCTGTATTCCCGCTGGTCGCCTCGATCAGGGTGCCGCCTTTTTTCAGCACGCCTTCGCGTTCGGCCCAGTCGATCATCGAAATGCCGATGCGGTCCTTGACGGAATAGCCGGGATTTAGGCTTTCCATCTTGGCATAAACCTGTGCCTTGATCTTGTGTTCGCGTGTAAGGTGATTGATGCGGACGAGGGGCGTCCGGCCGATAAGTGCTGTGATGTCGTTATAGGCTTTCATTTATATCGCTTGTGCCGAGGTGCGGCCAATTTGTGGAACGAAACAAGTTTATTCCTATTGGCAAAATGCCGCAAGAGATGCCGACTCAGCGGATCGTCAGCACAATGCCGCGGCGGGTCAGCTCATCAACGAATCTCTGCGGATCGATGGCCTTTTCCTGCGGCAGGGCACCGCGGGAAAGAACGTCGCCTTTCGCCATCATTTGAGCGATGATCGACGCAGGAAACGCCGTCGTCCGCATCATTGCAGATAGCCCCGTTGCCTCGTCCTGCTTGTCCACAATGTCGTAACGGAGCTTCTTTTCAGCACCGTCTTTCGTTCCCGCGAAGTCCAACCTGACAAGAACGTAATCGGGTCCGTCAGCGGGCAGATTCCGCGTCAGCAGTTCGCCGAAGACCTTTCGCGGGACAACCTTCTGGTAATTGGCCACGATCTCTTCACTGGAACAGAGGCCTAGGTCGATCATTGTTTTGAATTTCTCGCAGTGGCCCGCGTAGCGGATCGTCTTGTAATCAAGTTCCTTTATCTTGCCGAGGAAAGAATCCGGCAGCGTCGATGTACCGCCGCTTGTCTGAAATGCCTCCAGCGGAGGGAATCCGTCAAATTCCAATTGCTCGACCTCGGTCATCGAGGGAACCTCGGTGATCTCGCCGTTGCGTATGACCCGGGCGACCTCAACGTATTCATTTATCAGCCCTTCTACGGAGAAGACGAGCTGATAATCGAGCGGCGGCTTCGGATCCTGCGGCAGGCCGCCGACGCGGATGTGTATCTCGTCAACAGAGTCAAACTCCGCCGCTCCGTGCATCGCAAGGATCGACACCATTCCCGGTGCCAAGCCGCAATCGGGAATGATGCTGATACCGGCGTCGCGAGCTTGGTCGTCGAGTGCAAGCTGTTCGTCAACGATGTAATTGTTGCCGCCCAGATCGCAAAAGCTCGCACTTGCCTCGATCGCCGCACGTGAAAGCGAGACGTTGTACCAATAATTAACACACGAGATGACCGCATCGTGCCCCCGCATTAGCGCGGCCACGTCAGAAGAATTTGCAGCGTCGACGTGATGAGCGTCAACGCGCGGCGTGCCAACGGCTTCGGCGATATCCTCGGCTTTTTTCAGGTCAACGTCAGCGACCGTTACCAGTTCGACGCCGGGAGAATTGTGGACAAGGTCGTGTACCGCGCCGTGGCCCATACGGCCGGCGCCAAGAACGAGAATTTTCATAACTTAGGATCAGGAAGAAGGACGGCAGTTTACCAGTCGTCGATGTCCTCGGGCTCTTCCTGGGCGATCAAGACGCCCGCATATTCCCACACCTTCTTTTTCCATACGCGCAGGTTGTCCAGCAGCATTAGGGCGGCCTGCGGATGAGCGGCATTGCGCTCGAGGCGTATTACCTCGGCGGTAACAGACACCTCATCTTTCGGGTTTTCGGTGACCGTCAGATTGACCTTGCCGCCAACCAAAGGAAGGGCTCGCGGCAGATAAATGAGAGTTCCGTGCAAGCCCACATTCTCCGTCAGGCCTTCCTGAACGACCTCTTGCCCGCTCGGATCCTTCCACTTTACGCGGATCGGAAACGAGACAGCGTAGCGTGTTCCCTGACGTCTTTCTCTCATATTGGTCCTGCCGGTATGGCGCCGTTATACGCGGCGAATGAATTGAAATATACCCGAAACGATGCCTGAAAGTCTAATTTTAGGCAAAAAAATGAGGCCTGATAAGCCCTTTAGAATGCGGTAATTGCACGAATATGCCAATTTTGGGCTCGTTAACACGTTGGACACATCAGTTTTGGCGCGCTAGGTTAAAAGGTATGTTTCGCGCCGCCGTGGCTCGAAAACAGGCCGGAACTCGCCGGCCGACAATTGTTTCGCCGCGTGAAAAGCGATGAGCTTCTCCTACGGCAGCCGCAGTTTTCGGAACCAGTTTTCGGGAACGCACGGAGAGCGGGACGGATTGAAAAGGAGAATAAGGAATGAGAAGTCTCGTTAGAGGAGGTTTCGTCCTCGGGCTTCTGGGCATGATGATGGTCATCATCATCGCACAGACCTCGACGGAAAAAGACCTCATTATAGCGAACGATTCGCAAAACGAAGTAGTAGTTAATAATCAAGTTAATAATTCGGTTAGTAATAATACTGAAGTTCAGGACAAGGATAAGAAACTCGTAAAGAAAACGGGTTCATCGAAAGCGGCAGGCGTAAGCAAAGGCAAATTTTCGGCCACGGCATACTGCCTGCAGGGAAAGACAGCGATGGGACACGGCGTTCGCCGCGGCATCATCGCAGCCGATCCGAGAGTTTTGAGGCTCGGTTCGACAGTCGCAGTAGAAGGCGGCGGTTACAGCGGAACGTATCTGGTATCAGATACGGGAGGCAAGATAAAGGGCAACAAGATAGATATCTGGATGCCCAGCTGTTCCGAAGCTCGTAAATTCGGACGGCGTACCGTCAGCATATCGACCCTGAACTAGATCAAAAATAATATAAAACTCACGCGAGGCTGCCCTTTTCGGGCAGCCTCGTTTTTTTAATTTTTGTATGTTGCGTCGAGCACGGCCTTTTTCGTCGGGCGATGTATCAGCACGCCGATCACACCGACAATCCCGAAAAGGAAAAAGTATTTGTAGCCTGCGACCAATGCCAACAGCAGCCCGAACAGAACTACGGATTCGGACAACGCGACGCCCACGATCATCGCCGTCTGGACGAGATGAACACTCTGCTCAGCAACTGATCGTGCCAGGAAAGTCTTCCTCAAAAACAGCGACACCGCCAAGATCGAGATCGACAATACTACGAAAACCGCGATCATAAGCGCGCTTTCTGCCGGCAGCAGTTCGGCGCTGGAAAGATCTAACAATTCCGGTTTAACGAAATACGCGAAGCCGACCAATATGAACTGTGACATCAACAGCGCGAACCAGATCACCATCATTGTCTGTAGTGCACTGTCCGGGTTTATCCGCTTATCGTTATTCTGTTGCATCTATTTCCTCCTCCAGTAATTGCCTTCTGTAAAGTTCGGCGTATTCCCCGCCCGCGGCGAGCAGTTCGTCGTGAGTGCCGCGTTCGGTTATGCGGCCTTCGTTGAGCACGCAGATCATATCGGCGTCCTTTATCGTGGAAACGCGGTGCGAGACGATCAGAGTCGTTCGCCCGCGGCGGACGTTACGCAGGTTTTTTAATATCGTCTCTTCCGTGTATGTGTCAACGGCGGATAGAGCGTCGTCGAGGATAAGTATCTTCGGATCGCGCATCACCGCACGAGCTATCGCGGTCCGCTGTTTCTGACCGCCTGAAAGAGTGATACCGCGTTCACCGACGAGCTGTTCGTAGCCGTTCGGAAATTCGGCGATGTCGCCCGCGAGTCCCGCGATCTCTGCAGCCTCCTCTACTGTGAGTTGAGAGTTCAGAGTTGAGAGTTGAGAGTTCGGCTTTTTCTCCTGACTCTCTACTCTCAACTCTCCACTCTCGACTCCGAATGCGATGTTCGCGGCGATAGTGTCGCTGAAAAGAAAGGTTTCCTGCTGCACGAAGCCGATCGCTTTGCGCAATTGCTCTAACGGATAGCTCCTGACGGGAACGCCGTCGATCAGCACGCTGTCGTCCGACGCATCGAGCAAACGCGGTACGAGGCTTACCAAGGTCGATTTCCCGCTTCCTGTTTTGCCGACGAATGCGACGGTAGAACCGGGCAAGATGTGTAGGTCAATATCGCGAAGAACGATCCTGTCAGAACCACCTGCGGTAGCGGGTGGTTGAGAAGGACGTTGATCCGGGCTGCTTTCATTCGCCGATGCCGGCGTTAAACCGCCCGCTACCGCAGGCGGTTCTGACCTGTATACGAAATTCAGACCGCGAAACTCTATCTCGCCGCGGATATCGGGTTGCGGGCGTGCGTTTTCGTCATCGCGGATCGTGGGAACGACGCTGAGCACTTCGCGAAAACGCTTTAGCGATGCGGTGCCGCGTTGGTAGAGATTGACGACGTATCCGAGCGCGATCAGGTACCAGATCATCCGCTGCAGATACAGCATAAATGCCGTGAAATCGCCCGCCGTGATCTCGCCCTCGACCGCCATCGGCACGCCGACCGCGACGATCAGCACGAATCCAAGCCCTATAAAAAAGAAAAGCAGCGGCCGCATCGCCGCCGAATAACGCACCAGCCGCAGTGCCTGCGAGGCGTATTGGCGGTTCAGTTTTTCAAATTCGGCGATCTCGGTCTCTTCGCGTGCATAGGCGCGTATCACGCGGACACCTGTCAGGTTCTCCTGCGCACGTGCCGTAATGTCGGAAAAGAATTCCTGCAGTTTCTCAAAACGTTTGTGTACCTGCGCACCCAGAGTTTTCACCGTCAGCGAAACGAGCGGCATCGGGATGAGCAGCAGCAGCGTCAGCTTTACCGAGATGCCGAGCATTATCGGAAGTGCGATGCAAAGAGCGAAAACCGCCTGAAAACTGTAGAGGATCATCGGCCCGACGATCTGGCGGATCGCCGCGAGGTCATTTGTCGCACGCGCCATCAGGTCGCCTACGCGCGTCTTTTGAAAATACTCGAGCGGCTGGTTAATGAGAGCAGCGTAAAAATCCTCGCGCATATCAAATTCGATATGACGCGATGCATTTATGAGCAGCCGACGCTGAAGAAAGAGGAAGATCCCGCTTGAAATGCTGAGCCCAAGGATCGCCAACGGATAGTAGATGACCTTATCGCGAGTAACGCCGGCGGTCAGATCATCGACCGCTTGGCCGATCATCCACGGTATCGACAGGCTGAAAAACATCGACGCCAAGATACACGTGATGCCCGCCGCGACATAAGCGCGGTATGGTCGCAGGTATCCGGCGAAGTATCTCAGTTCTTCCATGCTTTACAGCCGCGTATAGGTCGATAGAGCAGTCGCAATGGCTTTGCCCTCAGCGTTGTGGACCTCGGCCGAAACGGTGATGATGCGTTTTCCGGGACGAACGACCGTTGCGGTGCAGAGAATTTCGCCCTCTGTATGCGGCCGCAGATAGTGAATGGTTAGATCGATGGTAGCTGTCGCTTCGTCAAGCGGCACGATCGTCCTGATGGCAAACGCCATCGCCGTATCTATCAGCGTGGCGGTGATGCCGCCATGCAGCACGCCGCCGAGCTGCCGCATATCGTCGCGCATCGGCATAGCCAACACTGCCTCACCGCGGCGTAGTTCGCGCAGTTCAAAACCGAACGTCTTTGCCACCGGCACCAGTGAAAGCGCGTGCGTTGCTATGTTGAACGCACCTTCGGGAAGTTCATCGTGCTGCATAAATGTCATTTTGTAACGGAGCCTTTCGGCCGCGTATCGATATTAGCGAGCGGTACTGTGCGATAGCCCGCCGGCAGTTGGAACAGAGCTTCATCTGCCTCCAGTCTCAAATTGCGAAGCTCGAATATTGCCGTGGTTCGCCGTGAGCCTTCGCTGTCCTCCGTCGTGAAAAATTCCTGTCGGACGACGAGCCGCTTTTCCTCGTCGAAAAACAAAGCAACCTGTTCGCCGCCTGTTTCTGCCACGTATTTTTTTAGGCCGCCTTCGGTGCCGGCGTCGCGATATCTCACATATTCGGCACCCATCAGAAACAGCGGCGGCGGGCCCGCAGGCGATGAATCTTTCAGCCCTCCGCCCGTAACCTCTGCATACACACGGCGGCGGTGATCGATGATATAACGCCTGTCCGCAATGATCTCGCTCACCGTCGGCGTATCGCCTTCATAATGATCGTAACGCATACGGTCGCCGCTTTTCGCGATTCCCCAACGTCTTATGGTTTCGCCCGCCGTCAGAAATGCTTCACATGAATAAACCTCGGGCTCGCGAACCGCGAAAGGGAAATGCTGAGGTGCTTCTTCGGTCAGCGTGATGGTGTTGTCGTTGCCCGCCGGGGCAGAATTGCACGACGTGAACATTACAGCAGCGACCGCGATAATGAGTGGGCAGGCGAGCGGGTTTGACAAACGCATCGGAGTGCCTAAATTTTAGCATAAGCGAGATGACGGACAAGCAGGACAAACTAGTGCGGCGATTGGAAACGCGTTTTTGGCTGGGTGCGGCCGCCGTAGCACCGTTGGCCCCTCTGCTCTTTATTCAGGGCAAGGTAGCTCGTTGGAAGATCGGCCTGCTGCCGGACGCTGCGGAGCCAAATTCCGGAGTCGCGGGCGAAGGCGAAGAGACATCTTTGCTTGTGATCGGCGAATCGACGGTCGCCGGGCTCGGAGCAAGCACGCAGGAACTCGCGCTTGCGGGGCGTTTTGCTCACCATTTGTCGCGGCAGATCGAAAGACGTGTAAGCTGGGACGCCGTCGGGCGTGCGGGCGTAACGGCGCGTCGGACCATCAACGAACTGCTGCCGCTGATACCGCGTTCGGATTACGAATACATACTGATCGCCGTAGCGGGCAACGACGTGATAAAGCTGTCGCCGCCCACGAGGTTTCGCCGGGATATGCTCGAACTGATCGACCGATTGCGCGAGAACAGCCCCGCGTCGCGCATTTTCATGGCGAATTGCCCGATGATCAAATACGCGTGGGCCGTGCCGCCGCCTTCGCGCCAATTGCTGTGGCAGCTATCGCAAATGCACGACCAAAACGCACGCGAATTCACAAAGCTTCGTGAAAATGTTCATTATTTCCCGCAGCCTGTCGTGGTGCGCGAGGAAGGCTTTTTCTCAGACGGCGTCCATCCGTCAGAACAAGGCTACGACGACTGGGCAGCGGGCATGATCCAATATTTCGCAGAAAACGTCGAATGGTGAGTTCGGACGAGATCACAATACTGATCGCATCACGCCGCGAGTGGCTTTTGGTGCGTGAGAACGGGCGGGTGTTTCCGCTACTCTCGGAAGAGATAGATATCACTCAGAACGGCAGCAAGACGCTGTTTTCTTTCCCGAATGAGACGGGTTACAACACCTGGCGGCTGAACGGCTGGAATGAACAAGGCACGGAAATAATTGTGGATGTGGCCGGAGCATTCGGCCGGGATCAGCAATTGCTTCGTTTGATACCGCGGACGCAGGCGGCGGAGACTTCGGCGGCGGTCGAAGCGGCGAGGCTTGAAAAAGCGAATGAGATCGCCGAAATACTCAACAATTCACCTGCGGTTACGATCGAAAGCGTCCGGCTGAATGTGCCCGGTGGGCGTATTGCTCAGGTGATATTCCGCGATCATCATTTGCGGATCGCTGCGGCTTACGACGTGACGGGTGAACTCACTCATGAAGCGTTGATGGGCTCGGCAATGGTTTGGTTTGAGAAAACGCTCGCTCACAGAAAGAAGCCCGTTGCCCTCGTCCACGTCATCTCCGAAGGCCGCAGGGCTCATCTGCTGCAAAAGCTGCACGCGTTGTTATCGCCGCGATGGCGGCAGATCATTTCCGTAAATAAGGTCACCCGAAAGACCGAGCCGCCTGAGGTCAACGAGCTTCCAAAGCTGAATATTTCCGGCCTATGGCGTGAAAAGGCACGCGCTCTTGTTCTGCCCAAAGAAACGAGACCGAGCGAGAGCGCCGCCGCGACAATTTCAAAAGCACCTGAAGCTATCGACATCGTGTTTTCGCGAAACGGCGAGACGCTGCGGTTCAACGGGATGCCGTTCGCACGCATCCGCCGAGTATCGGGCGAGGAAAAGGTTTGGTTCGGGACGGGCCGGCGTATGCAGCTTCTCGACGAGCGAAATCGCGAACAATTTGACGAGGAGGTCGAACAACTGCGTCTGTATCGCACGGCAAGCAGCCCGAACAAGCGTCACGCTTACTATCAGGCGTCACCCGAAGCGTGGCTCGAATCCATCCTTCGCCGCGACATCAAGCTGCTCGACGGCAACCTGATCCCGGCGCCGATCTACAATCAGTTCCGCTCATCGAATGACAAGATCGACCTGCTCGCTCTTCGCAATGACGGGCGGCTGGTCGTTGTTGAGGTCAAGGCAAAGCCGGACCGCGACGCGATCCTGCAAGTCGTTGATTATTGGCGAAAGATCGAACTCCAACGCCGTCGCGGTGTGTTGGCCGAGGCCGACCTTTTCGACGGCCGCGACATCGCCGACAAACCGGCGGTCATATACCTCGCCGCTCCTGCGTTGGGCTTTCATTCGGATACGGAATTCTTTATGAGGTCTGTCGCACCTGAGATCGAGATCTGGCGTTTTGAACTGCACCAAAAATGGCGTGAAAAGATACGAGTGATCGGTAGACGCAGTCAGTCAGAACCTTCCGCAAAAACAAATCTGTAGCCGATGCCGCGGACGGTGAGGACGACGGCCGGGTTTGCGGGGTCATCTTCCAAATAACGGCGCAGCCGTACGATGAAATTGTCTATGGCACGCGTGTCGGTGTCTTCGGCTAGCTGCCACACGTGCTCCAATATCTCAGAACGCGAAACGATGCGGCCCTCCGCGGCGATCAGATATTCGAGCAGCCGCGATTCCATCAGCGTCAGGCGGTAAACCTCAGTGCCGTGCGTGATCGTCAGCTCGGCGGTGTCTATCAGACGGCCGTTCACTGAGACAGGAGCAGCGGCAGGTGCAGATGGAGCTTCGTTCCAATTCATACGGCGCAGCAGAGCGCGTGTGCGTGCGAGAAATACGTTGAGATCAAAGGGTTTAGGCAGATAATCGTCGGCACCGGCGTCTAGGCCTTCGAGGATGTCTTCGGGCCGGCCGCGTGCCGTCAGCATCAGCACAGGCGTGGTGTCCCCTTTTTCTCTCATTTCACGAACCGCATCGAAACCGCTCATGCCGGGCAGCATCACGTCGAGGATCACCGCGTCGAATTTTTCGCCGCGTAATTTTTCAAGCGCAGTCTCCGCGTCCTCGGCAATATCGGTCGAATAACCTTCGGCGTCGAGATTGTATCGAAGGCCTTCGGCGAGATGGGATTCGTCTTCTACGATGAGAATGTGCATTTAGGTCATCTCTACAAGCGAACTGTCGGCCTGTCGAACTTCGATTCAGGCTCGCGGCAGCGTTATCGTGAACGTGCTTCCCTTACCGGTTCCGCGGCTCTCGGCTGTGACGCGGCCGCCATGTTTTTCTACGATCGCCTGCACGATCGCCAGTCCCAAACCCGTACCCTTGACACCTGCGCGCCCCGGCACGCGGTAAAACCTTTTGAAAACACGCTTCAGGTCGGCCGGCGGAATGCCAACACCATTGTCTGCTACCGAAATTTCCGCAAGGCCGCGTTCACGTGCGGTCAGGGTTACGGTCACACGCGGCTCGTCGCCGGAATATTTCACTGCGTTGTCGAGAATGTTCCCCAGGGCCGACCGCAGTTCTTCCCGGTCACCCAAAACCTCAATCTCAACGGGCGGCGGCACGAATCGCATCGCTTCTTCGCTCAGGCCGCGGCGGCCGCGGATGAAGGCGATGCTCTCTTCGATCAGTTCCGATAATGAGAGTATTTCCCGGTCGATCAGACGGCCCTTTTCACGCGTGCGGCTCGCTAACAGCACTTGTTCGACCGTGCCGAGCAAGCGTTCGCTGTCCTCTTTCATTATGTCGTAAAACTCGCGGCGTTTCGCGGCGTCGGGCTCGCGTGTGCGCAATGTGTCTAGATAAAGCCGTATAGAAGCCAGCGGCGTTTTCAGTTCGTGGGTGACGGCGTTGAGGAATGCATCGTGCTGTTCGTTTCGGCGTATCTCGCGTATCAGGAAGATAGTGTTGAGTATCAGGCCCGTGATTATTAAGGCGAAAAAGATGACCCCAAATATCAGCAGCGCCGCCTCGCGCAGATTCAGGATGATCCAGCCGACGTTCAGGGCGATCGCCAGCGCAGACAGGCTGATCCCCAGTACGAGAAAGAAGATAGCTGTCTTACGCCGCCGCATGATTCAATTAGACGGGAAAACGCGGAAAGGTGGCAACGTGGGAACGTGAAAAGGTGAAAGAGGGGGAAAAGCGAAAGAGTGAAAAGGTGAGAAGGTGAAAAAGTGAAAAAAGTGAAAAGGCCGCTCATTGCAGGCGACCTCTTTTTCACATTTCCGGCTCTTTCACCCTTTCACTTTAGGCAGCTTTCTTATAAACGCGGGCTTCTTTCGCGTCGAGGTCCATCGCGTAAATATCTGTCGCGAGGCCGAGGCGTTCTAAGATGCGTATCTGCACCCAATTGATGTCGAACTCGCGGCTGGTGAGTCCGTGACGGGCCGAACGCGGATACGCATGGTGATTGTTGTGCCAGCCTTCGCCGAATGTGAGAGCCGCGATGAAGCCGTTGTTCCGCGAATCGTCGGTCGTCTCGAAACGGGTCGTTCCCCACAGGTGCGTGGCGGAATTTACGAGCCACGTGAAATGCCAGAGCATGACGGTTCTGAGGAAGATGCCCCAGACGACCATCGTCCAGCCGCCGACCAAAAACAAGATACCTGCGGCGACGACCGATGTCAGATAATAGTGGCGATCGAGAAATCCGAGATATGGATCGCGAAGCAGATCAGGAGCATATTTCTTGACGACAGCATCGGGCTGCCGCTGTGCCGTGCCCGAAAATATCCAGCCGATGTGAGACCAGATGACGCCGTTGCGAGGGCTGTGCGGATCTTTGTCCGTGTCGGTGAACGCGTGATGCAGGCGGTGCGTCGTCACCCAAGCTATCGGGCCCGATTGCAGAGCGAGAGTGCCGAATGTAGCGAGTGTTCGTTCCACCCAACGCGGTGTTTTGAACCCGCGATGCGTCAGCAGACGGTGATATCCCAGCCCTATGCCGAGACTGCCTGAGATCCACCACACGATCAGCAGAGCCGTGAGATTCGCCCATGAAAATGTGAAGAACGCCGCCACCGCCACCAAGTGAAACACTGCTACGATGATAATCGTGTCCCAATGAATTCTCTTCTTTCTTGCCTCATCCAACCGAACGATATTTTCCATCTAGATCTCCTGAAATTTTGTCCCGGAACCTATTGAACAGGTTTCCTATTATTGAGGCTAACAGGTTTTGCGGGCGTCGATTGTAAGAGTTTTGTAAGAGTTTTCGCGGCAGGAAAATTGAATTCGGCGGTGCGGGAATTTAAAGTCTAATGAGTCTCGAAAAGGTTGTGGCAAAGAAAGGAAAACTGCTCATCAACGTGGAATACGCGGCCGCACGCACGGTGTTTGCCCTGCTTGGGCTGCTGCCGCGCCGCGCGGCGATCGGTTTCTGTGTGGCGTTGATGCGGCTCCTGCCGACTTTGCTGAAGAATCTGCGAAAAACCGGAATGCGTAATCTTGAGATCGCGTTTCCCGAAAAAAGTGTCGATGAACGGCGAGAGATACTCGCCGGTTCTCTGGAAAACCTAGGACGCGTACTCGGCGAGCTTTCGCAAAATCACAAATATTCAAAAGAGCGTTTTGCGGAGAAGGTCGAATTCGACATGGACGATGAGACGCGGGAACTCTATCGCCGAAACCGCGAAGAGGGGCAAGGAGTCGTAATCACGACGGGGCATTTCGGCAACTGGGAGATGTTCGTGCTGGGCTTTGCAGCCGCGTTTCAGCCCATCAGCTATCTCGCCCGCCCGCTTGATAATCCGAAGATCGACGCGATGTTGAACGCACGCCGAGACCGTTTCGGCAACCGGCCGATAAACAAGGCATTTTCCGCGATGACCGCGATAAAACTCGTTCGCGATGGCGGCATACTCGGCATTTTGGCGGACGTTAATACGCATCCGCGTGAAGGTGTTTTCGTGCCTTTCTTTGGCGTGCCGGCGTGCACGTCTGCCGGTGCAGCGACCATCGCGACACGCTCCCGTGCGGTCATTTATCCCGCCGTTTGTGTGTATGATCGGGACAAAGATAAATATCGAATGATCCGCGGCGAGATCATCGTGCCCGAAAATACGGGTGACCGCGAACACGATATTCGCGAAACGACCGCGAGATTCACGCTCGAAATGGAAAAATTCATACGCCAATATCCGGAGCAATGGATGTGGATACATCGGCGTTGGAAAACGCGACCGCCCGGCGAACCGTCGGTCTATTGAAAGAATTTATGAGAGGAAACAGGTTATTGAAGAAACATCTAGCGGCGGCATTCGTCGCCGTATTGCTGCTTTCGGCGGCGGCTGTCGCACAGCAGCGTCTGCTCGTGATCGGCGGCGGCAAACGTCCGCCCGATGCGATGAAAAAATTTGTCGAATGGAGCGGCGGTGAAAGGTCGAACATCCTCGTGATCACATGGGCGAGCGAGGTTCCGGAGGAGAATTTCGAAGGCCTGAAACGCGACCTGACCGCAGGCGGTGCCGCAAACGTCATTCACGCGGCGATGCGTCCACTCGATGCCGAAAGGCGCGCAGCTTTTCTCGATCAGATCTCGAAAGCGACAGGCGTTTTCTTTTCCGGCGGCGACCAGAACCGAATCATGGACGTGCTCGCGGACGGTGAGCTTCTCAAGATAATACGCGAACGCTATAACAAAGGCGTTCCTTTTGGCGGCACGAGCGCCGGTGCCGCCGCGATGTCCGACCCGATGATGACCGGCGACGCGGACCTGAAAATTCTCGACGGCAAACAAGTCGGCGTTCGTAAGGGCCTAGGGCTAATTCCAAACGTAATTTTCGATCAGCATTTCCTTGTCCGTCAGCGTCACAATCGACTGTTCGGCCTGATCGAGGTCAATCCGAATTATCTCGGCATCGGCATCGACGAGGACACAGCCGTCCTCATCGAAGACAATCGCAACTTAACCGTCGCCGGCCCGACCCAAGTGATGTTCGTCGATGCAAAAAAGGTAAAGCACGGGATGGCAGTTTACTTTTTGAAGGCAGGCGAAAGGTTCGATCTCGCGAAACGAAAGCTGAACTAGCCTTGCGGTAAGCCGAGTCAAATTTCATTGAAGACTGTTGCGTAGTTCTGTTAAAGTTCGAGTTGAAAAGTATGTCAAGCATAGATGATATTCGTGAAGTCCTTTATACTAGCAAGCCTGAACTCTTGACCAAGTTTCACGTGAAAAACCTAGCCGTTTTCGGCTCATACGCCCGAAATGAACAGCGCAGTGATAGCGATATCGATATTCTAGTTGAATTCACCGAACCGGTCGGCATCGAGTTCGTCGATCTCGCCAACTATCTTGAGCGGCTGCTCGGACGCCGCGTTGACCTCGTCTCCCGAAAGGGCATCAAACCCAAATATTTTGAGAAGATAAAGGGCGATCTTCAATATGTCTGACCGCAGCCCAAAGCTACTGATAGTGGATATCCTCGATGCGGCGGATAAGATCATTGGATATACGGAAGGCATGACTATTTCGGAATTGACTTCGAGATCGTCTGGGGTATCAGAGAGAATTATATCCCCAAACTCATCACTACTCTCAGCGAATGCCTAAAGTCGTTGGAAAATTGAGCAGAATCAGGTAGCTTTACGTGCCTGCGACTGAACTGCGGTGATCGCGACGGCATCGACAATGTCTTCGGCTTTGCAGCCGCGGGAGAGGTCGTTGCACGGGCGGTCGAGGCCTTGGAGGATCGGGCCGATGGCGGTGCCGCCGGTGAGGCGTTCGGTTAGTTTGTAGGCGATGTTACCGGCGTTTAGGTCGGGGAAGACGAGCACATTTGCCTTTCCGCCGACCGGCGAGCCGGGTGCTTTTGACGCGGCAACCGATTGAACAAGAGCGGCGTCTGCCTGCAGTTCGCCGTCGATTGTGAGATCGGGCATGCGGGCCTTGACGGTTTTTGTGGCTTCGATGACCTTGTCGATCAGCTGATGCTTTGCACTTCCCTTTGTCGAGAACGACAGCATCGCGACACGCGGTTCGACCTGCAGGAGAGCACGGCATGATTCGGCGGATGCAAGAGCGATCTCGGCAAGTTCTGACGAGTCAGGGTCGATAACGACGCCGCAATCGGCGTAGATCATCGCTCCGCGTTCGCCGAATTTTTTGTCCGGCACGACCATTAGGAAAAAGCTTGATACGGTCTTAAATCCCGCCTTTACGCCGATGCATCTGAGTGCCGCAGCTACAGTGTGGGCCGTGGTATTCGTCGCTCCCGCGACCGAGCCGTTGGCGTGGCCTTCTCTGACCAAAAGGTTCCCGTAATAGAGTGGATCTTTGACGGCCTGCTCGGCTTCTTCCAGCGTGACGCCTTTTGCACGGCGAAGCTGATGATACAAATGAGCCATCTTGCCGTGATCTTGATGAGATGCTCGATGATCTAAAATTGTGACGCCGTTCAGGTTCGCCCCGCACTCTGCAGCTAGGCTGCGAAGTTTTTCTTCGTTGCCGATGACGGTTATCTTCGCTATCGAATTTCGGACGCACATCTCCGCCGCCTGCAGCGTACGCGGGTCGTCGCCCTCGGGCAGAATTATGTGCTGAGGATCAGCGGCAGCACGTTGGCGGATGTTTTCGAGGATCATTCGATGCGTTTCCGATACACTTCGGGCAGCGGATGAAATGAATTTACCATACAACCCGCGGCATCGAAACTTGCACAAAGCTCGGGTTGTTTTTAGACTTGGGAGAATAGCGATGAGTACAAAGGCAGTAAAAGCAAAAGAGAAAGCACCGGCGGCGCCGAAACCGCGACGCGAACGCGGCGAACTGAAAGCCCGTATGCGCGGCTTTTTGATGTTTTTGCCAAACCTCGTCTTGCTGCTGGGGCGTATGCTAAAGGACGGCCGCGTTCCAACCGCAGAAAAAGCGCTTTTCGTTGCGGCGATCGTTTATGTCATTTCGCCGATCGACCTCATTCCGGATATTTTCCCTTTTATCGGTCAGGTGGACGACCTGTATGTCGTAGCTTTGACGCTGCTTAGGCTGATAAACAGGACCGACGATACGGTCGTCAGGCAGCATTGGCCGGGCGGCGGCGACATCGTAGCTTTGGCGGATTCGATAGCCAACATCGCACCCAAATTCCTGCCTCGGCGCGTATCGCGTGTTATCACTTCGCGGGTAGAACTTGCCCCCGCGGGAAAGGCGCTCCGCAGTATCACCTCAAAGGACGAACCGCTGGTACGCGAGATAATTTCCGACGACGATCTGACCATCGACACTCGCTCCGGCTCGCTGAATTGACCAACCAAGGAGTTTTTTCGATTTTTTGTTATTTCTCAGGCCTTTGTTGTGGATTCCAAAGGGCTTTGTAACTATTACAAAAACAAGCTCGTTTCGCTTTATTTGAGCAATTCTACGCCGAAGGCCGGTTTTTCGTTATAATGGCGCGTATAACGAAAGGCCGCGGGATCGATCTTTATGTTTGAACGCTACACGGAAAGGTCGCGGAGAGTGATCTTTTTCGCACGTTACGAGGCATTGCAGTACGGCTCGCCCGTCATTGCGCCGGAGCACATTCTCCTTGGGCTGATGCGCGAGGACAAGTCGCTCGCCGCCAAGTTCCTGCCATTCAAACACTCACTGACCGTTGACACGATGCGCCGCGAGGTCGAGGAACGCATTGTCGTCCGCGACCGTAAACCGCAGAGCTCCGAACTCCACCTTTCCGCCGCGACCAAACAGATACTTTTCTACGCTAACGAAGAAAGCCGCCAGTTGAAGAACCGACACATCGGCCCCGAACATGTTCTTTTGGGCATTGTCCGCGAGGAGCGTTCGATAGCTGCAGAAATACTGTTCGGCTACGGCATACGCCTGCAGGACATACGCGACGAGATGATGCGGCAGAGCGGAATTCCGGGCGTGCTCGCCGCCGGAGCCGATACCGCGAAACCGGCCGGACTGGCAGAATACACACGCGACCTCACCGCAGACGCCGCCGCAGGCAAACTCGATCCGCTGGTCGGCCGCGACCCCGAGCTTGAGCGAATAATCGAGATCCTCTGCCGCAGAACGAAGAACAATCCTGTTCTGATCGGCGAGGCAGGCGTCGGCAAAACGGCCATCATCGAGGGCCTCGCACAGCGTATCGTAGACCGCGAAGTCCCGTCGTTCCTTGAGAAAAAGCGCGTTCTTTCGCTCGATCTTTCGCTTATTGTCGCGGGCACGAAATATCGCGGCCAATTTGAAGAGCGGCTGAAAAAGATAATGTCGGAGCTGAAGGAGAACCGCGACAACATCGTCTTCATCGACGAACTGCACACGCTCGTCGGAGCAGGCTCAGCCGAAGGGACGCTCGACGCCGCGAACATCCTGAAACCGGCTCTTTCCCGCGGCGAGATACAGTGTATCGGCGCGACCACGCCTACGGAATTCAGAAAATATATCGAAAAGGACCGTGCGTTGGAACGCCGCTTTCAGGCAGTAAAGGTCGAGCCGCCGACCGAGGAACAGGCGATCGAGATCATTCGCGGTGTGGTCGAACGCTACGAAGCGTTTCACCAGATCCGATACACCGCCGATGCGTTGACCGCTGCGGTCAAGCAATCGAACCGTTATATTCCTGACCGTTTTTTGCCGGACAAAGCTATCGACGTTCTGGACGAAGCCGGAGCCCGTGCGAAACTGCGGCACAACCAAGAAAACCGCGGCGAGCCTTCGTGGAAAGAGACGGTCGAGAATTGGAAACGTGCGTCGGCGAATGAGGATCAGCTTATATCGTACGAGCTGCGTTCGCTCGAAGATTCTTTCGCCGCGGTCGAGGTGACCAAGGACGACGTCGATGCCGTGATCGCACGCTGGACCGGCGTGCCCGTTTCATCCGTGAAGCAGGAAGAGGCCGAGAAACTGCTCGGCATCGAAACTGCTCTGCACGAACGCATCATCTCGCAGCGTCCCGCGATCTCGGCTCTCGCACGGGCGATTCGCCGCTCTCGTGCCGGCCTGAAAAATCCCGGACGGCCAGTTGGTTCGTTCCTTTTCCTCGGGCCGACCGGCGTCGGAAAAACAGAGGTCGCGCGTACGCTCGCTGAATTCCTTTTCGGTTCGGAACGTTCGCTAATTCGCTTTGATATGAGCGAATTCATGGAAAAACATTCCGTCTCGAAATTCATCGGCTCGCCGCCGGGATACGTCGGCCATGACGAAGGCGGACAGTTGACCGAAAAGCTACGTCGCTCGCCGTATTCCGTCGTGCTTTTTGACGAGATCGAAAAAGCTCATCCCGACCTTTTCAATGTGATGCTGCAGGTTTTTGAGGATGGTGTACTGACGGACGCAACGGGCCAGACGGTCGATTGCAAAAATGCGATCTTCATAATGACCTCAAATCTCGGTGCTCGTGCGATCCAAAAGACGGCATCGCTCGGGTTTCAGGCGAGTTCGTCTGCGAACCGCGAACGGGCCGAAAGCGAGGTGATGTCTGAGGTCAAGCGAATGTTCGCACCGGAATTTATCAATCGCCTCGACGAGATGATCATCTTTGATGAACTGACCGACGAGGACCTCTACAAGATACTTGACCTGCAGGTCGCACGGCTAAATCTGATCACCGCCGGCCGCAGCATCCATGTTCTATTGAGCGAAGACGCTCGCCGCTGGCTTATCGACAAAACCTGTGCCGACCGCAAATATGGTGCACGGCCGCTCAAGCGTGCACTCCAGCGATATGTCGAGGACGAACTTTCGGAAGCTCTCATTCAAGGCGACCTCGAACCCGAAAGCATCGTCGAGGTCGGCGTATCGGGCGACGGTTTGGCATTTCGCCGAGTCGTCGATGAGGCGCTGAACGCCGTGCCGAATTCCTGACATCTAAAGCATATGTCCGCAGAATACCCGTTCACGCATGAAGATGCCGGACGGGTCTTTTCATGGGCTGAGGTAAGCCGCGTTCATCGCGTCCGCATCGGAATTTATCAGAGCCGCGGGCGGCTCGTTTCGCTGCTCACCGATCTCGGAAAGATAAATCCCTGCTATCCGGATCACCACGCCGGCGGCGAGAACACCATTCTTTACACCGGCAACGGCCGCCGCGGCGATCAGAAACTCGATGCACAGAACCGTGCATTGCTCGACGCTGCCGAGACCGGCCATGAGGTCCCGCTCTTTTGCAAACTCGGCGTGAACCGATGGCAGTTCATGGGTTACTGGTTCGTTGCGGACGGGAAATATGTCTTTGACGAAAATCGTAGCCGCATGATCTGGCGTTTCACGCTCCGCCGAAGCGGCTAATTTTGCTTTTTACCCAGATCGACCGCGCGTTTGTAGGCGGCATAGACGGCTTTTGACAGCACTGTACGCAGCGTGCCTTTTTCCATTTGATAGATGGCTTCGGCTGACGTTCCGCCGGGCGATGTGACCATATTGCGAAGTTCGGCGGGGTGTTTGTGCGAGGCCATCGCAAATTTGACCGAGCCGAGCATCGTTTCCTGGACAAGCTCTTTTGCCATGTCGCGTGAGAAACCGAGATGCACGCCCGCGTCGGTCAGCGCTTCCATGACCATAAAGATGTACGTCGGGCCGGTCGCTGAAAGCGACGTCGCCATGTCGATCATGTTTTCGGTTTCGACAAAAAGCTCCTTGCCGAGTGCGGTCAAAATGCGTTTCACGTTCTCACGGTCTTCGGAACCGACGGCCTCAGTGCAGGTCCACGCCGTTATGCCGGCGCCGATCTGTGCGGGCGTGTTGGGCATCGCCCGGACGACCTTTGCTGTGCCGAGAGCTTCGGCAAGCTGCTCGATACGTGCTCCGGCAATTATCGAGATCACCAGATCATTTGGATGGAGCACGCCGTCCAGATCAGCAAGCACCTTTTTCAGCCGCTGCGGCTTAACGCACAGCACGATCGCCGAATTTTCGTGTCCCGCGACCGCACCTGCGGCTTCAGAGTTATTGCCGAAAACAGAGATGCCGTGTTTTTCTGCTAACTCGGCACGGCGGTTTTCACGCGGATGGCTCGCCGATATGTGAGCGGCATCTACAATGCCGTTCCTGAGCAGTCCTGCAACGATCGACTCCGCCATCACGCCGCAGCCGATGAAACTTAGCCTCATATCCGCTTTGTTTTCCATAACGTGATTGTAGCTGATTAGCATTTACCTTAAAATCTAGAAGCTATGACGATCGACGAACAGATCGAATTTCTTAAGAAAGGCACGGTGGATCTGATCCGCGAGGAAGACCTCCGCAAAAAGCTTGATCGCTCTGCAAAGACCGGCAAGCCTTTGCGCGTAAAGCTGGGCCTCGATCCGACGGCGCCGGATATTCACCTCGGCCACACGGTCGTCATCCGGAAGTTGAAGGCCTTTCAAGACCTCGGCCACACGGTCATATTTCTGATCGGCGATTTTACAGGAATGATCGGCGATCCTTCGGGCAAGAACGTGACGCGGCCGCCGCTCTCACGCGATGAGGTCAACGCCAACGCGGAAACGTACAAGCAGCAGATGTTCAAGCTGCTCGATCCGGAAAAGACCGAGCTCCGTTTCAACGGTGAATGGATGGACAAGTTCACCGCCGCGGATTTCGTCAAACTTTGCGCTAAAACCACGGTCAAACAGATACTCGAACGCGACGATTTCACAAAGCGAATGCAGGAGGAAAAACCGATATCGCTGCATGAGCTGCTGTATCCGCTGACACAGGGTTATGACAGCGTCGCACTTGGATCCGACGTTGAGCTCGGCGGCACCGATCAAAAATTCAATTTGCTGATGGGCCGCAACCTGCAGCGTGAATTCGAGCAGGAGCCGCAGGTGATCATTACGACGCCGCTGCTCGAAGGGCTCGACGGCGTGCAGAAGATGTCGAAATCGCTCAACAATTACATCGGTATCGAAGAGCCGCCGAGCGAGATGTTCGGCAAAGTGATGTCCATCTCCGACGAGCTGATGTGGCGGTACTACGAGCTCCTGACCGACCTGACGACCTCAGATATTTCAGATTTAAGATCTGAAATTGAAAAAGGCGAAAACCCGCGAAACCTCAAAGTAAAGTTGGCTAAGCTCATCATAACGGATTTTCATTCCGCCGCTGATGCAGACGCCGCTGAGGAAGATTTCAACCGGCGTTTCGTCAAAAAGGAAGTCCCCGACGAAATAGAGGAACGCATTATTGCCGCGGGCTCGTACAATCTCGCACAGCTTCTCGCGGATACCGGACTCTCTGCATCTAAAGGAGAGGCTCGCCGTCTGATCGAACAGGGCGGTGTAAAGGTTAACGGCGAGAAAGCGTCGTCAACAGCAGCGGAAATTCAGATAGATGGTGAGGGAACGCTGCTGCAGGTAGGCAAACGCAAGTTTCTAAAACTGACGGCCGCCTGAAAAAGTTTGTCATCTCGCCATTGTGCGGATATAATCCAACACGCCCCCTCATGAAAAGAACCGCCCTAAAACGTGTTAAGCTCCGTGACCGCATCAACGCCTATGTTGCGGCGGAAAAGCCTTTGCGTTTGTTGGCGGACAATTGGACGAAAAAGGCCAGAGAGGCCATCGAAGAAGCAAACAGCCTGTCACTCGAACGGGTCAATATTGAACTGAAGCGCTTGCCGCGAAAGTTGGACGGTTTTCGCATAATTCACCTTTCGGATATTCACCACAGTCCGTTCACAGGCGTCGAGCATATCGAGCGGGTCGTGAAGATAACTAATCGCCTGCATCCTGACCTGATCGTTTTGACGGGCGATTACGTCTCGCATCATACCGAATATGTTGCTCCCGTGGCAGAGCTTCTTGGACAGCTCAAGGCACCGCACGGCGTTCACGCCTGTCTCGGAAATCATGACCACTGGACCGATGCCGAGCTTGTCACTCGATCGTTTCGAGATGAAGGAATTAACCTCCTCGTGAATGAAGGCTTCCGATTGGAGGTCGAAGGCGGGGCGTTCTGGCTGGCAGGCGTTGACGATCACATGGTCGGTAAAACGGACGTGAAGGCGTCGCTTTTAGGATCATTCCCGGATGAAATGAAGATGCTCCTCGCTCATAACCCGATCATTTTTCGCGAGGCGGCACGCTACGGCGTCGATCTGACGCTGAGCGGACATACGCACGGGGGGCAGATCCGCGTTCGCGATGCAGAAAAAGGTATCATTCCCCGCCGCCGAAAGGCGGGCCTTCATCGCAACCGCGGTTCGCAGCTTTATATAACACGCGGCATCGGCACGGTCGTGGTCCCGGTTCGTTATCAATGTCCGCCCGAGATCTCGCTTCTCGAACTCAAGACCGCAAAATGAGCGACTCCCAGGTTTCAACGAAGGTCCTCACCATTCCGAATCTGCTGACCTTTCTTAGGATGGCGCTGATACCGCTTTTCGCCATCCTGCTCGTATATAATCGCGAAGGCTGGGCTCTCGTACTGTTTACGATCGCCGGCGTTTCGGACGGCATCGACGGTTTCGTCGCACGCCGTTTTAAACAAGAATCCGAACTCGGCACCATCATCGATCCGATCGCCGACAAGCTGCTGATGACCACGGCTTTTATAATGCTTTCCTGGCCCGGTGTGCTTGAAGTTTCGCGGTTTCTTCCCGTTCCGTTTTGGGTAACGGCTACCGTCATCGGCAGAGATGTTCTGATCGTAACGGTGGCCGCATCGATCACGGTGATGACAGGATTTCGCGATTTCGTGCCGTCATGGCTGGGCAAGGCGAGTACTTTTGTTCAGGTTGTTGCGGTGATAATGATCCTCGTTGCGGCTACGTATCCGCAGCTTCGCGGCTTTTATCTTCCTACCGTTTACACCACCGTTGTCGCCTTCGCGGTGTTTTCAGGCGTTCATTACATCTTCCACGTCGCAAGATTAATGCGTGCCGCAGAAACAGAAAAGCCCCAAAACGACTAACGCTTCAGGGCTCTGATATTGGATGTCGTCGTTTTAGAACTTTGACGGGTCTGCGAGCGGCCTTGTGTTCGCAAACCGCATAAATTCGGGCAGGCCCTCTTTCGTCTTGTTCTTGAATTCATATATCTGTTCCAGACGAGCCTTCCATTCACCCAAATTCGGGTGTTTTTGGTCCTCGGCCCTTTTTATCACCCTGGCGTACGCATCCATCAAAAGATCGATAGCTTTCGCGACCTTGTCGTTCTCTGCCTTGAACTCAGCGTCGGACATCGTGTTCTTTTCTGCCTTGGCTTTTAAGGCCGAGGAAAGCGATGCCTGAACATCCTCGTAATATGCCGCGATCAGATAATACGGCAGCGGGTCGTTCTTCAGCTGCGACTCGTACTGCAGCGACTTGTAAATATTCTCTGCGGCCTGCTTCGGCTCCTTTTCCATCGACAGGCTTCCGTCGATGAAATGCATGTAAGCAGAGGCTTCTGCCTGATTGCTGAACGGAGCGAATGATTCCGGCAGTTTTCCAGCGCCCATCAGCGACATCGCGTTTCGGGCGTATTTGACAGCATCGTCACGGTGTTTCGGGATGCCGCCGCCTGTTGACATGTATCCGGAATATGCAAGATTGAGCATCACGTCGACACTTTCCGGCTTTTCTGCGAGGATCTCGGCACCGAGAGCAAATGCTTTATCGTAGTTGCGGGCATCCGTCGCGTCGAAAAAGCGGTCCATCCGGTAGGCGTCTTTCCAGGCACGGACCTTTTTGACATTTGCGTCTTTCGTTTCGTTGCCAAAACGCGCGAGGAACTCTTTGGCAAGCTCGTAGGCCTTTTGGCCGTCTTCCGGCTGCTTCGTGTTCGACAAAGCTGCTATTTCCTTCAGGTAGTCAGCCTTTGATCTTTGGTTTTGACCGATCACGGGATCGGCCGAAATGCCGACAGCGAGAGCCAGGGCAACAATAGAGAAGATTCGTTTCATATATGTAAAAGTGGTCCGACCAAATTCGATACTATAACAGACCGCTGTTTCGATGCTCAAATGTATTCAATAGTTTCGCTTTGCAGAGCAGAAATACGAATAAAATACAACTTGACAATAACACACTCAACTATTATTCTAATGCCATGCTCAAGTGGCATGCCCGAATCGGTACGCCGCAAAACAGCAATAGTTTATTGGCAATAATACCTAATTGGAGACAAGATAATGGGAAAGATAATCGGAATTGACCTGGGAACGACCAATTCGGTCGTAGCGGTGATGGAGGGCGGCGAGCCTATCGTTATAACCAATAGCGAAGGCGGCAGAACGACGCCTTCGGTGGTCGCCTTTACAAAGGACGGCAATCGTTTGGTCGGCCAGGTCGCAAAGCGGCAGGCCGTCACTAATCCTGAGAATACGCTTTACTCGATCAAGCGTTTCATGGGACGCAAATTCGACGAAGTTCAGGGCGAGATCAAACAGGTGCCTTATTCGGTCGAAAAGGCATCGAACGGCGACGTTCGCATCGCAGCGGAAGGCAAACAGTACAGCCCACCGGAAATTTCGGCTATGGTGCTGCAAAAGCTGAAGCAGGCTGCTGAAGATTATCTCGGCAGCAAGGTCGATCAGGCCGTGATCACGGTCCCGGCATATTTTAATGACGCTCAGCGTCAGGCGACGAAAGATGCGGGCAAGATCGCGGGCCTCGAGGTTCTGCGTATTGTAAACGAACCGACGGCCGCAGCTCTCGCATACGGCCTTGATAAGAAAAAAGACGAGATCATAGCGGTGTTCGACTTCGGCGGCGGCACATTCGACATTTCGATCCTCGAGGTCGGCGAAGGCGTGGTCGAAGTGAAATCGACGAACGGCGACACTCACCTTGGCGGCGATGACGTTGACGAAGTTCTCGTCGGCTGGATCATCGACGAATTCAAGAAAGATCAGGGCATCGACCTGCACAATGACAAGATGGCGCTTCAGCGTTTGAAGGAAGCGGGCGAAAAGGCAAAGGTCGAACTCTCAAGCGCAATGGAAACCGAGATCAACCTGCCTTTCATTACGGCGGATGCATCGGGTCCGAAGCACTTGGTGATGAAGCTGACGCGTGCGAAATTCGAACAGCTCGTTGAGCCGATACTCAAGCGGCTTATGCCGCCTGTCGAACAGGCCATCAAAGATGCCGGCCTGACGCCGAAAGATATCGAAGAGATCGTGCTGGTTGGCGGCTCGACCCGTATTCCTAAGGTCCAGGAAATGGTCAAGGAATATTTCGGCAAAGAGCCGAACAAGTCGGTTAATCCTGACGAGGTAGTCGCTCTGGGAGCTGCTGTTCAGGCCGGCGTGCTGGGCGGCGAGAAGACGGATATCCTGCTTCTGGACGTAACGCCTCTTTCTCTCGGTATCGAGACCTTGGGCGGCGTGATGACGCCGATGATCCAAAAGAACACGACCATCCCGACCCGCAAGAGCGAGATATTCTCGACCGCATCGGACAACCAGACCAGTGTCGAGGTTCACGTTCTGCAGGGCGAGCGGCCGATGGCAGCCGACAACAAGACGCTCGGCAAGTTCCACTTGGTCGGTATTCCGCCCGCACCACGCGGTGTTCCTCAGGTCGAGGTGACCTTTGACATCGACGCAAACGGCATCGTGAACGTTTCGGCAAAGGACGTCGGCACGGGCCGCGAGCAGAAGATAACGATCACAGCTTCGTCGGGCCTCTCGAAAGAAGAGATCGACAAGATGATGAAGGACGCCGAATCGCACTCGGAAGAGGACGAGAAGAAAAAAGCGGCCATCGAGGCACGCAACCGTCTGGACGGCCTCGTTTACAGCGTCGAAAAATCGCTGAGCGAGCACAAGGACAAACTCGACGCCGCCGCGTCCGGCGACATCGAATCGGCCATCAGCGACGCCAAAACCGCTCTCGGCGGTGAGGATGTAGATGCTATGAACAATGCGTTCGAGCGTTTGCAGTCCGCTTCGCACAAGCTGGCCGAGGTTCTTTACAGCCAGACCGCGGCAGGCGGTGACGATGCGGGTACTTCGGAGCAGGCATCATCTGCATCTGCGGGTGCCGAAGGCGACTCGTCGGGTGCCGCATCGGACGACAACGTGATCGATGCTGAGTACGTTGACGTCGAAGAAGAGAAGAAGGACTAATTGTCCGGCAGGCAGTGAGCGGCGGACAGTGAGCAGCCGTTCACTGCCGCCGCTTTTGATTGTCCGCCGAACATTCGTAGAATAGGCAAGACTCGCGTTTGGCTCTCATTACCGCATGGCGAAAAAGGACTATTACAAAATTCTCGGTGTCAAAAAGGATGCTAAGGCTGACGAGATCAAGAAAGCCTATCGCCGTTTAGCGCGTAAGTTTCATCCTGACGTGAATCCCGGCGACAAAGCTTCGGAAGACAAATTCAAAGAAGTGCAGGAAGCCTACGATGTACTTTCCGATGACAAGAAACGGAAGGTATTTGACCGGTTCGGCTACTACGCGGACAACCTCGACCCCGATTCTCCTTTTGGAGCTTCCGCCGGTGCGGCGGGCGGTGCCGCCGGCTTTGATTTCTCGGGATTCTCATGGGATCCGGGTACGTCGACGAGCAGCGGATCGAGCTTTCGCGATATCTTCTCAGATCTTTTCGGTGGCAGCGGCGGTGCCAAAGCCCAGCCGGAGCCGCCGCGGCCCTTGCCGAAACGCGGCCGCGATATAGAGATGCCGCTCGCTTTGAGTTTCGAAGAGGCATTCTCAGGGCTTACGACAAATATAACCGTCAATCGTTCTGAGCAGTGTTCGCGTTGTCAGGGAGCGGGCGACACCGGCGGACCCGTCGTTCAGTGTTCATCGTGCAAGGGAACAGGCCAGGTGATGCGTACCGGCGGCAGGCTGCAGTTTTCGCAGGGCTGCCCGGACTGCGAGGGAACGGGCCGACGGCGTCAACCGTGTTCGCTGTGTAACGGAAAGGGTACGACGCCAAAGACCGAGCAGGTCAAGGTACGTATTCCTGCGGGCGTCGATACAGGTTCGCGTGTCCGTATCCCGAAAAGAGGCCACGGCGGGCGTTTGGGAGCGGAGCCCGGCGATCTGTTCATTTTGACGAATGTCGGAAAACACCCATTCCTGACACGCAAGGGCGACAACGTGTATGTAACGGTTCCGATAACCGTGTCGGAAGCGGCTCTGGGAACGAAGATCGAGGTTCCGACCGTCGAAGGAAAAGCCCAGCTCAAGATCCCGTCCGGAACCGAATCGGGGCAAAAGTTCCGACTGCGAGAACGCGGTTTCCCGAGCCTGCGAAACCCGAGCCTTCGCGGCGACCAGTTCATCGAGGTGAAGATCACACTGCCGCGGATACTATCGGAGGAAACAAAAGAACTGCTTAGGCAATTTGAAAAGCTAAATCCCGACAATCCGCGAAAAGCGATGGGACTGGAGTAAGTCGGGACAGTCGCGAAAGTCTAGGAAGTCTTGGAGGTCCACAAGCAATTTGATTTTTACTTCCCAGACTTTCTAGACTTCCTAGACTTTCTAGACCAATTATGAAAAAGCGCGTCAAAACATACACCATCAGTGCCGTTGCGGAGATGTACGACATACATCCGCAGACGCTGAGGCTGTATGAGCGCGAAGGGTTGCTCAAGCCTTCGCGGTCTGACGGGAACACGCGCCTTTTCGAGGACAGCGACCTCGAACGCCTGGAGGTAATTCTTTCACTCACACGCGACCTCGGTGTCAATCTCGCGGGAGTTGAGATCATCCTCAATATGCGTGAGAAAATGGCCGAAATGCAGAGCGAATTTGAACGGTTCTTCGCGTATCTCCGTTCCCACGCCACCGAATTTGCCCGCCACAACGAGGCATTCTCTTCCAGCGAGGCATTGATACCGGTTTCACGCATTAGGGCATTGCGTCGTGAACCCGCCGAAAACGACGATTAATTTTCAGTTAATACAACCTTTTTCCGAATTGCTTTCGCGTTGCTTCTGAGTTACGATTTTTTGATTCGTAGCATAGTTTTCAGGAGTATTTCGAAATGTCATTTCATGGATTTAGAAGGATCATCGGCGCGTTTGTGTGCTCGATGTTCTTGGTAATTGGTGCATTCGCTCAGGACCTTGACGACGTCACTATCTCAGGCCGCGTGACCGACGCTAACGGCCTGCCTGTCGTCGGTGCGACCGTCACTGCGACTCTGGTCGAAACAAGCGAAAAGCGGTCGGTCGTCACGGACGACGACGGCAGATACCGGCTTATCAAACTAAAGCCCGGCACATACAAGATCTCCGCTGCCGCCAGCGGTTTCGGCACACTCGAAACGCCGCCGACGCCCACCGTTTCTGCCCAGAACCTTCTAAAGGATTTCAAACTTTCACCTGCTGACATTCGCGAAGAAATGACGGTCACCGTCATTGAAGACGACGGGCCGCTCGTGGATACGACCAGAACCATCGTCGGCGGCACCATCACGGAACGCGAGATCGAGGAGCTGCCGAACAACACACGAAATGCTCTCGATCTCGTTCTGACACTTGGCGGCACCTCCGAAGAGCAGCTGTCGACAAGCGGCCTCTCAGACGACAGATTCCAGAATTCGCCGACAGCACCGCTTGAGCAGGGAAATTTCTCGCTTTCCGGCGGCGTGGCATATTCGAACAACCTGACGATCGACGGGCTTGATAACAACGACGACCGTTCATCGCGAGAACGTTTTCAGCCTTCGCTTGAGGGAATTGCAGAGGTTCAGGTCATCTCGAATCAGTTCTCGGCCGAATACGGGCGAGCTTCGGGCGGTCGGATCAATATCAGAACGCGTGCCGGCTCCAACCGTTTCCGCGGCCGAGCGTTCTTTTTCTTCCGAGACGACAACCTGAACGCTAACAGCTGGTATAACAACAGCCGCGGTTTTTCGCGTCAGCCGCTGACTGAGTACAATCCCGGCTTTTTCCTTAGCGGTCCCGTTAGGCTGCCATTCTACGACGGCCGTAGAAAGACCTTTTTCTCGGTCGCCTATGAATACGAGAATGTTCAGGACTCGACCTTTATTGATACATGGCTTCCCGTCGGCAGCAATCCGAGATTCCCGCTGCCGCAGGGCAATCTGCAGTGTCCCGCAGGCGTGACCTGCAACGATCCGAGCAGTTCGCCGCCGACCCCGATCTTGCCGTACCAGGCGATCGTTGCAACCCCGAACCTGGCTCACCGACTGACCGCCCGCGTCGATCACAATTTCTCGCAGCGTAACAATGCGACATTCGGTTATCAGTTCGGCCGCCGTGCGAACAGGCGTACGACCTTCCAATCGACCACGCGGCTTGATGACGCTCTTCAGGTCAGGAACATAGATACGGACGCATTCAACTTTACGAACAATCACGTTTTCAGTGCCCGTGCCGTTAACCAGATCCGCGGCCAGTATTCTATCTACGAGCCAAGCTTCCAGACTGATAACGCGACAGGCCCGGTGGTCCTGATCAGTTATCAGAACCCGCAGTTCGGCGGCACACAGACGCTGATCGCCGGTAATTCGACGGCGGCGATCACGGGCGACGCGACCGGCTTTCCGCAGAATCGCCGCGAGACGAGGATCCAGATCCAGGATTCACTGACGTACCTCGCGGGGCGGCACAGCCTGAAGATGGGCTTTGACATCATGCGCGTGCGCTCAAAGGCACTCGGCCTCGGCGATGCTACCGGAACGTTCAACTTCACCGGAATCTTGAATTTCCAGAACAACGTCCTCTCGCGATACCGTCAGAATTACGGCACACGCTCCGACGTCATCAACACCTATTGGGGCGTCTTTTTTAACGACGAGTTCAAGATCAAGTCGAATCTCACGCTTAGCTTCGGCGTTCGTTATGAACGCGAAACTGCGGTCACCGACAATAACAATATCGGGCCGCGTATCGGCGTTGCGTGGGATCCTTTTAAGAAAGGCCGAGGCGTGATCCGTGCGGGTGCGGGCATCTTCTACAACCGCGTCCTTCTCAGGACCGTTGCCGATTCGATCCAGAACACTGGCGGAAACCTCGTCTCTTTCGATACGAACCTTATCGGTACAGCGGCCACAGATCCGCGGCGAGTTGCGATCCTCAATGCGATCGCACAGAATTTCCCCAACGCCTTCGCGACCCCTGATGACATTCGAGCACTGCTTACATCAGTTTGTCCGACGGTGGTCAATCCGCCGGCTCCCTGTACGACCTCCACCGGCTTTCGCGACAGCGTTACAAGCACGGGCAATCCGCTGAGGACGGTTGACCCGAATCTGGTCATCCCGGAAAGCTATCAGTACAACATAGGTTTTGAACGTGAGATCAACCGCGATTGGCTTTTTGAGGCAAACTTTACCGTTAATAAAACGGTACATCTTTGGCGGGATACCAACGGCAACAAGGCGCGGCTTCCGGCCGGTTTTGCCGACTGGACTCAGTGGCTGTTGGCGAATAGCTTCCAGCTGACCAACCAAAACGGTACCATCCGTAACTATACATTCACGCTCGGCTCAACGACCGATACCAGCGGCGTATCGACGTGCAGTTTTACGACCAATAACACCTGCGTCGTCAACCTGAACACGACAAATACGTCAACAACCGCTCCGGCAGCGGCATCGACCGGCAATAACAACAATGCGACCGGCGGCCCTATCGGCATCGCTCGTGCGGCCATCGCACAATTTCGTCCGAATCCTAACTTTGGTGAGCAATCGGTCATCAGGTCCATCGGCAACGCCTATTATCAGGGGCTTGTGCTCGAATTGCGGCGTCGTTATCGCCCGCTTGGAGCAGGATTTGGTTCTTCATTGCGGTTTGTTTATACGCTCTCAAGCACCAAGGATGACGGCCTGAACAATACGTCAAATGCTCAGATAGATGGTGATTTCGATTCGGAATGGGCAAGGTCACGACAGGATCGCCGTCACCGCATAGCATTCACCGGTACCTTTGATACGCCGTGGTGGATGGGCAAACTGCGGTTCTCGCCGCTTGTTCGCTGGGGAAGCTCGGCGCCGTTCAGCCTCGGCAACGGCGGCAGTGACCGCAACCTCGACGACAATTCGACCGACCGGCCGAATTTCGCCGGCAATCTTTCGGATATCAAATGGAGGCCGCCCGGTTCGCCAATTCCGACAGCATTGATCGCTCAGTTCTCGCTGCCTCCGATCGGTGCCCGCGGCGGCAACCTGCCGCGAAATGTGGGAACGGGCCCGAGCTTTTACACGTTCGATCTGAACATTACTCGCGAATTCCGCTTCAAAGAGCGGTACCGAATACGCCCTGTTGCTCAGTTCGACAATATCCTGAATGCCGCGGTCTTTGCTTACGGTGCAGGGTTTATCGATTTCAGCGGCCTGGCACAGGTCGGCAACGTCGCAGCGCAGCAGGCTTTCCTTGTCCCGACACGCACCTATCGCCAGCGTCAGATCCGTCTCGGAATGCGTTTCGATTTTTAACTCTTTCCGCGATGATCTTTTCCGGAGGCTGTCTGAAATGGCAGCCTCTTTTTTCGTAGAAAATATTAGTTACACACAGCGTTTGCTGTGCTAAAATCAGGTGTTGAACATTTTTGTTCACGCATCTGCTATGAATCAGGTCCTCGAATCTCCGTCGCTGCCCGTCACCGAAACCACCATCGAATCCGTACTTCTCGATGCGGATCTGTTCATCAAATACAGTTCGCCTGAGAAGGCCTTTGACCTGCTCCGAGCGTCGATCGAACGCAGTCCGCGGTCAATACCGCTGCGTGAAAAGATGCGGGATATCTGCGTCCGGCAAAAGAACCTTAGCGAGGCCGCACGGCAATGTTTGGCTCTTGTCAGCTTATACATCGCTCGCGAAGATTTCGACATCGCCTACGACCGCCTGCAAGAGGCAAAGCTGCTCGACCCGCGCATTTCAGTAGCTCCGGGACTCGAGGCGATCCGGCGTGCACGCAGGCCCGAGTTTGCCGAAGGCCGCGACCGAAAACCGCAGCAGATACGTACCGACGTCACTTTTGCAGGAAACCTTGCTTACGTCAGCCTGTTTGACGCGGTTCAGGTCATCGAAAGTGCGAAAATGACTGGCTTGCTCGTCATAAAATCTGACCTGCACATGGGCAATGTCGCGTTCAACGAAGGCAAGATCGTCGATGCGGAATGCAATGGGCACAACGGACAGACGGCTTTTCGCGATCTTATCGAGATCAACGGCGGTACTTTTGAATTTTCCACATCACAACAGGAATTTCCGGTCGTGATCGTGGTTTCCAACAATACGAATTTTCTGCTCGACGTCCTCACCGAACTTGACCATGAACGAGCCGAAAAGCAGGGGCTGCGTGACGTCGGGAGCGAAATGATCTAAGGACGCTGAGCCGCGAAATTAAGGTTGACTTAACACTACAAATGCCACAAAATATAGTGCTTCTTTAAATCAAGAGCACTATAGAATGTTTAAGCTCCAGCGCCTCGAGATCACCGGTTTCAAGTCCTTTGCCGACCACACCGAGATAGTCTTTACCGGCAACGGCATCACTGCCGTCGTCGGGCCGAACGGTTGCGGCAAATCGAATGTATCCGACGCAATTTCCTGGGTCCTGGGAGAACAGCGCGCGAAAAGCCTTCGCGGCGGCGAGATGAAAGACGTCGTTTTCGCAGGGACGAAAGACCGAAAACCGGGAGGAATGGCAGAGGTCGTCCTGCATCTTGTTCGCGATGATTCGACGTTCGACATCGACGAAGGCGAGCTTGAGGACATCGATGAGCGCCTCAGTTCCATAGACGATGCCTCGGTCGACATGAATGAGATCGAGGGCATCGACCCGGAACCTGAAGAAGCGGCCGAACTTGTCGAAGCCATCGCAGAACCTGACGCGGATCAGCCGGAGAAAACTGAGGCAGCGGAATCTGAACAGATCGAGACGGTGAAGGCACTTGCGGTGGGTTCCGCTCAGGTCGTCCAGACAAAGGTAAAGACAAAACGCCATTGGCGGCCGCGTTCATTCGCGTTGGATTTCGCTCCCGGCGAGGCGGTTTCCGTCACTCGTCGGCTTTATCTTTCGGGCGAGAGCGAATATATGCTCAACGGCAAGACATGCCGTCTGCGCGACATTACGGACCTGTTCGCAGGAACCGGCCTGTCGGGAGCTCATTACGCGATCATCGAGCAGGGACGCATCGGACAAATACTCTCTGCCAAGCCTGCAGACCGACGCAGCCTGATCGAAGAGGCGGCCGGCATCTCAAAATTCCGAGCCCGCCAGCGTGCTGCTGAATCGCGTCTGGAATCTGCAAAGACCAATCTCGCCCGCATTTACGATATCGTTTCAGAGGTCGAAACGCGGGTGAATTCACTTCGCAGGCAGGCCGCCAAAACCCGACGTTTCAAGCTGCTGCAGGAAGAATTCCGCGGCCTGCTCCGCACGCTTTATGCAGCCGAAGGCCGCCATTTCGCACAGCTTTCCGATGAGTTGAGACAGCGCCTTGCCGAAGCGTCGAAGGAAGAAGAGGCCCTGCACCAGCAGCTCGCGGACAAGGAGAACGCGGCAAAGGAGCAGACACTTCGTTCGCGCACAGCAGAGGAAAGCCTCGCGGAGTTGCGGAAGATACATTCGCACAATGCCCTCGAACGCGATCGTGCCGAACGCGAGCATCTGTATAAATCAGATCAGCTTGTTTCGCTGAATACACGTTGCGAAAGTCTTCGCGGCGAGATCGCGGCAAGCAAACAGCGGATCGAGCTGCTCGCTACGGAGATAGAACGCCTGCGTGGGGACGAACAGCGTGAAACGGCGGCCTATCAACAGGTCCACGAGGAGCTCACACATGCCGAAGAGGTGCATGCACGCGAGGCGTCAGCTCTGGCTGAGATCGAGACAAAGCTCGACGAACTCCGCACGCATCTCATACAGCACACCGCCGCTGCCGAGCGTTTTGACGAGATCGCAAAACAGCTCGACAACAACATTCGTCGTTTGAACGACCGTGCCGCGGGCCTCGATGTCGAAGGCGAACGTGCGGCCGGTGCATTCACTGCAAATCAGAAGACCGCGGAGGAACTTGCGGCGAACCTTGCCGAGGAAGAGGCAAAGCTAATATCGCTAAATGCCGAAAAGGAAACGCTGATGGCCGAAACCGCGGCCGACCGCGACGCTTTGCGTGCCGCGGAATCGGCCTTGCAGGCTCTTCAGGAGGAGCATTCGGCAAAGAAACATCGGCTTGAGACGCTCAAGGAACTCGAAGAAAAGCGTGCCGTTTACGCTCCGCAGGTGCAAAAGATTCTGAACTCTGCGGATGAGATCGGCGTCCGTTTTCACGGCGTATTGGCTGACCGCCTGCACGTCACGCCCGATGCCGAATCGGCGATCGAATCGCTATTCGGGCCGTGGCTTGAGGCCATCTGTGTCGAATCCGTCGATGACGCGAAACGCGCGACCGCGTGGCTGCGTTCGCAGGGTATAGGCCGTGCGGCGATGGTCGTCCTTCCGCCGTCGGAACAGAACGAAGAGCCCGCAGAAGGCATTGCGGGCGTTCTCGGCATTTCGAAGAGAACTGCCGATGCACTCAGCGGCGTTTTCGCCCGCGAGATGTCTGCCCAGCTGGTCGATGCCCTGCCGTCCAATGGAAACGCGGGCACGGGCGTTTACGTTGACCGCTCGGGCGATATTTTGATCGGCGGACGGCTGTTCATCAGCGGTGACGGAAACGCTGCAGGCCAGAATGACTCGCTGCTGGCATTCAAACGCGAACTTACACAGCTTGCGAAAGACACGCGTCGGCTCGTCGGCGACATCGAGGCATCGGTCGCAAAGGTCGAATCTGCACGAAGCCGTCTGATCGAGAGTGAAAGCAAGATGGTCGACCTGCAGTCCCTGATCATCAAGGTCGATCGCGGTATTCATGGGCTGCAGATACAGGTCCTCGCCGCGAAAGAAGAGATAGAGCGTGCCGAACGGCATCGGAAATTGGTCGCTGACGAGGCGGGCCAGATCCGCTCGGAACTCGCCGAGATCGAGGAACGAAAGGCCGAGGCCCTAAGCGGAAAAACCGAAGCAGAAAAAGCCCTGACAGAGGCGAGCAGCGGGATCGAAGCACTCGCCGGATCATTGGCGGAGGCACGTTCGCGGACGCATGCCGCTGACGCCGTTCTCAATGAAAAGCGCATGACGGCCGCGACCTCGGACGAACGCAGGCGTGCCGCCGTGAATGCTCTGCGGCGTGTCGAGAACGAAAGCCGCGAATTTGAAAGCCGGCTCAATCTGCAGTCGGTCGAGCTTGCCGAGGCAGAGGGCAAGATACGCTCGCTTCATGAAGAGATCACAGCGATCACTGACCGCATCGCGAATTCAGGTGTCGAGGTGGAACGCGAGGACACCGAGATCGCCGATGCCATAGCGGCTTTGTCGGCCGCACGCGAAGCGTCGGATCGGGCGAGCGAAGAACTCGCCGAGCTTAATCGGCAGGCAGCCGAGGCACGCGACCGCCGTGCCGAGATCGAAGTGCGTCAGGCAGAGGCGGCGACCGAGCTGAAGAACGTTTCAGAGAATTGCGTCCACGAACTCAACATCGCCATTAACGACCTGATGGCGGAGGTCGAACTGCCGGAAGAACTCGACCTTGCCGAAACTCGTCGTCACGCGGACGATCTTCGCGACAGGCTGGAGGGATTCGGAGCGATAAACATGCTCGCTCTCGAGGAGCTGGCCGAGGCAGAAGAGCGGCATCAGTTCCTTACATCGCAGCGGCAGGACATAGTTGACAGCATAGCCGCGACCGAAGAGGCACTTCGTGAGATAAAGCAGCGTTCACGCGAGCGTTTCAAGACGGCATTTGAAGCGATCAATCAGAATTTCACCGAATTTTTCCGCGAGCTATTCGGCGGCGGACAGGGCGAGATGACGCTGCTTGAGTCCGACGATATTCTGGATGCAGGCATAGAAATAGTCGCGCAGCCGCCGGGCAAACGTCTTCAAAACATTCTACTTCTCTCCGGCGGCGAAAAGGCGATGACAGCCATTGCGCTAGTACTTGCGATCTTCAAATACCGTCCGTCGCCTTTCTGTCTGCTTGACGAGGTAGATGCTCCGCTGGATGACGCGAACGTCGGCCGCTTTGCGCAAAAGGTCGCCGATATGTCTGAAAGAACGCAATTCATCGTCATCACGCACAACAAAAAGACGATGGAGGCCGCACGTGCGCTCTACGGCGTCACGATGCAGGAGCCCGGCGTTTCGAAAATTGTCTCCGTCAAGTTTGATTAAACTTCACACCGATGTTGTAAACTTCCTGTTTGCCCGCCGCATCATAGGTGCGTTGCAGGGCAGCAGTATAATGGCGAATTTCTCGGAAAGATCGATAGGTTGGAGGGCCGCATTTGCGGCGTCGGTTATTGCGGGTAGCGTATTCGTGTTCGACTCCGACGTTTTTTCCCAAACAAAGGCAAAAGCGGCAAAACGCAAGCCCGCAAAGGCCGCGGTCACGGTCGTGGAAGAGACTCCTAAGCCTGCGGCAGTGCCCGTAGTAACTGAGGTTCCAAAAGAGGAGCCGAAAAAAAACTCGCGGCCCGCGGCCCCTTCGGCTCAGCAGGCCCAACCGATCATTGTTCCCGCCGCTCAAGAGAGGCCCGAATATACGTACGTATTCATTCGTCCGGGTTTTACATACGAACGCGTCGTCATCGAACACGACGCTTCCGGTAAAGGAACCTTCACATTCAAGAAACTCGGCTACGATGAAGAGATAACCGACCCGCTGTCGCTCACAGCAAAAACGATGTCGTCGCTGCGTTCGGCATTCGAAGCTCTCGATTTTCTGAACTCGACCGAAAGCTACCAGGTTCCTCGTGACTACTCGCACATGGGCACCATCGAACTGACGCTTCGTCGGATGGGCCGCGAACGCACAGCACGCTATAACTGGACGGACAACAAACAGGCGAAAGCCTTGATGGACGAATATCGCCGTATCGCAAATGAATTCACTTGGCGGTTCGAGATAGCATCAGCTCGCGACAACCAGCCGCTGCAGTCGCCCGGCCTGATGAACCTGATCGAAAGCTACGTCAAGAGAAACGACATCTCAGATCCGAAAAATCTGGTCCCTTTCCTCACACAGCTTGCGTCGGACGAGCGGCTCCCGCTTATGGCCCGTAACAAGGCCGCCGACCTCGTAAAACACATCGAGAAGACAAAATAGCAAGAACCATCCGCTTCGGCAGGTGATGCATTCTTGTCGGACCGCAGGCTGCCAGCCTGCAGAGGTTGCAGAGGCCCGCGCGTAAGCAAGGGCGATATCCGGAGCGTCATGCGGGAGGAGCTTTGCCGGAAGATGCCTGTGATCATCTTGTATGCTTTGGTCGTTCGCTATCGCCCTTGCTTACGCGCGGGCCTCTGCAACTTCGTTCTTCAACAAAATACCCCGCTCGTTAAGAGCGGGGCAGTTCTGTCGGACCGCAGGCAGCTTGGTTGCGGGCCGGCGAACAACCACCCGCTACCGCAGGTGGTTCTGACAAGATGCAGGCTGGAAGCCTGCTGAGGTTGCAGAAGCCCGCGCGTAAGCAAGGGCGATATCCGGAGCGTCGTCATACGGGAGGAGCTTCGCCGGAAGATGCCTGTGATCATTTTGTATGCTTTGGTCGTTCGCTATCGCCCTTGCTTACGCGCGGGCCTCTGCAACTTCGTTCTTTAACAAAATACCCCGCTTCAAAGAGCGGGCAATTCTGTCGGACCGCAGGCAGCTTGGTTGCTCTTGCTATAATACATTGCAGGCCACCAGCCTGCGGTCCGGCGAACAACCACCCGCTACCGCAGGTGGTTCTGACAAGATGCAGGCTGGCAGCCTGCGGTCCGGCGAACAACCATCCGCTGCCGCAGGTGGTTCTGACAAGATGCATGCTGGCAGCCTGCGGTCCGACGTGTCACTCCAGTCCCACGAAATCGACATCGGTCAGCGTATCGGTGACTGTTACAACACGGGGAACGAAGCGGTAGCTGCGTGAGTTGACCGTCATCACGAACGAATCGCCCACAGGCACGCCCTCGAAACGGTAGTAACCGAAGCTGGATGTGACAGCGGATCGCGTAACGCCTTGTCCGTCGGTCATCGTCACTGTGGCGTTGCGTAAGCCTCTGCCGTCAGATGTGAGGACGCGGCCTGACACTTCAACACCTGCTGCGGTCGGAGGCAGGAACTCCAGTCCCCAACCGCCTGCGATGCTTCCGATGGCCGTCATTGTGAGCGGTGAGCCGTTGTCGTCTCGGACATAGAGGTTCCAGTTGCCCATAGGGCTTGTCAGCCCGAATGCCCCGAACATCGTCTGCGTGACGGGCCTTGATACGACACAGCCCGGTTCGATGTACGGCCCTGCAGGAGCTCCCGCAAAGTTCGTCACAGGCGTCTCGCAGGTCGTGGGCAGGTATGTGCCTGTCGTCAGCACATTCGAATCAGGCAGCACCGCCGCAGCACTGTCAGTAAAGCTCAGCGTTACAGGCGAATTCACATCTATAGTGAAAGGCCCGCCGGTATCGCCCATCAGCACATACTTTGCACCGTTCGGCCCTATGAGCAGTATGTCTATGTTGTCCGGGATATCGTGCGACAGGTCATACAGAGTAACTCTCATTGAACCTATGACCGTCGGTCCGCCGGTGACGTTGATGGTCGAAGGATTCGGTGATCCTGCCGTTCCCAAGAACATATCTATCGCTGTCGCATTGCGGAACTGCGATGCGGTGTCGTTTATCAACAGAACCGCGGTATTCGGCGAGCCGATGTCGGCGTTGACGTTGCTGGTCAAAGACAGATCCACGGTCTCTGTGCCTTCATTGATCACATCACCGCACAGAGGTACGCTGAAAGACTCGGAATCGTCATTGATCGCAAAGTTCAGCGTCACCGGCCCCGTGTAAACATAATCCACACCCGACGTCGTGCAATCAGCACCGCCTGTCGCCGTCCCGTCCGTCAGCACGACATCTACGCTCGACGCCACAGCCAAACTGCCTGTCCTCGTCACCGTGATCACAGCACTCTGCGACTCATCATCCATGAACGTCGAAGCCGCGAACTGCACCGCCGGCGGCGGAGCTGTGGTAGTGAACTGCTGAACCGCACCGAATGACGTGCCTTCAGAGTTTTGAGCTATTGCGCAGAAATAATATGTCGTCGAAGCCGACAGCCCCGTGATCGCCTGCGAATATCCGACGCTCGTCGTGCCGCTGCCGAGGCTCGTTCCGCCGGTCGAAGGAGCACGCGTGCCGAATGAATCGTTACAGGTGCCCGGGCTCGCCGTAGCGTAGCGGTACCAGCCGGTCGTCTCGGCTCCGCCGGGGTTGGCCGATCCGTTCAACTGGGCGGACGAATTTGTTACGAGCGTTGCCGCAGATGTCGAGACGGTCGGCGGTAAAGCGTTCGTTGTGAACGACAGCACGCTGCCGAATTCCGTTCCGATGGCGTTCGACGCGATCGCGCAATAGTAGTAGGTCGTCGCGGGTGCGAGTCCGGCTATCGCCTGCGAGTAATTGGCGAGCGACGTTCCGGAACCGAGGCTCGATCCGCCGGACGTCGGAGCACGTGTGCCGAATGTGTCATTACACGTTCCGGGGTCCGTCGTTGAATAACGGAACCAGCCTGTCGTCGCGGAACCGTTCGGGTTTGCGGCGCCATTCAGCGTAGCCACCGATGCAGTGACCGCCGTGGCGGCGTTGGTCGTCACCGTCGGGGCATCCTGAGCAATTAAGCCCATAACAGTGCCAAAGGATTTGCCGATGGAATTCTCCGCGATCGCACAGTAGAAATAGATCGTACCGGTAACGAGCCCGGTGATCGACTGAGAAAAAGGACCGCTCGTCGTGCCGCTGCCTAGCGAAGTGCCGCCCGACAACGGAGCGCGCGTGCCGAATGAGTCGTTACAGGTTCCGGGGTTTGTCGTCGAATACCGGAACCAGCCGGTCGTCGCGGCTCCGCCCGGGTTTGCGAATCCGTTGAGCGTTGCCCCGCCTGAAACAAAACCGTTGGCGGCAGATGTCCCCACGGTCGGAGCATTCGCAAGCGTCGTAAAGCTCAGCACACTGCCGAACGAAGTGCCCTCGGCGTTTTGAGCGATCGCGCAGAAATAATAGGTCGTCGCGGGAATGAGGCCGGTTATCGAGCGGTTATACGCGGTGGGCGAAGTGCCGCTGCCGAGCGAGGCTCCGCCGGTCGTAGGGGCACGTGTGCCGAACGTGTCATTACACGTACCCGGATCGGTCGCTGAATAGCGGAACCAGGCTGTCGTGGCCGATCCGTTCGGGGTTGCTAAGCCGCTCACGGTTGCCGTAATCGCCGTAACGCTCGTCGCGGCGTTGGTCGTGACAGTGGGCGGGCCGACGGGAGTAAATGTCTGCACGGCGCCGAACGATGTGCCGCCGCTGTTCTGTGCGATGGCGCAGAAAAAATATTGTGTGCCGGCGACAAGCCCGGTAATACCAAAGCTATACGGGACGCCGCTCGTGCCGCTGCCGAGGCTCGTTCCGCCGGTCGAAGGAGCACGCGTGCCGAAACTGTCGTTGCACGTTCCGGGGCTGACCGTCGAATAACGGAACCAGCCGGTCGCGGCGTCGCCGTTCGGGTTCGCGGTGCCATTGAGCGTAGCCGAGGTTGCGGTCACGCTGGTGGCGGCGTCTGTCGAAACGATCGGCGGGCTGGCGAGCGGCGTACAGGCGGTCGCGCCTGTTCCCGACGTAGTGCCGGCGGGACAAGCTATCTGGGCCGTCGCACCCGGATCGGGCACGTAAAAGCCCGGGCTTGCGAGCATGCAGGACGACTGGCCGGTGTTCGGCTGATAGCTGCCGGCGGCGCATTGCGTGGACGCGGTAGCTCCGGTCGTGCTGACAAAGCTTCCCGCCGGTGCAAACAGGCACGACGTCGCACCGGAATTCGGCTGAAATGTTCCTACGGGGCACTGCGTCTGCGAAGTCGCTCCCGATGTTGCTACGAAATTGCCGGGGCTTGCGAGTATGCACGATGTCTGGCCTGTGTTCGGCTGATAGCGGCCTGAGGGACATTGCGTGGGCGCGGTAGCGCCTGTCGTGCTGACGAACGTTCCCGCCGGTGCGAGTATGCACGACGCCTGTCCAACGTTCGGTTGAAATGTTCCCGCGGAGCAGAGCGTCGGCGAGGTCGCGGCGGTGGTCGAAACAAAAGTGCCCGCAGGGGCGAAGAGGCAAGAGGTGGAACCCGAATTCGGCTGATACGTGCCGGCCGAGCACGGCGTCTGCGAAGTTGCTCCCGATGTAGGAACGAAAAATCCGGGGCTTGCCGCGACACAAGAAGTGCCGTTGTACCACGATCCCGCCGGGCAGACCGGCGGAACGCCATATGCGGTGATGCCGAGGTTGTCTATTCCGAGACCTTGACCGTTTGTGCTACCGCCAACGCCGGTGAGCGTCCAACGCAAGTAATAATGCGAGCCGTTCGGAATATTGAGGCCGCTGAGCGTAAAAGACTTGCTTATTGTCGTCGGGGGATTAAAAACCGTAGTGTTGTTGGCATCAGCGGCATAGGACTGATCGCCCGCGGTTGCGGCGGTTGCCGGTGCGGTCGTAGAGCCGTGAAAGAACGTCCAGTCGAAAGCCCTTGAGCCGGAGCGGTATTTTTCGTAATCGAAAGCGATATCAAGGCTGCCGATCGTTGATCCCGTGTTGTTTGTGATCCGCAAGAAAAGTGACCGCGGCGACGTAAAGCTACCGGAGTTTAAAATCCCTAAAGAACGATCTGTCGAGCTGTCCCTAAGACCGTCAGCAAAATTATAAACACCTGCGGTAGATGTGCCTGTAAGTGCTCCTATACCAGTTGTTCCAGCCCATTGGGAAGTGCCAATTTGGTCTTCGTTCCATACGTTTGTAAAGGTTAAAACTCCACTATGTGCAAAGCCATCTGGCAGCGCCGCTGACTGAAAGAAACCCATACTGTCAAAATTCTCCGTGAACGCGATGCCGAGGGCGGTTATGGAGTTTACGGCGTCGATGCCGTGCGTATCAGGTACAGCGGCCTCAACGACAGGCGATTCCGGGCTTTCAAGCCCAAGAAAACTTCCGATCGTGGAGACAAAGCCGAATTGCGATGCGGCGTCGGCGGTGATCGCGGGCAAAGAGACGGCTATTACGGCAGCAAGCAATACGGCTGCAAGACGGAAACGGCGGTTTTTCATGGTTTTTGGGCTCCTCAGGGCTCTGATCTCTTGTCGGTCATGCATACGCGCACAGCGTACCGTTCTCTTGAGAAAAGCGGGGTCCGCTCAAAATGCAACGCATGAGCGAAGACCGATCTATGACGACAGAATATGCGATAAGTATAGGCAAGAACGCAAAAAAGTCAATTGACTAGTCAGTAATCAGTAGCCGGTGGGCGATGGCGAGCCGCAGTGCTGAAAGGCTTCCCGGAAACTATGCTGAGTGTATCGCCCTCCCTCACGGTCGGGCCTTTGCAACATCGCGGCAAAGTTGCAGAAGCCCGCGCGTCAGCAAGGGCGATAGCGAACCGTCAGTGCAAACCAAAAAAAACGCACGCATTCTCTACTCGCGATTCTTTCGTCCACTAAGCTCCGGATATCGCCCTTGCTGACGCGCGGGCTTCTGCAACTATGGCCGCCGGATCGCAGGCCGGCAGCCTGCGTCCCGACCACGGAGATGGCCGGGCAATTTGCGGCAGCGGCGAAAAGTTCTATCCATAATGCCGGAAATCGTTTAGAATACCGTGAAACCTCAAATATGTCTGAAGTACGGGGCGACATTACCAGGCTGCTGGCTGATTACGGCAAAGGAAACCGTGACGTGCTCGATCAGCTTTTGCCGCTCGTTTATGACGAGCTTCGCGGCATCGCCGGAGCGTATCTGGCAAAGGAAAGATCGGACCACACTCTCCAGCCGACGGCACTCGTGCATGAAGCGTATATGCGTTTGATAGATCAGCGGACGACCGATTGGCGCAATCGTGCCCAGTTTTACGGCCTGGCCGCTCAGATGATGCGGCGCATATTGATAAACCACGCCGTCGCCAAAAAGGCCGAAAAACGCGGCGGAGCCGAACGCCCCGCTTCGCTTGAGGGACTGACCATCGCCTTTGACGATACAAATTTTGACCTGCTCGATCTGAACGAAGCTCTTGACCGGCTCGCAGAGCTCGACAAGCAGAAATGCGAGATCGTCGAGATGCGGTTCTTTGGCGGAATGACAACCGAAGAGATCGCTCAGGCGTTGAATTGTTCGCCCTCAACGGTCGAACGCGGCTGGACTTTTGCACGAAGTTGGCTGTATAAGGAACTCGACAGCAAGCAATATGCCTGAACCGACGCGACAGCGTGAATCGATAGATTGGGCCCGTTTGAACGACCTTTTCGAGCGTGCTCTGTTGCTTGATCCCGCGGAACGCCGGAGATTTGCAGTCGATGAATGCGGCAGCGACACCGCTCTGTGCGATGAGCTGCGGGCAATGCTCGACGCCGAGCAGGCCGCGGAAAGACGCGGCTTCTTGAAGGACGCCATTTTTTCGGGCGGTGCTTCGGCTCTGGCATTTGACGATGAGACGCTGCCTGAACGCATCGGCGATTATCGGGTCATCGGCGACCTCGGCCGGGGCGGCATGGGCATCGTTTATCTGGCCGAACACGTCGAGCTAAAGCAAAAGGCTGCCGTTAAGGTGATAAAGCGCGGCATGGATACGGACGAAGTGCTGCGGCGTTTCAAGGTGGAACGTCAGGTGATGGCCGCATTGCAGCATCCGAACATCGCCCGGCTGCTCAACGGCGGTACGACCGACGACGGACGTCCGTTCTTCGTGATGGAATATGTCGAAGGCGTTCCGGTCACGACTTTTTGCGACGAGAACCGCCTGAACATCGACGACCGGTTGCGGTTATTTGCAAAGATCTGCTCTGCCGTTTCTTTCGCACATAAGAATCTCATCATCCACCGCGACATCAAACCGAGCAACATACTCGTCGGTACTGACGGCGAGCCGAAGCTGCTTGATTTCGGCATTTCAAAAATACTGTCGGACGAGGTCGTCGGTGTGACGCTGGCAGAGACCGCGTTGGGGATGCGGATGATGACGCCGGAATATGCGTCGCCCGAACAGGTCGCCGGTGCGCCGATCACGACCGCGTCAGACATCTACAGCCTCGGCGTTCTGCTTTACGAACTGATGAGCGGCCATCGCCCGATCGAGCTTGCGGGGTGTTCGCGTGCCGACATCTCTAAGTTCATCGCCGAATCCGAGCCCGATGCGCCTTCGACGGCCGCCGTCCGTCCGCGTGAAACCGGCCGGGAAATTACACCCGAAACACTCGCGGAATTTCGCAATGAGCGGCCCGACCGTCTGCGTCGGCGGTTGAGCGGCGATCTGGACAACATAGTTCTGATGTCGCTCAGAAAAGAGCCTGAACGAAGATACGGCTCGGTGATGCAATTCGCAGAGGACATTGAACGACATCTGACCGGTATGCCGGTGATGGCACGGCCCGCGTCGTTCGGCTATCTGGCGTCAAAATTCATAGAACGTCATCGTCCGCAGACGGCCGCTGCGGCCGCGATTGCGGTCGCTGTTCTGCTGGGCTTCGGTGCGGCCATGTGGCAATGGAATGCCGCTGCCGCCGAACGCGACCGGGCAAATCAACGTTTCGAGCAGGTGCGGCAATTATCAAATTCGCTCATTTCCGGCTGGGATGATGGCCTTGATGAGGCCCAGGTCAGCCACGAGGCACGAGCACGTCTGATAGCGATATCGGCAGAGTTTCTGGACAGTTTGGCAGCACAAACAAGGGAACCTGAACTGCTTGCCGAACTTGCAGAGGCGTATCTGAAGCTTGGACACGAATTCGCGTATCAATCGATCGACATCGAACGTGCCCGCGAGAGCCTCGCAAATGCGGAATCTATTGCCCGCCGTTTGAACGGTGAGATCGACGACGGCCGGTATCGCGACCTGCTTGTCCGCGTACTTTACAAACAAGACGAATTTTTCGGCGATACCGATCTGCAGGCTTCACTAGAGAACCGTTTGGAAAGGCTGGCTCTTCGGGAACGCAACCTCACACTCGCCCCAAATGACGAACCGGCCGTCCGTTGGTATGCCGCCGCACTTGCGGACGTCGCGAACGGCATGCTTGAGCTCGGACATGATGTAGATGCAAGGGAATATTTTCTGCGTTCCATCGATGGCTACCGTCAGCGAATTCAGTTGCTCGATGCCAATGGGTCCGATCCTGAAGCCGCGGCAAAGATGGCATCGACCTACGCAACGATCGCGGACCACTATGCCAACCGCCTAAACGATATCAGGTCTGCCGAGGCCGCTATCAGCGAAGCGGCCGCTATTGCTCAACGATCACTGGAGAAGGATCTTTCCACCGGCAGAAACGCCATTTCGGCTGTGTCCGTACATTTTCTTAGCGGCAGTATACGGGAAAAGGCGGGCGACACGGCAGCTTCCGAACAGGCTTACGCTAAGGCCGCTGAACTGGCACGGGAGCAATTGAAGCGAGGCTCATGGAGTTTTTTGGCGAGAAAGGAATACGACGCTTATCTGTCGCTTGCTGAACTCGCGGTGATGCGAGGCGACAGGGCAGAGGCTCTTGCACTGATCGAGCGTTCGCGTGAGAGCCGCAGAAAATGGGAGGCCGCGGACACTAATCGCAATAATGCACGCAGCCGTCACAGCGGCGCGATCCACTCGATAGTTGTCGGTAAATTACTGATATCGATGGGCGAAACGTCCGCCGGAAGACAAGAACTTGAGAGAGCAGCTGCTGTACTGACCGGCGTCATCGAGGAAAGCGATCCAATGAATAGAAAAGCGGTCCGCCATCTTGCGGGAGTATATGCCGTGCTTGGCGATTCTTATGCGGGCGTTGGCCTTTGTTCGGGGTCGGAGAGGCCGTTCGGCGGCATCACTGAACAAATCTACTACTGCCGTCCGGGGAATTTACAGCCGTCAAACCGCAGCCAACTCAATGCCGAAGCTGCCCGATCATTCTATAAACGGTCCGAGGCTGTTTTTGCCCGGCTCGAAAGCAGCGGCATTCTGACGGCGATCGACAGGGAACACTTAGCTGCGGTCCGCGTACGTGCCGATTCGTCCGGCGAGATCGCAGCGATCAAGAATTAGGATGGCGGAGAACAGAATAACGATCTACAGCGAGTTTTGGGACTTTTACGTTGCCGAGCACAGCAAGCCGCTGACTCGCATCCTGCACTTCATCGGCACGTCGCTCGGCCTCATTTTGCTTGCTTGGTTCATATGGCGCGGCACGTGGTTTTACTTTCCCCTCTGTTTTGTCGTCGGTTATGCTTTTGCGTGGTTCGCCCACTTTGTTATTGAAAAGAACCGTCCCGCGACATTCAAATATCCTTTCTGGTCGTTTATCTCCGACTACAAAATGATGTGGTATATGGCAACGGGCCGCATGGGCCGCGAGGTCGAGCGGGTCACAAAGTAGCGATGGTGAAACGCGAACCCGAAACGCTTACTCAAGGCATGCGTGCATTCGCCGCTTTGATGGCGGCACTTTTGATCGCGGTTGGTCTCTACGCAATTTATCTGGGCATTGCCGAGGATACATTGCTGACAGCGGCCGCGGGCGTAGGTGTCATCGTTTACGGAGCGTTATGGGGAAACCTGGCTCGTACCGGCCGCCATGGAAGGGTCCCGCTCTGGCCTTAGCAATGTGGAGTATCAGCGTGGTCAAAATATACAAGATCCGGCAAGTTCTCTCTGCGACTCTGCGTGTCTGCGGTAATATATAGCCCTATGGCCGCGAACGATATCGTCAATCCTGACGCACTAAGCTCAACCATCGAATTTCTGACCGCGATGATCACGCCGGCATTGTTGATCTCTGCGACGGGTTCGCTCGTGCTTTCAACTTCGACGCGTCTGGGCCGCGTGATAGACCGAGTGCGTTATCTTGAGGAACGGCTCAGCGAGCTGATCTACATAGACAATAAAGCGGAGATACCGCTGTACGACAAACGCGTCGAGGTGATCGTAGATCTGCTAGATAAGGTAACGAGCCGCTCGCGTCTGCTGCAAAAGGCGATGCAGTGGTTCTATTACGGGCTCGGTGCGTTCATTTTGTGCAGCGTCTCCATCGCTCTCGCGGCATTCCTGAGCCGCTATGCATTCGCGAAATATCTGCCGATCATCATCGGCGTTTTCGGGATAATGTTCTTGTTTTACGGCAGCATTCTGATGCTTCGCGAAACGCGTATGGCCACTGCGACTGTCAATGCCGAGATGGATTTTACGTGGGAACTCGCCCGCGAGGTCGCGCCAAAGGACGTGTCGGTAAAATATGAACCAAAGGGCAAGAACGGCGGAATGCGGCCGGCAAAGATCAAACTAAGTGGACGCAAAATACCTGACACTCTTAGCGGAGAATAGGTTCGAAGAACGCGTCGAGCAGCTCGAGGCACTGCTGCGTTCGTGCACCGTCTGCCCGAAAGACTGCGGCAACGATCGTCTCAACGACGAGATCGCCGCGTGCTATTCGGGCCGCCTGCCGATCGTTTCCAGCTACACCGCACATTTTGGCGAGGAGCCATGTTTGAGCGGAACGCACGGGGCAGGGAACATCTTTTTCGGCAACTGCAATCTCCGCTGCGTTTACTGTCAAAATTATCAGATCTCGCAAACCTGGAAAACACAGAAAACGAACGAGGTTACGCACGAACGCCTGGCCGAGATGATGCTCAAGCTGCAGGCTCGCGGTTGCCACAACATCGGTTTTGTCTCGCCTACGCATTTCGCCCCGCAGATGGCTCGAGCGATATTCATCGCGGCTCAAAAAGGACTGCGGCTGCCGATCGTTTATAACACCAATGCGTACGATTCGGTCGAGGTTCTGAAACTGCTCGAAGGCATCGTCGATATTTATCTGCCGGACCTGAAATACGCGGACGCCGATGCGGGATTCCAATATTCCAAGATCCGCGATTATCCGAAATTCGCCCGTACTGCGATAAAGGAAATGCACCGCCAAATGGGCGATGAGCTCGTTTTCGACGACAACGGCTTGCTGCGAAAAGGCCTTCTGATCCGACTGCTCGTTTTGCCAAACGGCATCGCGGACATCGAGGAAAACCTCCGCTGGATCCGTGACGAACTTTCACCCAAGACAGCCATCTCGCTGATGGCGCAATACTACGCCACCAACAAAGCCGCGACTGACCCGAGATACATCCTTCTCTCCCGACGGATCTCCGAAGGCGAATGGTTCGACGCCGTCTCTTTGCTCGAAGACCTCGGTATGGAAGAAGGCTTCATGCAGGAATACGAGTCTGCATCGTACTACTACCGGCCGAATTTCACGGACAAGGAAGAGCCGTTCAGGGATATCAGAGATTTTAGATAGGGGAAATTATGAAGATAGGCGAAGCAGCTCATGATCTCATTTTAAAAGATGCCGAAGGTAACGATTGGCGGTTGAGCGATCATCGCGGACGCGTGGTCGTGCTTATATTTTATCCCGCCGACAATTCACCGGTTTGCACGGCTCAGATGTGTTCGGTTCGGGATCATTGGTCGGAGTATCAGGCGACGGGAGCGGAAGTTGTCGGTATATCGACCGATTCTGTCGAATCGCACAAAGGCTTTGCGGAAAAGAACGAGCTTCCGCTGAAGCTGCTGTCGGACACGGACCGTAAGGTATCCGAAATGTACGGAATGAAAAGCTGGCTCCCGGGCCGCTCTGCACGCGGTGTGGTCGTGATCGACCGCGAGGGCAAGATCGCGTATCACAAGGTCGAGGCCATCAGCCTGTTCCGTCCTGCTGACGCTGACGTCCTAGCCGCCATCAAGGCGATCGACCGCAGATGAACGCCGATATACACGGAGCGGTAGCAATTAAATATCTGTGTCCATCTGTGTTAATCTGTGGCTAATAATTGTTATGGGATTGTTTGGAGACAAATTCAAATGTGCCCGCTGCGGGCAGAAAGGTGAACCGCTCGGCTATGCGCCGATACCGACGGAATTGGGGCAAAAGATCGGTGCCGAGACCTGCGGCGACTGCTGGAAAGAGTGGCTGCAAAAGCAAAATCAGCTGATCAACCATTTCGGCATCGACGTTTCAAACCCCGACAGCCACGAATTCCTTTTCGATCAGATGAAGATCTTCTTCTTTAACGAAGGCGTTGAGCTTGCCCAGATCGACACTTCGAAAGAAGGCAGCGTCAGTTGGTAGAGTGCTCGGGGCCGGGCGAGGCGTTTGGCGATGGACATCGACGAACTGCGAAGAAATTTCGTCCACGGCGAGGCAGAACACTACCGTCTGAACAGGCCTGATTTCGACCGCCTGATGGCCGAGGGCTGGAGAAATTTCGGCTGCAAGTTCTTTCGGTACAATTTGGGATTTCACGGCGAAGATCTCGTTCACGTTATTCCGCTCCGAGTTCAGCTCTCCGAACTGAAGCTTTCACAAAGCCAAAAACGTATCCTAAAAAGGAACGTAAACCTTCAAGTAACCATCGAGCCCATCAACATCACCGATGAGGTTGTCGATCTTTTCTTTCGCCATCGCGAGCGATTCACCGAATATCCACCCGAAAACATCTATATCTATTTGTCGGACGATCCCGCGAATAGGCCCGTCGAAGGCAAGCAGTTCAATGTCCGCGATGGCAGCGGAAAACTACTTGCCCTGGGAATTACGAATGTCGGCGAAGACTGTTTGTCGGCGGTTTACTCTTGCTTTGAGCCCACAGAAAAGAGCCGCAGCCTCGGCATCTTTCTGATGTTGAAAGAGATAGAATACGCCCAGTATCTCGGGATGAGCTATTACTATCACGGCTACGCATACGACAAACCGTCTTATTACGATTACAAAAAACGATTCACCGCCCTTGAAGCTTTCGACTGGAAAGGAAACTGGCTGCCGTTTGAAAGACAAACCGCCTGATCACAGACCCTTTGTCCATTCAACATACTTTTTGGAATCAAATTTCTTGCCCGTGCTGCCGCTGGTCATATAACGCATCTGACCGAAAACGGGCCTTTCGAACCACGGACGATCGTGCTTGCCAAAGCACCATAATATGCCGGTGTATGAATTCGGATCGCGTCCGTCGAGGCAGTATTTGTTGTTTAGATGTACGATCGTCTCGAATGCCGTTTCGTAGTTCGGCGTCCAAGCGATGACGTTCTTTCCCCACAGCATACGCACGTAATTGTGCATCTCGCCGGTGCGCACCATCTCGCGTTGGCAGGCGTTCCACAATTCGTCGTGCGTTTCGCCCGCCTCTAACTGTTCTAAAGAATAAAGATACTGCCGCTCATCCGCGGCGTGTTCACGCATCGTTTTCTGTGCCCACGGCGGCAATGCGGCGAGCGAATCGTAATGCGGATTGTGCCGCGTCATGTTGTAGGAAAGCTCGCGGCGGACTATCAGCTCTTCCAAAAATGCGTCTTTCGATTCCTGCGGTGCGTCCGAATCGCGAGCGGCAAGGGCAATTTCGATCGGCGAAAGATAGCCAAAGTGCAAATACGCCGATAAACGCGAAGAACCGTCGCGGTCAGGTTTATTTCTAGCCTCACTGTAATTACAAAGTATATCCCTGACGAATTTGCCCAGTCTTTTTCTGCCGTTCGCAGTGCCGCCGTGATAGATGTTGGACGGCGGAACCGTGTGATCGATTTCGCATTCAGCGACAAGTCTGGCGATATTCTCTGAACTTACAATGGTTTCAAAGCTGTCATCGATATCTATGCCGATGCTCGAAACCTCCACCGTCTCTTCGGGCACGGGCACGAGATAGCGGTCAAGCAGTTTATTTATCTTCGGCCTGATCGTGTAGGCGGCGTATTCTTCCTTGTCGAATTTCGACATAGGGATAACGCCGTTCGAATCGACGGCATGAACGGCGATCTCGGCACGTTCGGCGATGCGGCGGTTGTGTTCCGGTATGATAAAGCAGGGAAAATCGTCGGTCACGATCAACGCCGCATCGCGTGCCAACCGCGCGACGGTGTTTTTCTGCGAAGATGCATCTTGCTGCAAATAAAAGAGATAGCGAATCCCCAGCCGCTCAAATTCACGCCGCTTTTCCTCGACGCCCTCAAGAATGAACGTGTGAATACGGTCCGACGCCCAAGGATAGTAATACTTAAGCCCTTCGTAAACGACGAGCGGAAGATTCAGTTCATTCGCCTTTCTGACAGCCCAGATCAGAGAATGATTCGCGTGCGTGCGTTTGAACATCTGCATCCAATACAGCACGTAGCGGCCCTTGTTGTTTATGGGTTTGTCGTTCAGTTGGACGACCCTTTCATTGATCCGCATTGCTCGTTATTATAGTTACATTTCAAAGCGAATAGCATCGGCCGCCGCCGAGGATATCCTATGTACAGAACTTCTTTTCGAGCGATTCTTGCTTTCATATTCATCTTCGCCGCCGTTTCGTTCGCATCGGCGGATGAAATTGACCGCATAGTAATGGAGCGTTTGAGGGAACGCAACATTCCGGGTGCAGCCATCGCAGTCATTAAAAACGGCAAGGCCGTGAAGATGAAAGGCTACGGGCTGGCGAGCGTCGAATTCGACGTGCCGGTCAGTACAGAAACCGTTTTTGAGATCGGCTCGGTATCAAAACAGATGACCGCGGCGGCGATCATGCTGCTCGTCGAGGACGGCAAGGTCAAGCTTGATGCCCCAATTTCAACGTATCTGCCGAATACTCCCGATTCGTGGCGGGACGTCACTGTTCGACATCTGCTGACCCACACTTCGGGCATCAAAAGTTACACGAGCCTGACGGGATTTGAGCTTTCGCGGCGTGTAAGGATCGACGGCTTTATTGGGCAGCTCGCTCCGCATCCGCTGGAATTCACGCCCGGCGATCAGACCATTTACAGCAACAGCGGCTACAATCTGCTTGCCTACATCATCGAAACTCAGTCGGGCAAACCGTATATGCAGTTCATGCGCGAGCGTATTTTTACACCGCTCGGAATGACAAAGACCGGCGACCGCGACCCGCAGTTCATCATAAAGAACCGTGCGGCCGGTTACGAATGGAACATCGACCGCCTCACAGGCCGAGACGGCAGCCCGACCGATCTGATGGGGGCCGGCTCGATCGTTTCGACCATCGGCGACATGGTGAAATGGGACGCGGCGCTCAACGGGACGAGTTTTCTAAAACCCGAAAGCCGTCGCGAATGGTGGACACAATTCACGCTAACTAACGGCAAACCTTCGGTTTACGGTTTCGGCTGGCGAATTTCCAATATTCGGGGTCATAAATTGATCGGCCACACGGGGCAGACGGCGGGTTTCGGTGCGGCGAATTTTCGTTATGTGAATGACGGTGTGAACGTGATGGTCCTGACCAACCTGGGTGAGATCGGCCTCGGCGGCCAGCTTGCGGCACGGATAGCAAAGGCATATATTCCCGGCCTCTCGCTAAAAGCAATAACTCCGCGGCCCGAGCCGGTCGCAGGACTTGGCGAAAAACTTCTTTCTGTTCTCCGTGCCAGAAACGCCGGTTCTCTCGACAAAGCACCGCTCGCTCCGCAGCTTATTCGCTCGCTTTTTACCGATCGTGCGAAAGCAGCTTACAAACGCATCGCTGCTCTTGGCGATCCGTCGAACGCCGCCTTTGTTGAAATCGACGAAACCGGAAACCGGATCGCCTATCGTTACCGCGTCGCTGCCGGAAAACGCCTGTTCCTCTGGCGCGTCTCGGTCGACGACGAAGGACGCATCGCCGAAATGAGCCTGGAAGAGGAAGAATGATCCTTTACAGCGATGCAGAAGCATTGACACTCCGTGAGAGCATGGTGTATACGAGGTATATACGCAGGAGAGATATCAATGATAACGACAAAGATCCAGAAGTGGGGAAACAGTCAGGGACTGAGGCTATCAAAACAGATCCTTGACCAAGCTGACATAGAAGTTGGAGATGATGTTGAAATTATCGTCAGCGAAAGGCAGATCTTGGTGAAAAGATCGAAGCGGTCGAAACCGAAATACGATATACGCGAATTGGTCGCAAAAATTCCCGGAGGTTACAAAAGCAATGAAGTCTCATTTGGACCTGCGGTCGGAAAGGAGGAATGGTAATTGGGGCGATACATTCCACAAAAGGGCGATCTCATAACGATATACTTCGACCCGCATGCAGGGCATGAGCAAAAAGGACGTCGACCAGCGATCGTATTGAGTAACGACCTTTTCAATGAACACACCGGACTTGCGATAGTATGTCCGATAACAAATACAAACCGCGGGTTTCCCTTTCACCTTCCTCTTCCGAATGGCACCCGACTGACCGGCTTTGTAATGGCCGAACAAGTCAGATCAATAGATCATAAAGCTCGAAAGGCAAGATTGGTCGAACGGGCACCGACCACATTCGTGAAAGAGGTGCTGGAACTAATAAATGCCTGTCTAAGATAGCGACAGATCGCATTTTAACATCAACACTCTTGACCTAGGTCAAGCCTCAAACCATTCTCATCCGCATCGACCTCGACGCTGCCGCCGTCGGCGAGCTTACCGAAGAGTATGTCGTTTGCCAGCGGCTGCTTGATCTTTTCATGGATCAGCCGGGCCATCGGGCGGGCGCCGTAGCGGGCGTCGAAGCCGTTATCGGCGAGCCATTCACGCGCCGCATCGGTTAGTTTCACAAGGACGCGTTTTTCCGCAAGCTGGCCGTTGAGCTCGTTGATAAATTTATCGACGATGAGTTTTATCACCTCGATATCCAGCGGTTTGAATGCGACCCAAGCATCGAGCCGATTACGGAATTCCGGAGTGAACGTGCGTTCGATGACGCCTTTGGCATTGCCTTTTGTGCTGGCGTCATTTCTGAATCCGACGCCGCCCGAAGACAGTTCTCTCGCGCCGGCGTTGGTCGTCATTATCAGAATGACGTTGCGAAAATCGGCTTTTTTGCCGTTGTTATCGGTCAGCGTGGCAGAATCCATCACCTGCAGCAACAGATTGAACAGGTTTGGATGAGCTTTTTCTATCTCGTCCAGCACGAGCACCGCATGAGGCGTCCGCATGATCGCTTCGGTCAGCAGCCCGCCCTGATCGAAACCGACGTATCCCGGCGGTGCGCCGATCAGCCGCGAGACGGTGTGCGGCTCGGCGTATTCCGACATGTCGAAACGTATGAACTCGATGCCGAGCTGCTCGGCAAGCTGCATTGAAACTTCGGTTTTCCCGACGCCTGTCGGTCCTGAGAACAAAAACGAACCGACAGGTTTTGTCTCGTGACCGAGGCCTGCACGCGAGATCTGAATTGCGTCAACTATGGCGTCGATCGCCTCGTCCTGGCCAAAAATGAAGCGTTTCAGATCGTCTCGGAGCGACCTTAAACGTTCCTTTTCATTCGTCACCACGGTTTTCGGCGGTATTTTAGCCATGCGGGCAATGGTGGTTTCGACCATCGAAACCGAGACCTTTTTAGGGCGTCGGCTTTCGGGCAGCAGCTTTACTGAAGCGCCGACCTCGTCGATGACGTCGATCGCCTTGTCCGGCAGAAAGCGGTCGTTGAGATATTTGCCCGCAAGTTCCGACGCGGTCCGCAGGCTCTCGTTTGAATACTTGACGCCGTGATGCGCCTCGTAAAATTTCTTCAGCCCTTGGAGTATCTTGTAGGTCTCTTCGACCGTCGGCTCGTTGATGTCGATCTTCTGAAAGCGGCGTGCCAGCGCGCGGTCGCGGTCGAATGCGGCCTTGTATTCCTGATGCGTGGTCGAGCCGATACAGCGAAGTTCGCCCGCCGCGAGTGCGGGTTTCAAAATGTTCGAGGCGTCCATTGAACCGCCTGAAACTGCACCGGCACCGACGATCGTGTGGATCTCGTCAATGAAAAGAATGGCGTTCTCGTGTTGTTTCAGCTCGTTTATGATCGCCTTGAAACGCTGCTCAAAATCTCCGCGATAACGGGTGCCTGCCAGCACTGCACCCATGTCGAGTGCAAAGACCTTTGCGTCTTTCAGCACTTCCGGGACGTTGCCTTCGCTGATCTTTAGGGCGAGGCCTTCCGCCAACGCCGTCTTGCCGACGCCGGGCTCACCCACGTATAGCGGGTTGTTTTTCTTTCGGCGGCAAAGCACCTGGATCGTGCGTTCGATCTCGGCCTCGCGGCCGACAATAGGGTCGATCTCGCCCGCAGCGGCACGAGCGACAAGCTCTACCGTGAAGCTCTCGAGCGGCTTCTTTCGCGGCGGTTCGGCATCGTTCTCGAGGTCATCAGGGTCGAAACCGGCAGGCATCGGGTCCTCGAGGCCCATTTTTGAGATACCATGCGAAATGTAATTGAGGACGTCCAGCCGTGTGATGCCCTGCTGCAGCAGCAAATAAACCGCATAACTCTGCTCTGCCTGATAGAGAGCGGCCACGATGTTGCCGCCGTCAACTGCCGGCTGCCCGCTGCCTTCTGCTTGGAGGACGGCGTAGTTGATCGTTGATTGGAACGTCGTTGTCAGTTCCGGCATCACGCGTACGTCAGCGGGCAGTTTTTCGATCACGTTGTCGAAATACTCGGTCAGCGCCCGCGAAATTTCAACCAGGTCCGCACCGCAATTCACCAACACATCAGTTGCCGCATCGTTTTCGAGCAGTGCAAAAAGCAGGTGCTCGAGCGTGACGTATTCGTGCCGGTGTTTTACCGCCTCGTTGACGGCGTTGTTCAGTGTCTGTTTAAGCTCGCGGGTCAGCATAACTCTATTCTATCAATTCCGCCGAAAAAATTAACCGCCTATCAGACGGCGGACATCTTTACGCCGTTCGGGTCGATCGCAGAAACATAGGTGTGGAACTCGATCCCTATCCCTGAGTAAACATCTGACATCGCCTTTGCAACACTTTGAGCGGTCTCTTGCGTAGCCGAAATCATGAACATTGACGGCCCGGAACCTGAGATGCCGCCGCCGATAGCGCCTGCCGCGATGCCGGCGTTTTTTACGTCATCAAAACCCGGGATCAGAGAACTGCGTGCGGGCTCGATTATCTCGTCCCGCATCGCCCGCGACAACATTTCCGTGTCGCCATTGTTTAGAGCGGCGACGAACGCGCCGAGATTGCTCCAGTTCCGCACGGCCGCGGCAAGCGGCACCTCACGCGGCAATATCGCACGGGCTTCGCTAGTCTTTATCTCTATCTGCGGATGCAAAACGGTTGCGAACAGCGGCGGATGATCGAGTTCTATCACGTCGAGCGGCTGCGATGAGCGAACCAATACGAAACCGCCAAAAATGCACGGTGCCAGATTGTCAGCATGCCGCGAACCCGAAGCGAGCATCTCGCCGGCCATCGCGAATTCGATCAGTTCGAGCTTCGAGAAACGCCGTCCCAGCAGTTCATTCGCTGCGACGACCGCACCGCATGCGCTCGCCGCACTCGAACCGATGCCGCTGCCGGGTTTGATGCCCTTTGCTATCTCGACGTCAAATCCGACCTCTTTATCAATGGCATCGAGCATCGCCCGCAACGCCACACCTGCGACGTTTCTCTCGGGTTCGGTCGGCAGCCCAAAGCTGTCGTTGTGGGAAATTCTGATGACCGGCTCGTCGATCAGACGCAGCGTGATGTCGTCATACGGCTCGCTCAGCGCAAAGCCGAGACAGTCGAATCCGCAGACAACGTTGGAAACGGTCGCGGGTGAGTGTACACGTATTGCATCCATATTTTCACTTGATCTTCGCCTGCATCGCACCGGCGTTATATCATTAGAAAGCAGCGAATCCGATGCAATACTTTAGCACAAACCGCCGTTCGCCCGCCGTGTCGTTTCGCGAGGCCGTTATCCAAGGACAGCCCGACGACAAAGGCTTGTATTTTCCCGCCGAAATACCGCGTCTGAAGGAGGGCTTTGTTGAACGACTGGGCGAAATATCGAATGCCGAGATCGCATACGAGGTAATACGTCCCTATATCGGCAACGAGATAGACGAAGTAAGGCTTCACGAGATCTGTGAAGAGACGGTGGATTTCGACTTCCCGCTTGTTCACTTGGTCGATAACATCTCGGCTCTTGAGCTGTTTCACGGGCCGACACTTGCTTTCAAAGACGTCGGTGCGAGATTCATGAGCCGCTGTCTCGGCTATTTTTCGCAAGGGAAAGGTGAGAAAACGGTAGTAGTCGTTGCAACGTCAGGCGATACGGGCGGAGCCGTTGCGGCCGGTTTTCACGGCGTCGAAGGCGTTGAGGTCGTCATCTTATACCCAAAAGGCCGCGTCAGCCGAATTCAGGAGCTGCAGCTGACGACATTTGGCGGGAATGTAATTACATTGGAGGTACAGGGCAGCTTTGACGACTGCCAAGCCCTGGCTAAAGCGGCTCTTGCGGACGAAGAATTGCGTTCACGAGTTTCGCTGACCTCCGCGAACTCGATAAACGTCGCCCGATGGCTTCCGCAGCAGTTCTATTACTTCTTCGCCCATAAACAATGTGCCGGCGAAGCACCGACCGTGTGCGTGCCGAGCGGAAATTTCGGTAATCTGGCATCGGGAGTGATCGCAAATTTGTCAGGATTGCCTGTAAGCAAGTTCATAGCGGCATGTAATGCGAACGATGTTGTTCCGCGGTTCCTTCAAACGCAGAAATATGAGCCGATTCCTGCTGTCGCAACCTTATCGAACGCAATGGACGTGGGTTCGCCCAGCAATTTTGTTCGCATTTTGGAACTTTTCGAACACGATCTTCCGCAAATTGCGGCGAAGATCGCGGCAACAAGCATTTCTGACGACGAAACCCGAGCGATCATTCGCAGTGTGTACGAACAAAGTAATTACATTCTCGACCCGCATGGAGCGGTCGGCTACGCATCCCTTTCGAAATACTTAGAAGAGCACGGCGGCCGAGGCTATTTGCTGGCGACCGCACATCCGATAAAATTTGACGTGGTTTCGGAAATCCTCGGTTTTGAGCCCGAGATTCCCGAAAGCGTGAGCGGCCTCGCAGAAAAGACGAAGCAGAGCATGGAGATAGATAATGATTACACGGCGGTTCGCGATGTTATCCTGAGCAGAATATGAAGGTCCTTAAGTTCGGCGGCTCGTCCGTCGCCAACGCAGAAAATATCAGCAAGGTTGCCGACATCGTCGCTTCACGCTGCGGTGAGCGGCTGGCGGTCGTGGTTTCGGCGATGCAGGGAACGACCGACGCACTGATCGCACTCGGCCGCGAAGCGGAATCAAAGGGCCGGACGAATGCCGAAAAGTTGGACGAACTGCGCAGTAGACATCTCGAGACCGCTGAAAATCTGCTTTCGGGAGCACATCAGGAAGAAGCGGCGGAATTCATCAAACTCTCATTCAAGGAGCTTGCAAATCTTTTTGACGGCGTCGGCTTGGTCCGCGAGCTTTCACCCAAAACGTTGGACAAGATACTGAGCTTTGGCGAGATCTTGTCTTCCAGAATTCTGACAGCGTTGCTAGTGTCGAAAGGCATTGATGTCGAGTGGGCAGATAGCCGAGAGCTTGTACGAACGGACGCCGTTTTCGGCAAAGCCACTGTCAAATTCAGCGAGACGAACAGCAACGTCAAAGATTACTTCGATGCGTCAAATGCTCAGGTAACCGTGATGCCCGGCTTCATCGCTTCTACTGAGAGCGGCGACACGACCACGCTCGGACGCGGCGGTTCGGATTATACGGCAGCGATAATTGCGGCGGCCGTTGACGCTGAGATGTTGGAAATTTGGACGGACGTTTCGGGCATGATGACTGCCGATCCGCGTTTCGTGCGAAACGCCAAACACATCCCTGCGATCTCGTATCGCGAGGCGATGGAGCTTTCGCATTTCGGGGCAAAGGTCATCTATCCGCCGACGATACAGCCGGTGATGTCGCCGGGCATTCCGGTGCTCGTGAAGAACACATTCGCTCCCGATGACGCGGGCACGCTGATCGAACAACAAACCGATGACGGCGGCATTATCCGCGGCATTTCCAGCATCGACGGCATTGCCATCTTGAATCTCGAGGGCTCCGGAATGGTCGGCATTCCGGGTTTTTCAAAGAGACTTTTTGGTGCTCTCGCCGCGGCGCAGATCAACGTAATTCTGATCACGCAAAGTTCGTCTGAACATTCGATCTGCGTGGCTGTGGAAGAAAAGTTCGCCAACACCGCAAAACAGGCCGTCGATGCGGAATTCGAGAACGAGATCGCCGTAGGAAAGATCGACCCGCTTCGCGTCGAAACTGGTTTTTCGATACTCGCACTCGTCGGCGACAACATGCGTTTTCACACCGGCGTCAGCGGCAAGATGTTCTCAACGCTCGGCAGCAACGGCATCAACATACACGCCATCGCGCAGGGCTCCAGCGAGCGTAACATCTCCGCCGTCATCGCGTCGTCGGACGTCCGCAAGGCGGTCAACGTCCTGAACGAAGAGTTCTTCTCAGACGGCAGCAAGCAAGTGAATGTCTTCATCGCGGGCGTCGGAACCGTCGGCGGCCGATTGCTGGACCAGCTGCAACGCCAGCACGATGCGCTGCTCGATGACCTGCGGCTGAACGTCCGCATAGCCGGCGTTGCGAACAGCCGCCGGGCCATGATCGACGAAGAGGGAATTGGTGCGGCCGCGATAGATCTCGACCAAATCGGTGCGGAAATGGATATTTCGCAGTTCACCGATCGACTTATCGCGATGAACTTGCGAAACACGGTCTTCGTGGATGTAACCGCGAGCCCGCAGGTCGTCGAATGCTATCCAAAGCTGCTGAAACGCAGCATTTCGATCGTCGCCTGCAACAAGATCGCCGCGTCATCCGAACTGGAGAAATATAGGCAGTTGAAGGGCCTTGCCAGAGAATACGGAGCCAATTTCTTTTTCGAAACTAACGTCGGTGCCGGGCTGCCGATAATTCACACGCTCGGCGACCTTCTCCGCAGCGGCGACCGCGTCCGCCGCATCGAGGCCGTGCTTTCGGGCACGCTGAATTTTGTTTTCAATAATTACGACGGCACTCGGCCCTTTGCCGATGTCGTCAAACAGGCACAAACGGAAGGCTATACGGAGCCCGATCCGCGATTGGACCTGAACGGCACTGACGTCGCACGCAAGATATTGATACTCGCCCGCGAGGCCGGTTACGCACTGGAAATGGATGACATCGAGAACGAAGGATTCCTGCCCGCTTCGTGTCTTTTGGGTTCGGTTGAGGATTTCTATCGCGAACTTTCAGCGAACGAAACACATTTCAGAGGCCTGCTCGATGCCGCGGCCGCCAATGGCAAGACGCTTAAATACATCGCGTCATTTGCTGACGGTACAGCAAAGGTCGGGCTGCAGCAGATCGGCCCGGAGCATAATTTCGCGGGGCTTTCGGGCAAGGATAATGCCGTGCTTTTTTTCACTGACCGCTATTCCGAACAGCCGCTTGTCATCAAAGGCGCCGGTGCAGGAGCTGATGTGACCGCCGCCGGCGTCTTCGCCGACATCATTCGAGCTGCGCGTTCTTGAGCAAAAAGCCGCTTGAATATGGTTCATTCGACTTCGGGGGAAAACGTGACCACGAGGAACGCCAATACAGCCGGCAGTGCTTGTGTAAAAATGATCGACGTTTTTGCCGTTGCCCCGCCGAAGATGCCGGCGACGATCACGCAGCCGAGAAAGAAGAGTTTGATCTCACGCCGTCCGTTGATCAATCCCCAGAAAAGACCAGCTGCCAGAAATCCATTGTACAAACCTTGGTTGGCCGCGAGCGTAGCCGAAGCCGCAGATAATTCGGGCGTCATACCGAAGATCCGCTGACCGACCGGATGATCCCAAAAAAACATCTCAAGGATCATGATCCCGATATGCTCGATCGCGACGAACGCCGTGAGAATTTTTGCCAATAGCGACATCAGCGGAAATATACCACGTTGGAGACCTAATCTAGGACAAATAGTATGAAACCCACTCGTCAAGCTGAGCTGTGTATCAGCCTGATTCGAGTGGGCTTGTAGTTCCGATCAGATCGATCAGTCTGCCAATTCGCCGAATTTACCGGACTGAAAATCCTGGATCGCCTGTACGATCTCCTCACGCGTATTCATCAAAAACGGCCCGTACTGAGCGATCGGTTCATTCAGCGGTTCGCCCGCCAGGACTAGCAGGATCGCGTCTTCGTTCGCTCGCACAACGATCTCGGTACCCTCATTTGCAAAAACCGCCAGGTGATCGAGCGGCAGTTCTGTGTCGCCATTTATCGTCGCCGAACCCTCTATCGCCAAAATTGCGGTCGTGTAATGTTCCGGGAATGACAGCTTGAATTCAGATCCCGCGATCGGTTTTGCATTGTAAAGATGAACGGGAGAAAAGGTCGTCGCCGGCCCTTTGACGCCGTCAAATTCACCAGCTATGATCTCGACCTCGCCGCCGTTTGGCAAAGCGGCTCGTCCCATCTCGCCGTTCGTTATCGCCTGATACCGCGGCTCGGTCATTTTGTGAACTGCCGGCAAATTGACCCAAAGCTGGACCATCTGAAACTCGCCGCCGCGCATGCTGCGTTCCTTTTCGTGATATTCCTTGTGCAGCAACCCGCTGCCCGCGGTCATCCATTGAACGTCGCCTTCGCCGATGACGCCGCCATTGCCGCGACTGTCGTGATGAGCGACCTTGCCTTTGTAGGCGATGGTCACTGTCTCGAATCCGCGATGCGGGTGCGGCCCGACGCCATAAGGCGTTTTGCGTGGCGGGAAATCCATCTTTGCATTGTAATCGAGCAGAAAGAACGGACTCATTCGCTCAGCGTCCAGCGGCCCGTGCGGCAAAAATCCATGCACGTTAAATCCATCGCCGACCCAATGCCGCGGCGGCGGCGTAACGATCCTCTCAACCTTTTTCACTTGTCTGGCCTGTTTTGTCTCTGCAGTCATCTATGATCTCCTTATTCGCCGTCGCGGCCTTGCGCCTTTGCGGGAGGGAAATTTCCCGCAGAGTCGCGAAGCCGCAAAGCAACTAAAATAAGTTTATCGAGTAAGGATCGGAATGTAACCATCAATTGCGGTGAGCAGAAGCTAATACTTTTGGGTGAGACGGCCGATCACTTCTTCATCTCGACCCTTATGAGTTTGATGGCGATGGTCTTGCTGAGGTTCTCGACGGAATGCGGCGCTTCGGGTTCTTTATACATCGTGAGTGGAAATTTAAGCGGTTCAGGGAGCTTTCGTGTGTCAAAGATGACATTGCCTGAGCCATCGCGGTCTATAAAGTCCCCGGCTTGGGTTATATAAAGTACACTCGGCCATTGATGATGATGAACGGATTCTTTTTCACCGGGAAGCACAGTAACTTCCAGCACGCGCACTTCGTCGTTCTCAAGCAGTATCTTGTGATTCTTCTTAGCTGAAACCACCGCGTCCTGCTCTTTCGGCCAGTCGGCAGGGTTACCGGTCTTGTACAGCAAAGATTGAGGTTGTTTCGGTGCCGCAGTTTGACCCGATACCGAAAAAGTGAGGGAAAGCACGAAGGACAACAGAATGATCAGGTGTTTCATGCGGGAGAGTATATACCGCATAACCTTAAATACCGAACCCGGCGCGAGATGCGTGGCGATCCTGAAGCATTGCCTCAGTTCTTGCACATGATCATCAACCCGTCCCTCACCGGCAGCAGAATATTCGAAACGCGGTCTTACGCCGCCCATAAATACTGTAGGGTCGTAAATGTTGCTTAATGGACGAGTGGTGCATCAGCGAATCTGTCCCGACTACTTCACGGGAGAAGCATGTAGTTTTAGACCCAAAGCCTGAACCACTTTCAAGATCGTTGAAAATTCTGGATTTCCATTTGGCGACAGAGCTTTATAGAGACTCTCGCGACCAAGTCCGGTATCTCTCGCGAGTTGGGTCATCCCGCGGGAGCGTGCAATGTCGCCAAGTGCCGCGGCTACCAAAGATGGCTCGCCCTCCTCAAGCGCAGCCTCAAGATAGGCGGCCATTTCCTTTTCGGAATTTAAATGCTCCGCCGGATCCCACGGGGTCGTTTTGATCTTTCCCATACCGATCTCCTAATCGACATCTTTGGCGATCTGTTTCGCCTTTGCGATGTCTTTTTCTTGTGTGGACTTATCGCCACCTATCAAAAGCAGGATCAGTTCGCTGCCTTTCGTCAAAAAATACACCCGATAGCCGGGCCCGTAATCGATTCTCATTTCAGATACACCTTCGCCCACGGGTTTCACGTCGCCCGGATTCCCGAGTGAAAGACGCCGAATACGGACGTCGATTCGCGCTCTGGCAATGTGATCCTTAAGAGCCTTGAACCATTTGGCGTAGTGCTCGGTTTGGCGAATCTCGATCACGGTTAGAGTGTATCATATGGGATACACCCATTGCCAAATTATTATTTTGCGAACCATGAGCCATACGCATCAACGACCGCGGGGACGCGATTATGATCGATTTCTCAAGTACAGAAAAAGTATAGAGTTCAATACGGCGCCAACGACACACCCGATCATGATGATCTTGTCACCGTCAGTTGTCATATACAGGATCAGACCGCTAAGCATCATCAACGGAATGCTCCACGGAATGGCAAGCAAGCTAAGGCCGACAGCTGAATCGACAAAAACAAGAAGCGCGATGATTCCCAGATAGAACGCTACGATCACCAGGTCGACGGCTAATTGAGACTTACGCATAGCCGCCCTTCTTCCTCGCGACCATAAGCCCGTCTCTTATCGGGAGGAGGATGTTCTCGACGCGGCCGTCTGCCATCACCTTTTGGTTGTAATCGTGCAGTGCCTGAGTGTCCGCGTCCTTGTCGGCGTCGAGGACCTTGCCGCTCCAGAGGACGTTATCGGCGACGATGAAGCCGCCGGGGCGGACCTTGTCGAAAACGAGATTGTAGTAGTTTGAATAGTTGGGTTTATCGGCGTCTATGAAGACGATGTCAAATGTCTCGTCGAGTGTTGGTATGATCTCAAGTGCGTTCCCGAGGCGAAATTCTATGCTTGCCGCGTATTCTGTGCGTTCAACAAAGCTCTTGGCAACTCGGTTAGTGTCTTCCTGTATGTCCAATGTAATTACTTTTCCGCCGTCCGCTAGTCCTTCGGCCAGGCAGAGTGCCGAATAGCCCAGATAGGTGCCTATCTCGAGCACAACATTCGGGCGGATCATGTGCGAGAACATCGACAACACACGGCCCTGAAAGAAGCCCGAAAGCATGGAACGGTCTTCGTAATGAGCGTAGCAGTGTTCGCGCAGTTCGCGCAGGACATCGCTCTCGCCCGAGGTGAAAGCTTCCGCGTAATCGGTCAGTGCGTTCTTGATCTCGTTCATACCTTTTCGAACTAGTTCACTAAATATCAACCCTCACTAATCCGCGCTTTATCGCAGTTGTCGCTGCGGTCGTACGGTCCGAAACGCCCATTTTGTCAAAGATGTTACTAACGTGCGATTTGATCGTGTTCTCGGAAAGGTCAAGAGCGAACGCGATCTCCTTGTTCGACATACCGCCGACGATCATTCGGAGTACGTTCGATTCAGCGGGCGTCAGTTCTTCGCTGCCGAGGTTTTCACTCAACACACCCGCGACATTTGCGGGAATGAATTTGCCACCCGCGGCGACGCGGCGAATAGCCTCGATCAGTAGTTCGGGTTCGATATCTTTTGTAACGTAGCCGGTGGCACCTTGTTTCAGTGCACGGCTTATCTCGGCATCGCCGGGGCGTTCCGCCAGGATGATGATCTTTGCCTTCGCGTCTTCTTTGAAATAGCTCCCGAGGTCGTCGATAGCGCACGAATCCGGCATCCGCAGTGAAAGCAATACGACATCCGGCCGCCGCGTTGTAAAAAGCGTAAATCCTTCGCCTGCCGTTCCTGCCTCGCCAATTACCTCGATGTCCGATTCATTTGCGAGTATCGCCCCGATGCCGACTCGGACAAGCGGCTGGGATTCAATGATGAGGACCTGAGTAGGCATTACGCGATCTTAGTGGAAATCGGGCAGATGAATCGTATATCCGCGTTCAAAATGCTTGCCGCTCTTTGCCGGCCGCTTATGCAGGCGGTTCTGTCAGCGACGAGGCGTACTCGACCAGCGGCCGTATCAGATCGGTGTCGTAATTCGTCTTTACGTTCTGCATTACGGCAGTAATGCGTTCGAGGCCCATGCCGGTATCGACCGAAGGAGCTGGCAGCGGTGCCAGCGTGAACGAGCCGTCGTCATTTTGCGAACGGTTGTATTGCATAAAGACGAGGTTCCAGATCTCCATCGTCGTATCGCCGGGGCCGTTGACGAATTCGGCGCGATTCTTTTCGGGATCCGTCGGATCTTCACCCATGTAATAGTGGATCTCCGAACACGGCCCGCACGGGCCGGTGTCGCCCATCTGCCAGAAATTATCTTTTCGGCCAAAACCGAGAACGCGCTCAGGCGGAGCACCGGCCTTGATCCAAAGTTCGCGGGCCTCGTCGTCAGGGCCGACCTCTTCGTCGCCCTCGAAAACAGTGAACCACAGCCGTTCGGTGTCGAGCCCGAGTTCATCGACCAGAAACTCCCAAGCGTATTTGATGGCGTCCTCTTTGAAATAATCGCCAAACGAAAAATTGCCGAGCATTTCAAAGAAGGTATGGTGGCGGGCGGTCTTGCCGACCTCGTCAAGGTCGTTGTGTTTGCCGCCGGCCCGTATGCATTTTTGCGTGGTAACGGCTCGTGTGTATTCGCGTTTTTCGTTGCCGAGAAAAAGGTCCTTGAACTGATTCATCCCGGCGTTGGTGAAAAGCAGCGTCGGATCATTTGCCGGCAACAAAGGCGAAGAGGACACCACTTTGTGTCCGTTCTTTTCAAAGAAATCCAGGAATTTTTGTCTGATCTCGCTGCCTGTCATAAAGCAAGAATTCTAGCACAATGAAGTTGCATCGGGCATCATGCCTCTAAGCGCGAGTTCGCCCGGCGAACGAAGGGCTTTTTCCCTTTCCATCTCTCAGAGCACCCCTCCAGAAACTCTTTGATCAGGAAACCTTGAAACCGTGCCTTCGTCCGCCAGGCGAAGCCTAGGAGGAAAAGAGCTACTGACTACTTAGGCAGAACAACGGAGTCTATGACATGGATGACTCCGTTCGAACCCTTGAGGTCAACAGCCGTAACTTTTGCCTTGTTGCCTTTCTCGTCTTTCAGCCAAACACTGCCGTCTTTCATCATCGCCGTCAGCTTGCCGCCGGAAACGGTGGTGAGTTCAGCTTTGCCATTGCCCTTCTTGATCGCTTCAGCGACAGCCTTCGAATCGATGTTGCCGGCTACGACGTGATAGGTCAGAACCTTAGAAAGCATCGCCTTATTTTCAGGCATAAGCAGCATGTCAACAGTTCCTGCCGGCAGCTTTTCAAATGCCGAGTTTACCGGAGCGAAAACCGTGAACGGGCCTGCACCGTTGAGCGTCTCAACGAGGCCTGCTGCCTTAACGGCAGCAACGAGCGTCGAATGGTCCTTCGACGAAACTGCGATGTCAACGATGGTGTTCGTCTTTTCAGCCTGCGTCGGCAGAGCGAAAGAACCGAAGACCAGAGCGAATGCTACTACGAAAAATCCAAACAATTTCATGACTATTAATCTCCCCTTAAATTTATTGAACTAACAAAAATTAAAACCGAAGGCTTGATTGCCTTTTGGAGAGTTATTCGGGTTTGGAAAAAGTTTGGATTCAGAAAAAGCGCAAAATTTTGCGCTATTCGTTTTCGGCGGGCATATCTTCGGCGGCGGCAAGGTTCAGCTTTTCGCGGATAAGCGAATATGAAAACCCAAGCCGCATCAGGTGATCGTAGAATTTTTTCAGGTCATTGCGGTCTTTGGGATGCCCTTTCAGTCGAATGCGTTTTTCGATGGCATTTTCGAGCAGTGCTTCTTCCGGCAGCTGTTCGTAGGCTTCGGCAATTGCCGCCTCGACGTTTTCCGAAGAGAGCTTTTTGTCGCGCATCGAAAACTGCAGACGCCGGCGTCCTTGCGGCTGACGGCGAAGTTTTGATAGCGCGGTGTCGCGGGCGAACTGCTCGTCGTCGAGGTATTTGTACTCGCTGAGTTTTGCGATGACCGCGTCAACGATCTCGGCGTTCGTCCACGCTTTTTCCAGCAGACGCTGACGCAGCTCTTCGACCGAACGCGGCTTTGCGGCAAGCAGTTTGACGGCGCGGTTCATCGTCCGCTCACGCGCTTTTTCGACGTCCTTGATGACGCGTACATCGTCGCTGATCTGCCGCTTTTTCTTTTGCCACATTGGGGCGATTTTGCTGTATTGTGATGCAGGTTGGCAAGTACGAGAAATTCTTGTTGACCTTTGCGGCCTTCGCGCCATTGCGTGAAAAAGTTGGTTTTTTAACGCAGAGCCGCAAAGGCCGCAAAGTTTCGCAAACATGAATTCAAAATGGATCCAATCCATCCACTGACGCGCCACTGACGCGGTTGGATCGCATCTCGTAATATATAGACGTGGACGGCGTTCTGATCATCGACAAGCCTGAAGGTATGACATCGCACGATGTGGTCAACCGTGTTCGTCGCGTCATGGGCACGAAGAGGGTCGGCCATACCGGCACGCTTGATCCGTTTGCGACGGGCGTTCTGGTGATATTGGTCGGCAAAGCGACGCGGATGGCGCAGTTCATCGACAAGGACGAAAAGGAATACGCGGCGACGGTCGCGTTTGGCTACCGTACCAATACAGGCGACCGAACGGGAGAAAGACAAGGAGAAGAGGAGACAAGGAGACGGGGAGAGGTCTTGATCGAAGATATCATGCAGGCCTTACCTGGCTTCCGCGGTGAGATCGAGCAGGTTCCGCCTATGTATTCGGCCAAAAAGGTCGCGGGAAAAAAGCTCTACGAACTTGCACGACGAGGCGAAGAGATAGAGAGAAAAGCCATCCCGGTAAATATTTCGAAACTTGAAATAGACGGTGAACTCCACCGATCGGATTCGGACGCTGATGTTTCGCATCTGAACCTCATCGTCCGCTGTTCGGCCGGAACCTACATCCGCACGCTTGCTGAAGATATCGGAAAAGCCGTCGGCTCCGGGGCACATCTGAAAGAACTGCGGCGAACGCATGCCGGGCGCTTTGCTCTGGAGCAGGCGGTAACTTTGGAACAATTGGAACAAACTGACGATCCCGCGGCTTTGCTTTTGCCTATCGACACGGCTGTCGAGCACCTACCGGAATTTCGCCTCGACGAAAACCGGGTCGCCGCGACGCTGAATGGCATGTCAACGCGGGTGAACTCCGATGAATGGCAGGCAGGCGGCCTTGTACAAATGACCTCGCCGGGTGGCAAACTGATCGCTATCGGGATATTCGACGCGGAGGAAAACTCTGTTCGCCCAAAGGTCGTTTTGGGTTAAAATCATCTCGTAATGAAAAAGAGGAACATTGCAATTGCTATCGGCGGTGCGGCGGGTGCGGCGGTCGCCGTTAAGATGCTGACGCGTGCCCGAACGGTCGAGTGGGAAAGCGTCGCCGACAAGGTGATTCATTCGGACAGGTCGCGTTTTATTACGGTTGACGGCATACGGCTGCACTATCAGGAATTCGGCGAATCGAATGCACCTGTGATGCTGCTGATACACGGCTACACCGCGTCCGCCTATGTATGGAAAACGACTGCGCCTATGCTCGCCGATGCGGGCTATCGCGTAATTGCGATAGACCTTGTCGGTTTTGGTTATTCGGAAAAACCGCGTTGGTTTGACTACACCATACAGTCACAGTCTCACATCATCTCACGGTTCCTGAATCGCCTCGGGATCGGGCGGGCGATCGTGGTTGGCAGTTCTTACGGAGGTGCAGTTGCGTTGAACTTGACGCTGGACGATCCCGGGATCGTTGACAAGCTCGTCCTCGTCGATGCCGTGATAAACGACCGCCCGAAAAAGCATCCGCTGCTGCGGCTCGCGTCGCTGCCGGGCGTCGGCGAAGCGATGACGCCGTTCCTTATAGATTCAAAGGCTTTCCTGCGAATGCGTATGCATGGCACGCTCGCCAAGGCGAATCATCATCTGATAACCAAAGACCGCATCGAATCGATCCGCCGTCCGCTCCACGCGGCTGACGGGCATCATGCGGTGTTGGCGACATCGCGAAATTGGCACGCCGACCGCATCGAACGCGACCTCGAACTAATCGACCAGCCTACACTGATCATCTGGGGCGATCAGGATACGGTCATCCGGATCGGCAACGGCTACAAGCTGCACAAAGGCATACTTCAGTCGCGTTTCGTTATTTTCAAAGATTGCGGCCACGTCCCGCAGGAAGAAAAAAGCGATCTGTTCGCACAGCTTGTTACAGATTTCTGCAAGACGGCCAAAGGACGCATCACCGCTTCGTCTGATGATGCAAAACTGGTGGCGTGATGTTTCCGTCGCAAGCCCGTCTTTACGGCAAAGGCATTTTCACGACCATCGCTTTCCGCGATGGGAAGCTGCTGTTCTGGGAAAAACACTGGCGGCGAATTGTCCGCGATTCGGAAGCTGTCGGTATTGATCTCAGCGAACATTCGGAAACTGAAGTCCATTCTGAAGTCGCCGATGCCATAGCCGCAGGCGGGCTGACAGACGGCCGTGTCAGAATAACTTTTGCTGACGAGACCGCGGGGCCGCATTGGCCGACGGTAAATCCTTTGACAACAACGAGTCTGGACATTCTCGTCGGCGGAATGCGATCGGTCGCAGATGGATTGCGTTTGGGCGTTTCTCCCTATTTGTTCAATTCGACGTCGCCGCTTGCGGGTGTGAAATCCTGCAATTATCTCGAGAATGTTCTCGCCATTAAAGAGGCGAAAAGCCGCGGATTCAATGAGGCTGTCCGCGTGAACGAACGCGGCCATATTGCAGGCGGATGTATGTCGAATGTTTTCTGGCTGAAAGGCGAAAAACTTTTCACACCGTCGCTCTCGACGGGTTGTCTGCCCGGAACGACGCGGGAATTTGTGCTTGAGAATCTTGAGTGTGACGAGGTCGAGGCTGATTTGAAAGAATTGGAAAACGCTGATGCGGTCTATCTGACGTCCGCAGGTTTGGGCGTCGCCACAGTTGCGGAACTGGACGGCAGACAACCGGCAGGTCCGCCCAATCCGATCACGGAATTACTCGCCGAACTATAAACACACGAATGTTGGACGAACATACGTTCGCCGAACATTCGTGCGAGTTGAATTTCGCTGAATTTACGCCGCTGTTTCAAACAGGGCAAGTATCTGCTTGCCCTCGTTCGATCGCGGATCGATCGTGCGGATGTGTTTTTGGCCCTGCATCTCCCAGATCGCCGTTACCACGCCTTCTTTTTCGACGGCTTGGTAATGAACGTCCTCGGTCGGTGCCTCGGCCTGCTGAACTGCTTCTTCTGACATTTATCTAACGATATCTCCTGTTTCCCGATTCTAAGTTGGAACGGAAAAAGAATTCTTACATAACGGCGTCGAATTTGTCGAGCCGTCATGGACACAGGATCTAGTTCTTCCTTCGCAGATCCAGCTCGTAAAACCAGAAATCATTGTTTGGCTGTTCGACGATCAGGCGTTCGGTCTTGCCCGTTTTATCGAGTGTGAAAACGACGAAACCGCGGGGGAAATTGTACGCGACCGAAGGCCGCCATTTGATCTCGAACGTATCGTAATGCCAATGTTCGAGGTCGGCGACAAAATTTGGCGAAGGCCCGAACCGCAGCACAAGCCTACCGTTCTCCTCCGCGACGGAAACGTCTCCGTAGAGTTTATCGCCGTAAGTTCCAACATAGCCCGACATGGCCAGCGACGGCTTTGTGCCCTGAACGCGTGCGGCGTCTTCTTTCGCTCGTGCCTCGTCCGCAGCCTTTTTCGCAGTTGCGGTTCGCGTCTTGATCTCCTCGTTCCAGTCGCGTTTCGGAGCACCGGTCAGCACGTCCATGATCTTGTTCATCATTACGTTGTACGACGGCGACTCGTTGTTCGTTAAGATCACGAAGCCGGCATTTTCCTCTGGGATCAGCACCGTGTAGGACAACATTCCATCGAGCCCGCCGCTGTGATTGATGACCTTTTTGCCCTGATGATCGAAAACGAACCATCCCATACCGACGCCTGAGAACTTGCGGGTCGGATAATTACGCAAGGCCTGCGGGCTTACCTGCTGAGCCAGCCATGGTTGGTGCATTGCCCACGACTGCTGCTCGCTGAATATCTGTTTGTCGCCGAATTTGCCGCGGTTTAGCTGGGTTCGGACCCATTTTGACAGGTCAGCGACCGACGAATTCAGGGCCGCCGCCGCGTACGAGCCGTCGACGTTGCCGCGATGCAGCACGCGAAGCTTGCCGCCGGATTCATTGTGCGGCCACGCGGCGTTGTCGGGGAGGTTGTTGATGCTGCAGGTCGTGCGGTTCATCTCGAGCGGTCTCAGGATTCTTTCAGTGACAAAGCCGCACCACGTCATTCCCGATACTTTCTCGATCACCTTACCGGCGGCGATGAACATCAGGTTTTGATAGCCGAACCGCGAGCGAAAACTTGAAACCGGCTTTAGATAACGCACTCGTTTCAGGATCTCGTCCGGCGAATACGTAGTCTCGTACCACAGCAGGTCACCGCTGAAGGTATCAAGCCCTACGCGGTGCGTGACCAGATCGCGGACAGTCAATTCATTGGTGACCCAAGGATCGTACAGCTGAAAATCGGGCAAATATTTCGAAACCTTGTCGTCCCAATTCAGCTTCTTTTCATCGACGAGAATGGCCAGTGACGCCGTTGTAAATGCCTTTGAATTTGATGCGATGGCAAAAACGGTGTTCTCGTTCACGGCTGCCGGCTCGCCGAGTTTCAGGACGCCGTAGCCTTTCTGCATTACGACCTTGTCGTCCTTTACGACCGCGATGGCCATGCCGGGCCCTTTCCATGTTTCAATGACGGTCTTGGCGTAAGCGTCTATCTCGGCCAGCTTTTCATCAAGGCTTTGGCCCGGCAACGAACCCGCCAAAAATGTCAGTAAAAGCAGCAAAACAACAGGTTTTAGGACTCGCATAGTTTGAATTCTCCCGATCTGGAACATACCCGAAAAGGCCGGATTTGAGTCGATTGTAACACGGCTCTAGACGTAAAAACGCTTTGATATCAGCACGGTTTCGATTATCCTTGCCAAACGATGACCCCCGAGATCGCTGTCACGCTTTTCCTCATCACGCTCGCGATAATCCTATTCGCGACCGAAAAGCTGCCCGTCGACGTGATCTCGCTTTTGCTCGTAGTGGCATTGGTGATGTCGGGCGTTTTGAATATCAAGGACGCCGTCGCAGGCTTCGGAAACGAGATCATCATTACCATCGGAGGCCTTTTTGTTCTTGTTGGCGGTCTGATAAAGACCGGCTTGGTTGACCTGATAGGGCGGCGTATCAGCAAGATCGCCGGGACGAACGAGTTCTTCTTGACCGCACTGATAATGGGCGTCGCCGCATTGGCGAGCGCGTTCATCAACAATACGACGACGGCGGCTATGCTGTTGCCGGTCGTGATCGGGCTTGCGGCGAGGTCGAAACTGCCGCCCTCAAAACTCCTGATGCCGATGGCGTTCGGCACGATACTCGGCGGCTCGTGCACGCTTATCGGTACATCGACAAACCTCGCCGTCAGCGGTGCACTTCAGCGTTACGGGTACGAGCCGATCTCGATGTTCGAGTTGACGCCGGTCGGCCTGGTCATGGTCCTGGCCGGCATTCTTTACATGCTCGTCATTGGCCGAAAACTGCTTCCTGCCCATAAAGCTTCCGGAGATTCGCTGACCGACGACTACAGCATTCGCGACTACATCTCCGAGTTGATCGTTCTGCCGGATTCGCCGCTGGTCGGTGAAACGCTCGCGTCCGCGAACATCCGCGCCGAAATGGACCTCAACGTGTTGGGCATCATCCGCGGTGAAGATAAGATCGCGGCACCGTCCAATAACGAACGAATTCAGAGACGGGACATCTTGGTCGTCGAAGGCAAGATCGCCGACATTCTGCGGGTAAAGGACGAATCAGGACTCGAGATCAAAGCGGATTTTGAACTGAACGACGTCCTGCTTGAGAGCGACAACATAGAGCTTTTTGAGGTGCTGATCACCATCGATTCCACATTTGTCGGCCGTACGCTCAAGATGCTCGACTTTAGGGACCGCTACGGCCTGACGGTGCTTGCGATCAACCATCATTCAAAGACCATTGTCGAAAAGCTTAGCGGCGTCCATCTGCGTTTCGGCGACGTACTGCTCGTTCAAGGGCCCCGGAAAGCCGTGGAAAATCTGATAACCGACCGCGAGGTGATCCTTCTGGAGGACGTTTCAGACTCTACGGCCCGGACGGACAAACGCCGATGGGCGATCGCAGCATTCGCACTTTTTCTTGGGCTTTCATTTATGAAGGTCGCTACCGGATTTGAGGTCCCGGTAGCTGTATGTGTGCTGTCGGGCGTGTTCCTTATGCTCGCGACAAAGACCGTTCGTTATTCCGAGATCTACTCGTTCATAGATTTCAGGCTGCTTGTCCTGATCGCGGGAATGATGAGCTTCGGCGTCGCAATGGAAAATACAGGCACGGACCGTTATCTTGCGGGTATCATCGAGACGACATTTGGGAGTTTCGGTGTCACTGCGGTTTTGGGAGGGTTCTTTTTACTTACCGTTCTGTTGACGCAGCCGATGTCCAATCAGGCGGCGGCCCTTGTCGTGCTCCCGGTAGCCGTAAAAACCGCACTCGAATTCGGCGCCGACCCGCGGCCCTTTGCCATCATGGTCACGCTTGCGGCGTCGTTCTCGTTCATCACACCGCTGGAACCTGCGTGCGTTCTGGTCTATACAGCCGGACGTTACCGATTTATGGACTTCGTAAAGGTCGGCTTCATTTTGACGACGGTCGTTTTCGCTGCCGCCATGCTGCTGGTGCCGATATTTTGGCCGTTCAACTGACGTTCTGCCGCCTGAATTCGCGAATACTCAATCCGCGTTTGAGTATCAGCAGATATCCGACGGTCGCCCAAAACAAGATGCGTCCTTTTCTGATGATCGCCAGCGTCACGCCGACTCCCGCTCCGATCGCTAAAACCTCTGCGACGAACTGAGCACCGGCTTCATCAACACCGATCAGAAAAGGGACCAGTTTGAAAACCACTGTTATAAGTCTGCTGACAGATTCGAGCAGGAACGCCGACACGACCGGCGGCAGAGTGTCGCCGATACGTAACAAGATGAACCAGACTTCAAGAATGCCGAGCGAATGGAACGCCGCCTCCAGCAAAACGATCGGGATGAAGCGGTTCGGATGCCGCCTGTAAAAACCGTAGATGAGGTTCTCGAAAAGGCGTATGTCCATCCGAAGTTTTTCAAAAATACCTCGAGCAAAACCTTTTCGATAGAGCCATTCTGCGGTCTCGCTCGCCATGTGCCATTGCCGAATGACCATTATCACGCCGAGCGTCATCAGTATCAGGAGCGAACTGATGATGAACATCAGCACATACGCAGTATTGTCGTCCACCGCAAAACTGCCGAGCAGGAAAGCTGCTCCGAGCACCAGGAAAATGCCCGTGACAAGGCTGTAGAAAAGATTCTCCGTCGCCACAGAAGACAGGCCGGCGACCAGCGGTATACGTCGGCGGACGGCGATCGCCTTGGCAGTTCCGCTGACCAGAATTCCCAGCGGAAAGGTGCTGCTCATTGCCTCGCCGATGACGACGGCGGGCACCGTGTCACGCATTTTCAGCGCGTACGGCTCGTGAACGGAGAGTTTCCAGGCAAACGCCCTGATACAAATGCGAACGAAATACAGTGCCAAAATTACCGCGAAACCGACAAAACCGAACCTAGCGATGCCGTCAAGAATTTCGGTTATTCCAACCGAAAAGACCAGATACGAGAACAGCCCGATCCCCAGCAAGGTCAGCACAACGGCCGCCAGTTTAATGCGTGTCATTGTCGCTGCGGGGTCGGTCTGATGCGGTTGCGGCTGTTCGTTCACTTGATTGCTTTAGCCCGGCGGCAAGACTAAAATGTTATCTTAACGAATCTGTTAAATGCCCGCACGTGGTTGCGGATAGCACGGAGAACATTATGAGCACAGCAGCAGGAACCGCGTTGTCAGGCACCGGCCTGACCGTTTTGTCAGAGGAAGAGGAACTGTTTCGCGCATCGGTCCGCGAATTTGCCGAGGGCGAAGTTCGCCCGCGCGTCGAGCACATGGAAAAAGAGGCAAAGCTCGACGCCGACCTGATCAAACAGTGTTTCGAACTCGGACTGATGGCCATCGAATCGCCCGAAGAATACGGCGGTGCGGGCTCGACAATATTTAACGCGATCCTCGCGATCGAAGAGCTGGCGCGTGTTGACGCGAGCGTCTCGGTTTTCGTTGATGTACACAACACACTCGTCACGAATGCATTCATGCGTTGGGGCAGCGACGATCTCAAGAAGAAATATCTGACACAGATGGCGACAGGCCGCGTTGGTGCTTACGCTCTTAGCGAAGCGTCGTCGGGATCTGACGCTTTTGCACTAAAGACGAAAGCCGTGGATAAAGGCGACCATTGGGAACTCAACGGCCAAAAACTCTGGATCACAAACGGCAACGAGGCCGAGATATTCATCACCTTTGCCACGGTCGATCCGGATGCCGGTTACAAAGGCATCACGGCTTTCATCGTCGAAAAAGGCTTTGAAGGCTTTACGGTAGGCAAGAAAGAGGACAAGCTCGGAATTCGTGCGTCGTCAACAACAGAGCTTATTTACGAGAACTGTAAAGTGCCTAAAGACAACGTTTTAGGCGAGGTCGGCAAGGGCTATAAGGTCTCGATCGAGACGCTCAACGAAGGCCGTATCGGCATCGCCGCACAGATGCTCGGTATCGCTCAGGGTGCTTATGAGTGCGCTCTCGCCTACACCGCCGAACGCGAGCAGTTCGGCCAGTCGATCAATAATTTCCAGGCAGTTCAGTTCCAGCTAGCTGAAATGGCGGTCGAGATCGAGGCGGCAAGATTGCTGACGTATAACGCCGCTCGCCTGAAAGACGCAGGCAAGCCTTTTGTCAAAGAGGCCGCGATCGCAAAGCTCTACACTTCACGCGTCGCTGAAAAGGTCTCGTCGAAAGCCATCGAGCTCTACGGCGGCTACGGCTACGTCAAAGACTATCCGGTAGAAAAATTCTGGCGCGACTCCAAGATCGGAGCCATCTACGAAGGCACATCGAATATGCAGCTCCAGACCATTGCGAAGCTGATAATGAAGTAGCGTTTACCAGGTCCGCGGCAAGCTATGACCGCAGCAGAGATAAAACAATACCTGACCGAGCTGAATGATGAACTTGCTCTAAAGGACGTCAAGGGAGAGGTCGCACTTTTCGGCGGGGCGGTAATGGTGCTTGTGTTCAAAACCCGTATTGCAACGAAGGACGTGGACGCGATCTTCCATCCCTCGGCCGAGATTCGTGAAGCTGCGTCGCGTATTGCGAATAGGCACGGCATCGATGAAACATGGCTTAATGACGGTGTGAAAGGTTACGTCGTCCCGCATTCAAAGAACGTGCTCTTTCACATGCCGCACCTTACAGTTCTTCTGCCCGACGCTGACTACTTGCTCGCGATGAAGGCCCTGGCAGCCCGTTCAGATACTGAGGACGAGTCTGATCTGCGTTTTTTGATCGATCATATGGCGTTAAAGTCGGCAAATGAAGTGTTTTCGATCATCCAAAAGTACTACCCCAAGCAACAGATCCCGCCTCGGACGCAATATTTTGTCGAGGGCATTTTTGGCCAATGATAACCGCAGCCGAAACCAAATCAAGAATGCGCGAAGAACCTCGTTGGTGGAAGATCGCGTTGATGGATTTCGTCGATAGTTTCAGATTTCACCGCGATGTACGGGCCATCGCCGAGCCTTTTGATCTTGACGACGAGGAGAAAGATGCAGTGTTAGCCGGCACGATCGAAACACTTTGCGATGAATTGGGTGTTTCGATCCCTGTATGGCTTTCTGACGTGCCCGCGAGCCGCGAACCTGTTTTTCTGTCGGGCGTCGAGGCGATGAAAGCATTTAGCCTGGCGGAATCGCCTGCGCATTTTCGTGCTCGAAAGGTCTTTGTTTGCGAAAACTTTCTCCACCGTGTCTGAAAGAATATCGATCAGATCAGCTTTGGTCACCGACGCGGCAATGCTCGCTGAGCTCGCATACGTGACGTTTTGGGACGCGTTTCACGCTCATCCGGCGAATCGGCCCGAGGACATGGCGGCGTATATGGCGGCGGCGTTTTCTGAAGAGCAGATCGCACGCGAGCTTGGCGATGAACGAAATATGTTTCTTATCGCCGAGATCGACGGCGAGGCTGCCGGATATGCCAAGTTGGTAAATGGAGCCTCCGAAGATGGCATCACGGCATCGCGCCCGATCGAGCTTGCGAGGCTTTATTCACACCAGAGATTTTTGGGCACAGGCGTCGGTCAGATGTTGATGGATGCCTGTTTTTCTAAGGCACGCGAACTGGGCTGCGACGTGATGTGGCTCGGCGTTTGGGAACACAATCCGCGGGCTCAGCGTTTCTATGAGCGTAACGGCTTCAGCTTTTGCGGCACACACATATTCCAGCTCGGCTCTGACCCGCAGACCGACCTGCTGATGCGGAAGGACCTCTTCACCACAGAGCACACCGAGGGCACAGAGGAAATTCCGGGTCGATAGTTTTCAGCCTTCTGGAAAGGAACCAATGCTTCTTTCTATTGACTTCTGACTTCTTGCTACTTATTTCTCCGTGCTCTCTGTGTGCTCTGTGGCAAATATTGCCTTTTCTCTGCAGATGCGATAGTGTTGCATCTGTGCGACATGTTAAGAATCCTCCAAATCCATATAACCGCTATTCGGCGGAATACGTCGGTGAACCGCCGCCGACAAAGCTGGAGGTTTTTGAAGAAACCGCGACAAAAAAGGTAATCACAAAAGCTTTTGCGTCTGACTGGGAAGGCGGTTGGCGTTACACCGTGAACTGCTATCGCGGCTGCATTCACGGCTGCACGTATTGTTTTGCCCGCCAATATCACGAATATCTCGGCTACGGAGCCGGGACGGATTTTGAAACAAAGATCGTCGTCAAGCCGAACGCCCCTCAGCTTCTTCGCGAAGAGCTAAAGAAATGCCGCGACAAAATGCCGCACCTTGATTTTTCATTCGCGACCGATCCGTATTTGCCGCTCGAGGCGGAGTATAAATTGACTCGGCAGTGTCTCGAAGTATGCGTCGAATTTCGCGTGCCTGTCGCGATCGTAACGAAATCGCCGCTCGTCACACGCGATCTGGGCATCATAACGAAGCTTTCGGAAGTAACGGTCTTTTTCTCGCTGCCTTTCTTGACAAAAGAACGCTCGAATCCTTTTGAGCCGTACACGCCGGTCCCCGAAGCCCGTTTTCGTGCGATGAAAATGCTTTCTGACGCCGGCGTCAAGACCGGCATCGGCATCGCACCCGTGATCCCGGGCTACAACGAAGCCGACATTCCCGGTCTCCTCGAACGTGCAAAAGAAAGTGGCGCACAGCGAGCGTTCATGTCGATGCTCCATATCGATACCGATTCGATCGAGGAGTATTTTGTGCAAAAAATGAACGAGCGGCTTCCCGAAACCCGCGTCCGCAAGATCATCAATATGATGGGCCGCGAACGCGGCGGCGGTTTGCGCCATCGCAGCTACGCAGAGCGCATGACGGGCCGTACCGAGCAGTGGGAAGTAACGAAAAAGCTGTTCGATTTCCACGCCAAACGCCTTGGTTTCAAACAAAGCGAACGTGCCGTCGTAGATGGGGACGAGCCCAACATCCCGGCGGCCGAACCCGTTCAGCAGACTCTGTTTTGACGGCCTCGCTTGATAAACTCAAAGCATGCAGGATCGAATCGCAGTTTTCGAACAAATGCTCGCCGCCGATCCGTCGAATGCGATGGTTATGTTTGGCCTCGCAAAGGAATACGAAAAGGCAGGTGATCATCAAAAGGTGATCGCGTTGTTGGAAGCTTATCTCGAAAAGGCCGACGACGAAGGTAACGCGTACGGAACGCTTGCCCAAGCCTTTCTTGCGAACGGTGAGCGCGAAAAGGCGATCGAAACTTACCGCAAAGGTATCGAAGTTTCACTCGCCCACGGCCATCCATCAATGGCAAATGAATATCAAATGACGCTGGATATTGATCTGGCGGATTAGATCATTTTTTCAGTGATAAGTGATAAGTGGATCGTTACAACTTGTCACTTGTCACTTAACACTAACCACTGAATCTTGGTTGGTCCCGCAGTTTTTCACCGACGCCTTTCTGATCCTCACAGGTTTCTCCGGTTTTTCGTTCGTTACTTTGGCTTTGTTTATCTCGTCGGCGACGTCCATTCCTTTTGAGACGCGGCCGAACGCGGCGAATGTGCCGTCCAGGTGCGGTGAATCACTTACCAGAATAAAGAAATTCGTTGTAGCGGTGTTGGCTTCTTCACCGCGTGCCATCGAAACGACGCCGCGTTCGTGCAAAATGCGGTTCGGTTCGTCCTTTAGGCGGCGGCGGGCACGCGCTCCCATTTCGGTCGTAACACCGCCTTCGCGGGTCCAGACATTGCCGCCCTGCACGACGAAATCCGGCACGACGCGGCTGAATGTCGTCGTATCAAAAAAGCCCATCGCGACGAGGTTGAGAAAATTGCGGACGGTTTCAGGTGCGTTTTCGGGATAGAGCTCGATAACGATCAGCCCGGCTTCCGTATCGAGCTCGACACATTTCGATGCCATAGTTTTGATGTCGGCGTCGTCGAAAGGCTCTTTCGCTGCAGCGGCGGCCTGCGGGCGTTCGTTGGCCTTCTTTGTTTCGGGAGATGCTGCCGGTTCCTGGCCCGTGATGCCGACAAAACTGAAAGCCATCAATGAACAAAAGAAAATTGCGATGCGCATTTGTTATGAAAAAATATTCGCTTGCTCTGCAAAAGGCAAGCGAAAACCGGCGTCCGTGCTAGAATGCCTTGAAACTTTCAGCGCCTGCGAGGTCTTATATGAGGTCTATACTTTTTTCGTTCCTTTCGATTTTAGTCATTGCCGCTGCAGCATACGGCCAGCGTGATCTTGGCGTCCGCCCGACAGAAACGGGCGGCCCGCTGAGTTATGAGCAAGCGGCGTATGACGTCTATTACTATGGGATCGACGTTAAGGTCGATCCGAAAGAGCGTTCGATAATCGGCGAAGTGCTGATGACGGGCCGCATCGTCCATCCGACGAATGTGATCGTCGTTGATCTTGACACGCCGTTTCAGATCGAGTCCATCGAAAACTGGATGACACCGGCAAAATGGGAACGCCGCGGAGGAAAGATCTGGATCAAACTGCCGCAGACGCTTCAGGCAGGCGAGATGTTCGCGATCACGACCAAGTACAGCGGCAAGCCCCGCGTTGCTCCGCGTCCGCCGTGGATCGGCGGTTTTATGTGGGAGAAAACTCCGTCAGGTGCTGATTGGATCTCGGTCGCATTGCAAAACGACGGTGCCGACCTTTATTTCCCCATCAAAGATCACCCGTCCGATAAGGCCGATACTGCAGATATGTTCATCACGGTCCCCGATCCGCTCGTCGTTGCCGGGCCGGGCATTTTGGAACGCGTCGATAAGAATACGGACGGTACTACAACTTTCAAATGGTCGGTAAAGAATCCGATCCCGAACTACTCGCTGGTTTTTAACGCCGCTCCCTACAAGGTCATCAAAGACAGCGTCAAAAGCATCACGGGCGAGAACATCCCGATCGAATTCTACATACTGCCCGAAAACTTTGAGAAAGGGCCGCGGCTGATCGAGGAAACGAAGAAGTACAATGCGTTCCTTGAAAAATATCTGGGTCCGTACCCGTGGCGTTCGCAGAAGCTCGGCATCGCCGAGACGCCGCATCTCGGGATGGAGCATTCGACGATGATCGCGTATGGCAACAAGTTCAAGTACAACGAGGACGGCATCGACGGGCTGATGCTTCACGAATACGGCCATGAATGGTGGGCGAACCTAGTTACCGCGAGCGACTGGCGTGATTTCTGGATACACGAAGGTTTTCAGTCATTCATGGACACGCTCTATCTGGAACACATCGGCAAAAAGGACGCTTATTTTGCGGGAATGCGAAACCGCGCCGCCAGAACTCGCAATATGCAGCCCGTTGCTCCGCGTGAGATGAAGTTCGCATACGAGGTTTATCTGCAGGCACCTGATTTCATCGCAAGCGACGGCGACATTTACGGCAAAGGCGCCGTCGTGCTGCACACGCTTCGATATCTGATCGGCGATGAGGCATTTTTCCGAGCGCTCCGCAGAATGGCGTATCCCGACAAAGAGATGGAGTCGAGAACCGACGGTTCACAGACGCGGCTGGTCAACACGGACGATTTCCTGACCATTGCAGAGGAAGAATCGAAAATGGAACTCGGCTGGTTCTTTGAGGTTTATCTGCGTCAGCCGAAACTCCCGAAGTTGGTATTGGAACTCGTGCCCGGAACGCTGAGTCTTAGTTGGGAAACGCCGAACAACTTGCCGTTCCCGATGCCTCTTGATGTCGTGATCAACGGTAAAACGGAGCGCATTGAGATGAAAGACGGTAAAGCAAGGGTCTCGTACACCGGAGATGTGCCGACGGTCGATCCGGTCGGTTGGGTGTTGAAGGCTAGATAACACTTACGGTCTCTGAGTTCAGATATTCCGTCTCGGTGCTCGATCAGGTCGCCGTTCGTTCTGCTGTCGGCCGCGGCGATATCCTGAGCCGGCTAATATTGCAGAAATGCGGTCCAGAACTCCGAAATTGCCCGCCTTTCGTCGATTTGGTATCGTAGAACCTTGCCCGATATTCAGAATTATTTATAAAAAGTAGATTTAACAATGGCGACTGCGACTGAAAAATTGAACGCAAAGGCAGCCGGTGCGGCATCTGCCGCGGCAGATGACAAGTATCACGGCTTGGAGGCCGAGACGCTGGTCGAGATGTATCGGACGATGTATATGTCGCGCCGCATCGACGACAAAGAGATACAGCTGAAAGGCCAGAACAAGATATTCTTCCAGATCTCGGGTGCGGGCCACGAGGCAATGCTCGTCGGCGCCGCAAAGGCGATGAAGCCGGGCTACGACTGGTTCTTTCCTTATTACCGCGACCGCGCATTGATGCTCGGCTTGGGCATGACGGCGCAGGAAATGCTTTATTCATCGGTCGGAGCTGAGGTCGATCCGAATTCGCACGGCCGCCAAATGCCTTCGCACTGGGGACACAAGGACCTGAATGTTCCGTCGCAGTCTTCGTGTACGGGAACGCAGGCGCTTCATTCGGTCGGTGCTGCCGAGGCGAGCTATCGCGCAACGCTGCTCCCTGAACTTCAGGACAAGATCACGGGTTACAAGGGTGACGAGGTCGTCTATATGTCGGTCGGCGACGGCACGACCAGCGAAGGCGAATGGTGGGAAGCCCTGAACACCGCATGCAATCTCAAACTTCCGGTAATTTTCGTCGTAGAGGACAACGGCTACGCGATCTCTGTTCCGGTCGAAGTAAACACCGCGGGCGGCGATATATCTAAACTCGTTTCCGGCTTCCCGAACCTTTTTATTCAAAAGTGCGACGGAACCGACCCGCTGGATTCTTACGCCGCGTTCAAGCGAGCCGTCGAATACTGCCGCGAGCGCAAAGGCCCGGCATTTGTTCACGGCAAGGTGATACGGCCCTATTCGCACTCGCTGTCGGACGACGAAAAATTGTATCGCCCCGATGAAGAGCGTGATGCTGACGCCGCCATCGACCCGATACGCACATTTGCTGAGTTTCTGATGACCGAGCGCATCATTACTTCGGAAAAGCTCGAAGCTCTTCGCAAGGAAGTTGACGACGAGGTCAACAAGGCCGCGGACATCGCGGTCGAAACACCTCAGCCGCCGCCGGAATCCGCGCTTCGCAACGTATTTTCGCCGGATGTCGATCCGACCGACCGTCAGCTGTTTGATAGCGAAAACGGTGCTGAACTGTCAGGCAATCCCGGCACGATGGTCGATCTGATCAACCGCTGCATGCACGAGGAGATGGAACGCGATCCGCGGATCGTCGTTTTCGGCGAGGACGTTGCCGATTGCTCACGTGAGGAATATCTCGACATCGTCAAGGGCAAAGGCGGCGTGTTTAAGGTAACGGCAAATCTGCAAAGAAAATTCGGCTCGGCACGCGTTTTCAATTCGCCGCTCGCCGAAGCGAACATCGTCGGACGTGCCGTTGGAATGGCGCTCCGAGGGCTAAAACCCGTGGTCGAGATACAGTTCTTTGATTACATATTCCCGGCGATGATGCAGATCCGCAATGAGGTCGCCTTGACCAGATGGAGAAGCGACGGCGATTCGAAATGCCCGATGGTGCTGCGTGTTCCGGTGGGCGGCTATCTGAAAGGCGGTGCGGTTTACCACTCGCAATCAGGCACCACGCTGTTCGCGCATACGCCCGGGCTTCGCATCGTTTATCCTTCAACGGCACTCGATGCTAACGGCCTGCTCCGAACATCGATCCGCTGCGACGATCCCGTGCTTTTCCTCGAACACAAACATCTTTACCGCCAGGTTTACAATAAATCCGCGTATCCCGGCAGTGAGTTTCTTATTCCGTTCGGCAAGGCAAAGACCGTACGCGAGGGAAGCGACGTCACGATCGTCACCTTTGGTGCTCTGGTTGAACGCTCAAATCAGGCGGCGAAACGGCTCGAACAGCAGGGCATTTCGGTCGAGCTGATCGATCTTCGAACGCTCGTTCCGTACGATTGGGAAGCAATTGCCGAATCCGTGAAAAAGACGAGCCGTGTGCTCGTCGCTCACGAAGATCCGATCTCTTATGGCTACGGCGCCGAGATCGCCGCACGCATTTCGAACGAGCTTTTTGAATACCTCGACGCTCCGGTCCGACGCGTCGGCGCGACCGACACCTTCGTCGCCTATGCCCCGCAAGTGGAGGACTTCATCCTGCCGCAGTCAGAGGACGTCGAAGTCGCCGTGCAGGAGTTGATGAAGTACTAAGAAAACTAACCGCAGATAAACGCAGATGAACGCGGATTTCGTTTACTTGCGGTTAGATTTTCAGCTTATGACTGAATCGGAACTTAACAGCCTATCTGAAAAAGTCATCGGTTGTTGTCATACGATCAGCAACTCTCTTGGAAGCGGGTTCCTTGAAAAGGTGTATGAAAACGCATTGGCTCATGAGTTGCGAAAACTCGGGCTCAGGGTAAAGACGCAACAGCCCATTTACGTAATCTATGACGGCGTGATCGTTGGTGAATATTTTGCGGACCTTCTGATCGAGGGAGTTTTGATCGTTGAGCTGAAATCCTGCAACGGATTCAATGAAATTCACAAGGCCCAATGTATCAACTATTTGAATGCGACCAAGTTGCCGCTTTGTCTGCTAATAAATTTTGGACGCCCAAGGGTCGAGGTCAAACGCATCTTTCAATCTCAGTTTCTAGATAACATTGCCTGAATATCTGCGTGCCTCCGCGTGCATCTGCGGTTTATGTTTCCTCATCGAACTATCACGTTAAACGAGTGTGACAAGATATGCCATCGATGAAGGTGCCCAAACTCAAAGATTACGTAAGACTCTCAAGGTTCGTCCTAGCATATGCGATCGCGGCGATACTGATTTTTGTATTTTCAAGTGATCAGACAGCGGCTCAGCAAACGGAAAACGAGAAACCGCCGGTCATCGTTCAGCCCGGAGCACCGGGGCAGCCGACGCGCGTTTTGCCTCCCGACACTCGGGCAAAGCTGCCGCCGGTTTCTGCTAAAGACATCGAATTCATGCGCGGGATGATCGTTCATCATCTGCAGGCGGTCGAGATGACCGATCTGATAATGGCGCGCACCGAAAATGCGGACCTTCGCTCACTAGGTGCCCGGATCGCCCGCGGCCAGACCGACGAGATGGACTTCATGAAAAAGTGGCTCGCGTTCCGCGGCATTGATGGATCAGAAAACGCGGGCAGTGCGCACGGTTCCACGCAGCATAAAATGATGCCCGGCATGCTCACGAGGCAGCAGATGGATGCTCTGCGTCGAGAACGCGGAGGCGAGTTCGACCGCCTTTTCCTCGCGGGAATGATACAGCACCACGAAGGTGCCCTCACGATGGTCAAAGACCTTTTTGACGCCGCCGGAGCCGGTCAGGACGCAGAACTTTTCAGCTTTGCGACCGACGTTGACAGCGGCCAGCGTGCCGAGATCAAAACAATGCAAACTTTACTCGCAAGTTTGCCGTAATACACATCACTTATGAAGAAATTGTCCTTTGTCGCTCTTATAGTGTTCGCATTCGCCATCGCGGCAAATGCGCAGCTTCCTTCGGCCCCGAAGATGCCCGCGGGCATGAAGGGTGCCGATACAAAAGACCCGCGTGCGAATCTGAAACCGGGGCTTTTTGACGCCGGCGAGGCGGCGTTCGGCATCAAGCATATTTCGCTGTTGAAAAAGCCCGAGGCCTTCGACATGGGCGTCGATCCGAGCGCTCCGAAGGTCGGCGACGCGCTGAAAGCTCTCGGCATTCCCGACCCGCGGATGATCCCCGAAAAGGAACGCCTTGCATTCGCGGGGCTCGCATTCGCCAATTCGGACATCGCATTTCAGGGCAACAAGCTTTTCCTGGGCAATTTCTACGGCATAAATATCTATGACATCTCGACGCCGTCGAAAACAAAGCTGCTCACATCACTGATCTGTCCGGGCGGACAGGGCGACGTTTCGGTGCACGGCAACCTGATGTTCATGTCGGTCGAGATGCCGAACGGCCGCCTCGACTGCGGCACCGAAGGCTTTCCGCCGGCACCGATGGGGCCGATGGGAATGGGGATGCCTGCTGCGAATAAGGATCGCTTTCGCGGCGTGAGGATCTTTGATATTTCCGATATTCAAAAGCCGAAACAGGTCGCCGCCGTCCAATCATGCCGCGGTTCGCACACCCACACGCTGCTCGTCGATCCGAAAGACAAAGAGAACGTTTACGTTTACATTTCGGGAACTTCGTTCGTACGGCCCGGCGAAGAGCTGGAAGGCTGTTCGGGCGGCCCGCCGGATAAAGACCCGAATACGGCGTTGTTCCGAATCGAGGTCATAAAGGTCCCGCTCGCAAATCCGGAGAACGCAAAGATCGTTTCAACGCCGCGTATTTTCGGCGACGAAAAGACAGGCAAGATCAACGTACTCGATGACGGCGGTTCGCATTCGAATGCCGGCCGTAAAGAGGAGACGAATCAGTGTCACGATATCACCGTTTATCCTGAGATCGGCCTGGCCGCAGGTGCGTGTGCCGGAAACGGCATTTTGCTTGACATTCGCGACCCTGTAAATCCGAAACGCATTGACGCGGTCAACGATCCGAACTATGCCTATTGGCACTCGGCGTCGTTCTCGAACGACGGTAAAAAGGTCGTCTTTACCGACGAATGGGGCGGCGGCATGGGCCCGCGTTGCCGCGAGAATGACCCCGACAAATGGGGTGCGAATGCGGTTTTCACGCTCGATAACAACAAGCTGAAATTCCAAAATTATTACAAACTGCCTGCCGCACAGACAGATCAGGAAAACTGCGTTGCACACAACGGTTCGCTCGTTCCCGTGCCCGGACGCGACATCAAGGTGCAGGCATGGTATCAGGGCGGCATTTCGGTCAAAGATTTCACCGATCCTGCAAAGCCTTTCGAGATCGCCTATTTCGACCGCGGCCCGATCGACGCGAACGTCCTCGTTATGGGCGGCTCGTGGTCGGCATATTGGTACAACGGCCATATCTATTCGTCCGAGATCGCTCGCGGCCTGGACGTTTTCGAACTGACGCCGACAAAGTTCTTAACGCAAAACGAGATCGATGCGGCAAATTCAGTTCGCTTCGACGTGTTGAATGTCCAGCATCAGGAACGCATAAAGTGGACCAATGATCTCACAGTCGCGAAGGCCTACCTCGACCAGCTTGAGCGTTCGAACGCACTTCCGGCGGCACGCATCGCGGCGATGCGCCAAGCGATCGGCAAGGCTGAAGGTTCGACCGCCGAGGCCGCTAGGTTGAATGGGCTCGCCGGTGCTCTGACCAAGGACGCGCTCAGAGCAAAGAACCCGAAGGACGCACATCGAATGCGGGAGCTGGCGGAGATCTTCAGAAATCCTGCTGTTTAATTGATCCTTCGGTGCAAGGGATAACCGCTTCCGGGAGGAAGTAGCCACTTTCAACATTCTGTCAACATTTGGGATTGCCCCGCTCTTTAGAGTGGGGTTTTTGTCGTTCTTGAGATCTTGGGCTTTAGCCCAACTTTCAATTGAGGTTGGGCTGAAGCCCAAGTAATTGTGTATGCTAACCTGCAGCTAAAGCTAGAGGCAATTTATGAACAAGATCGGACTCGCGTTTTCGTTTTTCGCTCTAATCGTTCAACTAACGCTCGGGCAGAGTGTTCAAACGGACACGATTCGCGAATACCGCCAAGCTAACGAACATCGCCTCGTTACTGATTTCGTAAAACTTCTCTCGATACCCAATATTGCATCTGATACGGTTAACATCCGCAAGAATGCTAACCATCTTGTTACCGAGATGACTAAACGCGGCTTGAAACCGCAATTGCTTGAGGCCGCCGATAAAAAGGTTCCGCCGGTCGTTTATGGTGAATGGATGACGCCGGGTGCGACGAAAACTATTATTTTTTACGCTCATTACGACGGGCAGCCGGCCGATCCGGCAGCGTGGACGGGGAGTAAACCTTGGGAACCGGTACTGCGGTCGAACTCGCTCGAAAAGGGCGGCAAAGATCTGCCGTGGCCGTCAGCGACGACAAAGATCGATCCCGAATGGCGCATTTACGCACGATCGGCGTCGGATGATAAGGCCGGTGTTTTTGCTATCCTCACCGCGTTTGACGCGCTGGTCGCAAAAGGGATAAAGCCGACGGTGAACATCAAATTTTTCTTTGAGGGTGAAGAAGAGGCAGGTTCGCCGAACCTGAAAGAGATACTCACCAAAAACAAAGAATTGCTGAAGGCTGACGCTTTTATCGTGTGCGATGGCCCGGTTCATCAGTCGGGACGAAAGCAGGTTGTGTTTGGCGTGCGTGGTGATGTTAACGTAGATCTCACTGTTTATGGCGCCAAACGGCCGCTGCACAGCGGGCATTACGGCAACTGGTCACCGAATCCGGCGATGACGCTTGCGAGGCTACTTGCGTCGATGAAGGACGCCGCGGGAAACATCATTATCAAGGGATGGGCCGACGACGTGGTGCCCTTTGGACCGATTGAGATTCAAGCCATCAAAGAAGCCCCGCAGTACGACGACGAGCTCAAGAAGCAGCTTGGGATCACGTTTACAGAAGGCGGCGGCAGCCTTCTCGAACGCATCAATCAGCCGTCACTTAACATCAACGGCTTCAAAAGCGGCGATGTCGGCAGCCTTGCGAGAAACGTCATTCCTACGACCGCTACGGCGGTTCTCGATCTGCGGCTCGTCAAAGGCAACGACGTCGCGCGTCAGATCGAAAAGCTTCGCCGGCATATCGAATCGCAGGGCTTCTATGTGATCGATCGCGACCCGACCGATGCCGAGCGTCTCAAACATCCCTTCATAGCCAGATTCACTCAGCTAGAGGACGGATATAATGCACAGCGTACGAAGATGGACCTACCGATCTCCATCGCCGTGATCAACGCCGTCCAGGCCGCGTCTGTTGAACCGATCGTGCGTATGCCAAGCCTCGGCGGCAGCCTGCCGCTGTCGATCATCAGCGATACGCTGGGGATGCCGACGATCACCGTTCCGATTGCGAATCACGATAACAATCAGCACGCGGAGAATGAGAATATCCGTATCCAGAATCTTTGGGATGGAATTGAAACATTTGCTGCATTGATGACGATGAAGGTTTAGCAACAGAGCACACATAGAACATTGAGGGGAGAGATACAAATCTAAGTATGCTCGGTGATCTCGGCTGCTAAATGTTCTTTAGCTCGTAAATCCCCGTAGCGAGACGATCAGCTAAACCCTCATCCACAAGTTCGTGATTCGCCTTGCCCGCTTCGGCTCGTGACAGGCCGAATTTGCCTGCAAGCTCGCCGCGCAATGTCATTCCGAACGCCCTCAAGTATGCCCTTGCCAGGTCGCGAACTGCATCTTCGCGTTTCATCTTCACTTTCAACTCTTTCGGAAAGCGTCCTTCTGCGAGCGTCCAAATGTAGGTGAATTTCGGCACGTAAACCACCTCCGCGGGGACGACCTTCATTCGCTTTTGGAGTTCGTCGATGGCCTTAGTCAGTCTTGCACGGTCAAATCCCGTTTCGGCACGCAGATCGGCTGTCGCCATTTCCCATTCTTTTCTCAATATTTTCAGAACGGCCTGAGCGTCTTTAGACAAAACGCCCGCCTCGCCGGCTTTTGAGCAGCCCCAGAGCGAGTTGAATACAGGTATCAGCCGTGGTGCGAGAAACATCGAATTGCCCTTATGGATCTTGCCGTAATAAACGCGGCCGCGTGCGATGACCTCGTCCTTCAACACCCATGCGGCACTCGCCTCTTCGTCTTTTTGAACGTTGCGGGGCATATGTGCATCGCGGCGGCCGCAAACGGCGATATAGACGGACGGCATACGTTTGCGTACATCGGTCATCCCGAGGCAGAAGCCGAGGTCCTCGACCATCGCCTCGACGTCCTCGACCGTTTTGACGCGAAGATGCTCCTCACGCCGCCACAAGCGGTCTCGGTAGGCTTCGATATCTTCCGATATACCCAACATAACAGCGGAAGATTACTCTACTTTTCGCCCCAAGCAAAAGGATTAAAAAAGGACGGCACTTTCGCACCGTCCAATTCGCTGCCGTTGCGAGAAATTATCGATAGCTTCGATCCGGCGACGTAGATGTCAGTACGAATGTCGTCCCCTGCATCAGCCGAAGTTCTTCCTTGCCGGTGACGATCACCGAACCGGCTCCCGCTCCGCCGCCGATCACGGCACCGATCGCCGCGCCTTTTGCGCCGCCGGCGATTGCTCCGATGATGGCTCCTACGCCTGCACCGATACCGCCGCGTTTTGCGGTCTCTTTCGTCTGCGAATCGCTTTTCGCGGAGCCTTCGTCGTCGATCTTGATCACTTTTCCATTAAGATCGCGGATCTCCCCCAGTACGCCCGCAAAATCGTAGGTTGCCCCGTCGCGGAGCGTGATCTTGTCGAAATTGAACGTTATATTCGACCTGCCGGAAACGCGGCCCGAGCGGTTCACGTTAGTTATGTAACCCTCTATAACGGCACCGCGAAACTCGTCCGGCGACTGCACCGTCATTCGAAACCGATCGTTATTCTGCGAAACTCCGGTCCGGATCTCGTTGTCGAGCAGAGCCGTCACCGAGGTATTGAATGGGACAACGTAGTTACCCGGACGAGATGTTGCGATCACAGGGCCGCGGCCCGTTGATGTGCCTTGCGTCGTCCCTTGTGTGCTGCTGCTGGGCGGATCGTTCTCGGAATAGCCGCCGTAGTTGTCATCATTCGGAGCGGCACCGCCGCCGATATTGAGCCGGGCAACGGAGTCCGTCTTGTTATAGACGCTCTCGGCGAATACCGTCTGACGCAAATATTCGGTAGTTATCCGGCGTGATACCTTCATCGAACGCCCATTGCTTACTGATGTGAAAGTTATCGTATAATCCGTCTCGCCTCCCAGGCTTGAAATTGTCAGCGTGTCGCCGCTCAGCGTCGCACGCAGCCGCACCGTCGCACCTGCGGCGTTGCGTTCGACCTTGTCGCGGCCGTCAGCGGTCAGCGTTATTGCCGGCCCTCTGGAGGAAGCGAGCGTCACCTGTCGCCCGCGTATCTCAATAGCAAGCTGTTCCGGGGCCTCGAGCTTTTCGGCAAGGTCATCGCGATCCTCATCGCTCAGGTTCTCGCCCGAAAGTACATCATCGATGCGTTCGCTGCGTTCCCGGTCAAGTTCGTAAGTCCCTGAAAGGCCCACGCTTAGAGTACTAGAGGGCATCGGCTGCGAATAGCCGCCGCTCGTTCCGGCATCAGCTCCCCATCGTGTGACGATGCCATAATTGGCACCCAAACGGTCGAGCGATGTTCGCACGCCCATCCAGTTATCCATCACCTTTTGATTCTGAGGATTATCTCCGAGGAAGCGTTCCACACGCTGTGCAGCGTCGATGACCGCACGCGCATCGCTGCGGTTCTCGCGTTTTCGGTCGAAATTCTGCTCAAATTCACGCATCCGGTCGCGCATCTCCCGGATCATGTCCTGAGCATCAGAGAGAAGTTCGTTCGAATCAGAGCTCGACTGCATTTGAAAACGCAGATTGTATTCAAAATCGTCTAGCCGCGACTTCAGCGCCCGCACCGTATCGCGGACCTCGCGTTCATTGCGATTCTGGGCCTCTGCGGTGGCCGATAAACCTGAGATAACGAACATCGCAGCTGCGGCCACGGTAAGTAAACGAATTTTTCCAAACATTTTCAGCATCCTCATTATGATGGCAATTGTGAGCCGACCTTGGGACACACTGCCCCTACGCGCTCTTTGAAGCATAACGCGTGCCAAGGGTTGCGTGCCAAGATGATTGCGCAGGTTCGTATGATAAAATTGAACTGTTTCGGCGCGTAATATCATGGCAACAAGCAATACAATGTCCGCAGAAGTGATCTCATGCGGGGACGAGCTCTTTATCGGTATCGGGCCCGGCGGGCTCGCACAACTTATGGATACTAAAGGAGATAGGCACTCCGCACCTACTCCGATGGAAATGCTGCTGGTCGCCGTCGCAGGCTGTACTGCGGTAGATGTCGCGTCAATACTCGAGAAAAAACGCCAGCAGGTAACTGACTACAGGATCAAAATAACCGGCACACGCGCCGACGATCATCCGCGAAAATTCATCTCGTTCGACGTCCACCATATCGTGTATGGCCGCGACGTTTCCGAAAAAGCGGTAGCCGACGCCGTCGAGCTTTCGGATATGAAATACTGCTCCGTCGCCGCCACCGTCCGCCCGACCGCGGCCATCAACACGACGTATGAGATCGTTGAGGTCGAATAGGCGAGCTTAAGAGCGTTCCGCATTTTTTGACAGCCTCGTGTAGGGATATCATTAGATATCTCGACCCGAGGCATGTTTATGAAACGAACTAGTTTGATCTTTGCCGCTATATGTTTGTCGGCCGTGTTCGCTGCTGCGCAGGTACCTGTTAATACCCAGATCCAGATCGTAAAGGCGGAAGACGCCCGGCGTTATGACGCGACGCTGGAAAATTTACTGCGGTCGCCGAATGCTGATGTGCGTAGGCGTGCGGCGCTTGCTGCAGGACGCATCGGAAACGAGGCGGCGATACCTGTGTTAGCGGAACTGCTTGCGAGTGACGGTTCCAATGCTGTTCGTGCAATGGCAGCGTTCGCGATCGGTGAGATCGAATCGGTCAAGGGAGCCGAAGCGATATTGAAACAGGCAGCGGTTTCACTCGACCGCGAGGCAGCGGGCGGCCCCGCCGTCATCGCAAGGGCTGTCGAAGCCGCAGGAAAGATCGCCGCTGCAAACGCAAAAGATCCGTCCGCGGCAAAACTGAGCGAAGCGATCATCGCTGTACTCGCCGCGGAAAGTGAACTGGGCAAAGATCGTAACGCTGACATCGTGCTCGCGGGAATCACTGCCGTCTTGCGGGCACGTCCTGCACAGGGCGAACAGGCAGCAGCGGCGTTTCTCACGGATGCTGATGCCCGCATTCGTGCTGATGCCGCAAATACGCTGGGTCGATTGCGTGCAAAGATCGGCGTTCCAACGCTGCGATCGATGCTCGCGTCAGATCCCGATGCCGTCGCTCGGGCAAATGCGGCACGTGTGCTCGGCGTTTCAGAGGATAAGTCGGTAGTTCCCGATCTGATCGCAGCATTGAAAGACCGCGACACGCGGGTCCGTGTTTCGGCGATACGCTCGCTCGCGACCTTGCGCGACAAAGCCGCCGTTGAACCGCTGATCGCTTACGGGGAAGCTCTTCTGCAAGCCTATAAGAAAGCGAAAAAGCTGAATTTCTACCCTGTCGAGGAGAATGAATTTATCGAGCTCGCCACCGCTCTCGGCCAGCTAATACCGAATTCGTTCAATGAATCCGCGCTGAATTTGATACGTGAATTCGGCAAGCTAGACAAAGGTTTCGCGACCGAGGTTTACGTTGCAAGGCTGCGGATAGCTCCGGGCCGCGGCGATCAGGGAATGCCCGAGCTTGAACACTGGAAACAGTATCGAACGCTGGTCACCATTGTCGGCGAATTTGCCGGCATCGAACCGGCGACCGACGAAGGCAAGGCGATGAAAGCCGAAGCTCCGTCCGTGCTGAAGCCGCTTGCTGAGGCATTTGCCGAAGCCGATCCGAAAGAGGACGCAGACACGATACTCGCCGGTGCCGATGCCCTTCGCGCATACGGACGATTTTTCACAGACGACCTAGACGAGCTGCTGCGGCTTGCCCTAAAGAACAAAGACGTTCAGATACGCACCGCTGCCGCTAGCCTGTTGGGCGAACGTCCCACTACAGAGATCAACGTAGCTGCGGTCCGCGATGCGTTTTTTGCCGCGAAAATGGACCGCGACAACGACGCCCAGCTTGCGATGCTGGCGGCGGTCGTAAAGCTCGACAAGGCAGCTGCCGAGCCCGCGCTGCGTGCGGCGCTCGATTCCGTAGATCATCTGGTGCGAAAACGAGCCGCGGAATTGATCCGTCTCAACGGACTCGATGACAAATTCCCGGGGTATCGCGATAAAGCCGAGCCGCTGAGAGCATTTGCGCCCGGAAACCCCACGAGAATGGGCCAGATCATTTATCGCGACGCAGATTACCGTCGTGCCGTTTCCCGAAAGAACGGCTCCGTGAAGGCCGTCCTGACAACGCAGAAAGGCAGATTCACGATCGACCTGCTGCCCGAGGACGCACCGCTCACCGTAGATAATTTCATCACGCTGGCACGCCGCGGATATTTTAATGGCCTCGCCGTTCATCGCGTCGTTCCCAATTTTGTGATGCAGGACGGCGATCCCCGCGGCGACGGCACCGGCGGCCCCGGCTGGTCGATCCGCTGCGAGGTGAACACCGTAATGTACGAACGCGGAGTTGTCGGCATGGCACTTTCCGGTAAAGACACGGGCGGTTCGCAGTGGTTCGTCACGCACGCACCGCAGCCGCACCTGGACGGCGGCTACACCGTTTTCGGCAGAGTGAACGAAAACGATATGAAGGTCGTAGATAACATTGTCCGCGGGGACAAGATCTTGTCCGTTCGGATCGTAGGAAGATAATTCACCACAGAGCCCACGGAGAACACGGAGCGATGTCGGGACGGTATACTCTCTGTGGCCTCTGTGTGCTCTCTGGCCAATTAAATGTCGGATAGCGAAATCACAAAACGCCAGGTCGAGATCGAGGAAGGGCTCGACAATCTCGCTCATTATCTGGACGGACTGTTTCGCATTCCGGGAACAACGTGGCGTTTTGGGTTGGACGCGGTCATCGGCCTGATACCGAACGTCGGAGACACGCTGACATCATTCGCATCGTTTTACATACTGCTGGCAGGTGTCCGCTACGGCGTTCCAAAGATAACGCTGCTGCGTATGGCGTTCAATATCGGGCTTGATTACGTGGTGGGTGCGATACCGTTTCTTGGCGATGCGTTCGATTTCTTTTGGAAATCGAACCGCCAAAATATGGAGCTTATCCGCACACGTGCCGCAGGCCACGGCAAAGGGAAGACGAGCGACTACGTTTTCGTTTTCGGCCTGATCGGAATACTCATTCTGCTACTGATCAGTTCGATCCTTGTGAGCGTTTATGTGATCTCCGCGATACTTTGGGAGATCTTGACGCTAAATATTTAACGGAAAGACTAATTCGCAGCTTGGCAATCGGGACAGGTGCCGCGGAGGGTGAATTCGAGGCTTTCGGGCTTAAAGTGCGACATTTCCGCCGCTCTTGAGACGAACTGCTTCGGCATCGGCATTTCGATATCGACCAGTTTTCCGCACGAGGTGCAGATGGCGTGATCGTGCCGGTGGGTGAAACGGTCAAATCGGCTGGCACCGTTGCCGAACTGTATCTCGGCAATATGTCCGGCGTCTTTCAAAAACCGTAGGCTGTTGTAAACCGTCGCAAATGAGATCGACGGCAGCAGAGCTTTTGCATGAGCAAAGACCTCGTTCGCCGTTAGGTGCTCTTCAGAATCGCGGATAACTCGCAATACAGCTTCCCGCTGCCGCGTCAAACCCGTAACATTTTCATTCCCCTTGACCATAGCCATCTTAAGTCAAAATTAGAATAATTCTAATGTAACGAAAAGTCAATATCGACAGGCGCCTCTAGTTTTGAGTTGCGATCAGCAGTTTACGGCGGGCCTGAACCGTGAGGCCCGGGCGTTTTGAGACGACCTCGATCTTTCGTTCGGCGATGCCGCGTGTGCCGACGGCCTCTTCGCGGGGCATATAGGTGACCACATAAACAGAATCGATCATACGTGCGACGCGTGGTGCCTTTTCGATCATTTCGTCGACGGTGCCGGGCAGAATCAATTCGCCGTTGGTGTTCTCGGCGAGCTTGCCGAGCTGTTCCTGGCTCAGGTCCAGATCGGCCTTGCGGGCCTTCATACGTCGAATAAAAGTGCGGTCGGTGTTGATGGTCGCGATGCGCGGAGCTTTCGCAGCGTCGCGGACGCCGTTGGGCAGCGTATCAGCGATCTCGTCCGGCATTGGCCGCGGTGGAGGTGTTTTGGAAATGCCTTTGGTGCGCGGTTCGATATCCACGGATTCCATTTCTGTGTAGCTGAAAACGTGAACACTCGCGTCGGTCGCGGTCAGCCGTTGAAGCGCGTCAACCTTCGCGGACGAATTGGCAACACTGTCCGTGCCGTCCGTGATCAATACGATGTGGCGGTTCTCGAGGCCCGAACGCTTCATCAATTCGGCGGCGTGGTTGAGCGCATCGACAAACGCTGACTTTCTGCCAAAACTCGACCTTGCTACTGCGGCACGCGCCTCGCCTCTGTCGTTCGTCCATTCCGCCAGCAGTTCGGGCTTGTCGGCATACTGCATCACCGCAATGGAATTGCCTTCAGCGAGAGCGTCGATGAGAGCAATCGCTACGCGTCGCGTACGGTCAAGCGATTTCACGTAGCGCAGCTCGCCGCCCGTATCCATAATGATAAGAACATTTGCAGGAATGCGGCGGACGCTGGTCGGCGGATGCAGGCGATCGTTTTCGACGATGACCAGATCGTTTTCGGTCACACCGCGAAAGAATTTGCCGCTGTCGTCAAAGGCGAGGACGTTCAGTTTTATCTCTTCAATAGTGATCTTTACCGTGTCGTCGTCCCGGGGTGTTGGTGTGGGCGTCGGCTGCACACGACCGCTCTGCGCGGAGGTAAAGATCGCCGCCGACAGCAGCAAAAACAATGCGAATGAGATCTTTCTTGTGTGCAACATGCCTGACATTCGACAAATATGATGCCCTATATTGGCATCTCTTTGCATTCAGATCTACATAGTTGCAGAAGCCCGAGCGTCAGCAAGGGCGGTATTCGGAGCGAAAGGACATAAAAGCGATACGGGCAGAAGATATTTGCACTTCTTTCGTTTGCTCCCGGCGTTCGCTATGGCCCTCGCTGACGCGCGGGCTCTCGCAACTTAGAACGAACGTTCAAAGCTTAGGATACTCTTCGACGAAATCAAGCAGATTGCCGACGTAGTCCTTGAACCGCGGGCATTCGATCGAATGAGCGGCGAGAAGTTCGTCGGCGACCGCCGTGTCGTAAGTTTGCGATATGAAAAAATACGGTACTCCGGAATGCGGCAGGCCCGTAAGCTTTGGCGAGATGCCCGTGTTCAGAAACCATTCCGCCAGTTTGGTAGGCGGGGCGAATTCGGACTTTCGGCCGGTCATTTCGACTGCGATCGCGTCGAATAACGCGGCGGTCGTTAACGGATCAGGGTCTGCGAGAGCGATAGTTTTCCCCATTGCGGCGCCGTCGCGGGCGAGCTGTGCTATGCCTTCGACGACAAAATCGACCGGAACCAGGTTCAGCCTAACCTGTTTGTTGCCAACATTTATCAGACGAAGAAGCCACGGTGCTTTGCGGAGATAATGGATCAAATAATAGATACCGTCGTATTTGGCGGTCTCACCGGTTTCGGAATCGCCCACGACCACTGAAGGCCTAAAGATCGTTAGCGGCACCATATTCTTCAGCCTTTCGACCTCGAGCTCGGCAAGATATTTCGTCTCTTCGTAGTAGTTGCGAAACCCTGCTTTGTGCTCGAGCTCGGTCTCCAAAATGACGCCATCGCGTTTGCCCGCGACATAGCAGGTCGAGATGTAGTTGTATCGTTTCAGGTCTTTGATCGACAGCACGAGGTCGTTGACGTTCTTTGTGCCCTGCAGGTTCACACGAAACGCAAGGTCCTTTTCCACGTCCAGATCGTAGGCCGCCGCAAGGTGAAAAACGTCCGTCGTTTCGAACTGTATGGTCTCAAGATCGGCATTCGGTATGCCGAGCTGCGGCTGCGTTATGTCGCCTTCAACGATGACGAAATTTTCAAGCGGGACGGCAGTTGCGACGGAGATCTCTTCGATCTCTTTCATCGCTCGTTCTACAAAATGCGGCTGGACCAGAAGGAAGAACTGCGTTTCGCTCGATGCGAGGCGAGCGATCAGCCTTTCGGCGATAAAACCGGGAAATCCCGTGATGAAATACGTCTCTCGAAAAAGCATACCCAATCCCATTTTACCAATTAACGTAAGCGGCGTGCCGAATCATTTGGGTAAAATGTTGTTTACACCGCGTGAAGCGTTGTGATAGATTCGGGGCAATTGGAATGAAGATCCAGGACATGAGGCCAACTCTGGGACAATTGCTGCGCGATGAAGGTGTCGCGGTGGCGGAGCCTGTTCCTGAAACGCCGGAACCTGCAGTGATCGAAACCAGCGAGATCGAAGAACCGGCTTGGGCGGTTGTTTCTTTTGACCGCGTAGAGGCCGGCGGGCTGACGCACGCCGAAGCCGTAAGGCTGATGGCCGAATTGGATCGTGCTGGCGTCGCGGGGCTTTGTATCATTACTGAAGCAGCCGCTCTGCGGATGCGGTCTTAAAATTCCAAAACCACTTTCCCGAAACTCCGATCAGAGCTAAGATACTCCAAGGCTTCTTTCACGTCCGCCGCCGCAAATACGCCATCGACGTTCGGCCGCAGCTTTCCCGTCTCAAACAGCGGCAGCATCTCGTCCGCAAATCGCCGTGTCGCGTCGATCTTTTCCTCAGTTGACCGAGAACGCAGAACTGTTCCTTTGATCGTCAGCCGCTTGGTCAGCGCCGGCCCCATATCAAATTCGGCCTTTCGTCCCGCTGTTAACCCAACCAGCATCAGGCGGCCCTTCGTTGCGAGCGAACGCAGGTTCTCATCGAAATACGCTGCACCAACAAGGTCGAGAATTACATCGACGCCTTTGCTGTCAGTCTCGGACATGACTTTCTCTGCAAACTCAGGCCCGTCCGGCAGCGCAATAGCGTGTTCGAGCCCGTACTCTTTACAGCGTTCCAATTTGTCGGCGGTGCGGGACGTTCCGATGGTCTTGATACCTTTTGCTGCCGCCATTTGAAGTGCGGCAAGCCCGACGCCTGAACCGACGGCGTGTATCAGCAGCGTCTCGCCTTCTTTCAAACCGGCCTGAACAAATGCGGCATCATGAGCAGTGATGAATGCTTCGGGAATGGCGGCGGCTTCTGTAAATGAAAGCCGGTCAGGTATCAGCATCGCCGTGTCGGCGTGGACATTGACGTATTCGGCGAAGGAGCAGCCCGCGGTAATTCCCATTACGCGGTCGCCTGTCGAAAACGTATGCACATCTATGCCGGCGGATTCGACCACACCTGCGTATTCCAGCCCGGGAATTCTGGGATCAACGCCCGCGGGCGGCGGATAAAGCCCGCGTATCTGCAGCAGATCTGCCCGATTCAGACCGGCTGCGTGAACACGGACGCGGATCTCGTTTGCGGCGGGCTCACGAACGTCGTCGACATCGCTCAATGACACGTCGAGATCGTCGCCAAATCCATTGATATTTATCGATTTCACTATTTCAGCTTTGCTTCGACGCCGTTCGCTGTGAGCGTAGTGCCGGTCGTCCGGTGATATTCGGCGATCGCTTTGTTCAGGTCGATGCGGGCACGGAGTTCGTTGCTGCGTGCGGCGGTGAGAGCCGTCTGGCGTTCGAGCACCTTGTAAACGTCCGACTGGCCGGCGTCGAGTTTTCGCTGTTCTGATTCGTACTGACGCTGCGAATTTTCGCGGGCGATGGCGGCGGTGCGGAGTTTTGCTTCGGCGGTACGGATCGCCTGCATCGCGTTTCGCACTTCGACCTGAATGCCTTGTTCTATCAGTTCACGCTGCGTTTCGATCCGTTCGGCCTCCACCATGGCCTTGCCGTATAGCGCGTCCGCGGACCTGTCGCCGAAAAGCGGCAGGTTGAACGTAACGCCCACGCGGAAAGTAGGAAATTTATTCTGCAGCAGGCCCGAATATGGATTTCCGGTCAATGCGGCGAGATTCGTCTGCTGCTGCTGACATGCCGGCGACGTCGGATCGACCGTGCAGGGAAGCGGGAACGGTGCAGAGAAATTCGGATTCTGAGAACCGCCGATCCCGGACGTGCCGTAGCTTGCGTTCAGGTCGATCTGCGGTTTTCGCTGCTCACGATAAAGACGTTTGTCGAGATCGTTGATGCGAAACTGCGTCTTATTCAGCTCGATCTCAGGCCGGTTGTCGATAGCCGTCTCAACGGCATTTTCGAGCGAGCCTGCGGGCGGTGCGATCTCAACCGGTTGAACAGGCGTGATCGCCTCGGTCCATATCGCGGCATTGCGGTTCGGCGAGATCAGATTTTTCAGGGCGTTTTCGGACAAATTGACGACATTCAGTGCCTCGTAAACCGCCTGCTCGAAATTTGCCACCTGTGTTTCGGCCGCGACGATATCTATCGGCGCAAGCTGGCCTTCGGCGACGAGACGGCGATTGTGTTCGAGCTGCTGTTTTGCGTCGCGGACGGCGTCACGCTGCACCTGGAGATTTCGCAATGCAAAGGTCAGGTCCCAATACGCCTTCTCGACCGCAGCGACCACCTCGATCGAACGCTGCCGGAACTGCGTGTCTGTTAGTTCTACGTTGCGTTTTGCTATCTCGATAGTACGGCGGTTCGCGTCGAACTTGCGTCCGCGGAGCAGAGGCTGATTCACGATGAAACTCAGCGTTGCGTTGTATTGCGGGCTGAGGATGCTGATCGGGTTGTCCGTCGTCAGACGCTGATTCGCTAAAGTGCCGGAAAGCGAAGTGCCGTATCTCGGAATGTAGCCCTGCAGTGTCGCGTTGCCGACGAACGTGCCTTGCGTCGTTTCGCGGTTGGTGCTGAAGATGCTCACGTTCGGCGTTTTCGTGCGGTCGTAATATGCCTGACCGACCAGACGCGGCTGAAAGAAACCATCCGTCGCACGCAGGTCAAATTCCGCTGCCCGGTTCGTTTTCCGCGTGATCTCGATGTCGCGGTTGTTCTCCAATGCCATCTCGACGGCGTCGCGAAGCATCATCGCACGCTGCCTCGTGATGTCAACGCCGACTCGGCCGAGTTCGGGAAACTTCCTATCATCCGAACGGTAGTCGGGTGCGATCTCGGGCACGGGCTTCAGGTCTTCCGGATTTTGGGCCCGCAAAAAGCTTCCACCAAATAGGAAGAGCACCGCAGCAAAAATGTGGAAAATACGCCAACTCACTTCTTGCTCTATTGCCTCCCGATGATGGAACTTGCCGTTGCGGCGGTGCGCCTTTTGATGGTAGAAAAGAACCTTTCGCCAAAGCGGCCTATCGAATTAAAGATCCGCATTTCAGAAAGATCGTCGAACAATGAATAGAAGACCGGCACTGCAAGGAGCGTCAGCAGCAGACAGAGCGTCTGCCCGCCGACGACGAGAACGCCGATCGAGCGGTTCGTTCCGGAGCCGGCTCCCGTGGCGAGAACCAGAGGCATCATTCCCGCTACAAGTGCGATGGTCGTCATCAGGATCGGCCGCAGACGGTCGCGGTTCGCCTGAATGATCGCGTCGTATCGCGAGAGCCCCGTCGACCGCAGGCTGTTCGTATGGTCGATCTGCAGAATGGCGTTCTTTTTGACCACACCGAAAAGAAGCAATACACCAAGTCCTGAGAAAATATTCACCGTTTGTCCCGCGATCAACAGGCTTAAAATACCGAACGGAATAGCGAGCGGCAGCGTCAGCAGGATGGTCACGGGATGTATGAAAGATTCGAACTGCGCCGCAAGCACGATATACATGAAGATAAACGACAGCACGAACGCCAGCAGGAAGTAAAAGCCCGCTTTGCCCATTTCCTTCGATTGGCCGACATAGCCTGTTTTGTATTCGGCAGGCAGGTTAAGTTCCTTCACATAGCTGTCTATCGCCGATGTAATGCTCGCCGCGGAGCCGCCGGCCCGCGTATTCGCGAGCAGCGTGACCTGACGCTGGCGGTTCGTGCGGTCGATCGAGCTTGGACTGGTGCCTTCCTTCACGGTGACCACGCGGTCGAGCGTGACCCAGCCGAGTTTTGACGACGGGACGATCAAGCGTTTGAGGCCTTCGACGTCGGTACGGAATGTATTTATCGCCCGAACCCGAACGCTGTACTGGTCGCTGCCGCTGTTGAACGTCGTCGCTTCCTGGCCCGCAACGAGCGTGTTCAGTGCCTGCGAGACGTCACCGATGCGTACACCGAGATCAGCCGCGGTGTCGCGGTCCACCTCAAGCTGCAGTTCGGGTTTGCCCGCGATCAGCGTCGAATCGACGTCCACTGCGTCCGGGACGGTTTTCATTTTCGCCAGTATCTTGTCGGAATATTCTTCCAGTTTTTTCAGGTCCGGACCCGCTATCAGGAACTGCACGTTCGCATTGCGAAAACCGCCGCCGGAAAATGCCTGCACTTGCTGGACCGCGGTTCGGAGCTCTGCCGGAAACTGTGCCAGCAGATCTCGGGCGTCTGCCATCATTTCTTCCTGCGACTTGGTGCGGTCCTTAATGTCGGCGAGCTTTACGTATATCGTGCCTGAATTCACAACAAGCTGAGTGCCGCCGCCGACCGTTGCAAGAGTATCGGTGACGCCGGGCATCTTTCGCACTTCGGCCGCGATTCGTTCGAATATCTGCGACGTCGCTCCTAAACTTGTCCCTTCCGGAGCACGTACCTGAATTTCGAACTGCGATTGATCGTCAACAGGGAGGAAGTTCTTGCCGACGAAGATGAAAAGCGGCACGATGCTCAGGAAAACGAAAATGCAAACGCTGATGATCACCCAGCGGTGGCCCATTGCGAATTTGAGCAGAAATGTATAGGTCGCATCCAAATATCGGAACCAGCCGCGCTCCTTGCTCTTCGCTTCGTGTTCATTCTCGTTCTCTTCGAGTCCTTTGGTTTTTGTCTTGTGCTTGATCAGCCTTGCGGCGAGCATCGGGGTCAACGTGAACGAAACTATCAGCGATACGCCGACCGCGAACGACGCAGTCAGGCCGAACGAAGACATGAAACGCCCGACGATGCCCTGCATAAAGCCGATCGGCACGAACACCGCCATCAGCGAAAGCGTCGTCGCCAGTACGGCGAGGCCGATGTCGCGTGTGCCTTCGATCGCGGCCTGATAGGGGTTCATCCCTTTTTCTTCGACAAACCGGTAGATGTTTTCGAGCACGATGATCGCATCGTCGATCACGATGCCGACCATCAACGTGAGCGAGAGCATCGTGATGGAATTGAGCGTATAGCCCATCGCGTACATCAGAGCGAAGGTTGCGATGATCGACGTCGGGATCGCGAGTGCGGCGATGAACGTGGCGCGGAAATTCCAAAGGAAAAAGAAAACGACGATCGATGCCAGCAGCGAACCGATGGTCAGATGCTCCTCGAGTGCTCCGACGGCATTTTTGATGAAGATCGAATTGTCACCGATGATCCGCATCTGAAATTCAGGCGGCAGCGTCGGCTCGATCTCTTTCAGGCGTTCCTTTATCTCTTCGGCGACGGCGACAGTGTTTTGTCCTGACTGTTTCGAGACGATCAGCGTAACTGCAGGCTGGCCGTTCAGACGCGCCTCGGAACGCGGTTCCTCAGCACCGTCCTCGACGTAGCCTAGGTCTTTCACCTTGACCTGATAGCCGCCGCGTGTGGCGACGACGACGTTCTCAAACTCCTCAGGTCTTTGGATCTTTCCTATCGTGCGAACGGCAGTTTCACGCTGGCCTTCATCCAGGCGGCCGCTCGGAAATTCGACGTTCTGTATCCTCAGAGATCCCGAAACTTCGGCCGGCGTTACGTTGTAAGAGCGAAGTTTGTCGGGATCGATCCAGACGTGGATCTGCCGCTCGACGCCGCCGATGATGGTCACCTGACCGACGCCGTTGATCGACTGGATTCGCTCTTTGATCTGCTTTTTGGCGACCTCAGTCACTTCACGGAGCGACTTCGGTGCGGAGATAGATATTCGCAGAACGGGAGCCGCGTCGGTGTCCAGCTTTTGCACGGTCGGGCGTTCTGCCGTTTCGGGCAGACGAGGTATGACGCTCTGGACGCGGTTCTCCACCTCCTGAGCCGCGATATTTACGTTCTTTTCGAGAATGAACTGGACAAAGACCTGCGACACGCCTTCGAGCGAGACCGAACGCATCTCGTCGATACCGCTGATGGTATTGACGGCTTCTTCGATCTTGTCGGTTATCTCGGTCTCGATCTCTTCGGGCGAGGCCCCGGGATTGGTCACCGTCACGGTGATGGTCGGAAAATCGATCTTCGGAAAAAGATCGACGCCGAGGCTCATGAACGAAAAAGCACCCACGACGACGAGCGAGAGAATGAGCATCGTCGCGAATACAGGTCGTTTTACGCAAATTTCAGCCAGCCACTGCATACAACTCTACGTGTGGTCCTTTACCGCTATTGAGCGACGAAAACTCCGTCGAAAAGTGAATCGAGATTGGATACTGCGACGATATCGCCCTCTGCAACGCCGGATTTGATCTGTATCATCCGGTCTTCCAGCAGCCCCAACTGAACCAATTGTTCGCGAGCCGCCCCGTCGCGGATGACAAAGACCTTGTTCACGTCGCCCTCTGTCTTGACCGCTGCGACCGGAACCATCACTGCGTTCTCAGGTTCCGCCTGTGTGATCCGCACAATGGCGAACTGTCCGGGCTTGAGCAAGCCGTCCGTGTTCGGAACTTCAGCCTCGACCGTCAGCGACCTTGCCTGCGCATTCAGCGTGGGCAGCATTCGAACCACGCGGCCCGCAAAATTGCGGTCCGGATAAGCACTCGTCTGCATTGAGATGCTTTGGCCGATCTTTACCGAACCGATCGACTGTTCGGGAACGTCTATTCTGAGACGCAGCGTGCCGGTACGGACGATCGTCGCGACCTTTGTATTCGGTGCGTTCGGGGTTACGAATTCGCCGGGATCGGCGATGCGTTCTGAAATGTAACCGCTGATCGGTGCGGTGATGACAGTATCGGACAAAGCTTTTTTCGCCTGATCGACCTGCGTTTGGGCGGTGTTGACAGCTGCTCGTGCTGAAACGACGGCGGTTTCGGCGGCTGTTATCGCCTTGACCGCAACGGCTGCGTTCGAACGTGCCTCCGCGAGTTGGCCTACGAGCGCGTCACGCTGTGCCCGACGCTGGTCGAGCAGCGAACGCGAGATGTCTTCAGTGGCGTAGAGCCTTTCAGCACGGGCGAGTTCTTTTTCCGCGAGTTCCAAGTTCGCCCGCGTTGATATCACCTGCGAAAACTTTTCTATGTCGAAGGTCTCGCCGTCACGAACGCCGAGACGGATCTGTGCCTGTCGAAGGGCGGCGACGGCCTGATTCACCGCCTTTTTCTGCTGCTCAACCTGAGCCTCAGCCTGTTCGACGCGGATGCGTGCGTCGCGGTCGTCCAAACGAACAAGTACACTTCCTTTCTCGACGTAACTGCCGACGTCGAAATTGACCTCGACTATCTTGCCGCCTATTGCCGGAGCGACATCCGTAGCAGCGTCGCTGGCAAGGTTGCCGGTCGCCTCAAAGTATTTCGGTATCTGGCGAACGACGGCCTGCGTGGTCTCCACCGGTACGGTCGTCGGTGCCGCAGCGGCCGTGTTGGCGTTCTCCGACTTGCCGCCCGCTCCGCACGCGGCCCCTGCTATCGCCGCTATCACTGCAGCGGTGATCAAAATGATCGCGCCGAACTTTCCTCTCATTTGTCCTTCGCCTCCGAAATCCCGGCAGTTATGCCGCGGAGCAAAATGTCCGCAAAATTCCTTGCCGCCTCCTCGTTCGGGATGTCCAGTATCTTTCGATTCTTGTCCCAAAGAATGTTGTTTAGCGAGTGATGTATCAGCATACCCAAAAATGACCTGACGACGATCCGTGGATTTACATCGCGAAAAATGCCGTCCGCCTGCCGGCGTTCTATGTAACCGCCGATGAACTCATAGACCTGTTCAACGAATTCGTGAAAAAAACGTTCCGCCAGATCGTGCTCTTCAAGGGCCGAGTAAAACAGCAGCCGCATGAACGCGACGTCTTCCTGATGTTTGTTCAAGGCCGCAAGTGCTACGCCTGCAAAGAAGGCGTGGTCGTCGTTTTCATCGAGTGCCTTCAAAACGGCCGGATCGCCGTCCCAAGGAAACTTGTTTACGCCGTCGATGCATGCTTTGGCGTGGATAATAGCTCCGTACAGCTCATCCTTCGTCGCAAAATGACGAAAGACCATTGCCTCCGAAACGCCCGACGACGCGGCTATCTGTTTAGTTGTCGTGCCTTTGAAGCCGTGCTGCGAGAACAGTTCTACCGCCGTCCGCAGTATCTGCTCGCGGCGCTCGTCGCCCGACATCCGGCCTGTGTGGTCACATTTAATTGCGTCGTCCATCAAAAAAGTACGTCAATAAACCTTAGTAGTAAGTAAGCACTTACTATCTTTCGTGATAGAATCACATTTGGATGCAGGTTTGTCAATTTTAGTTCGTGACGCCTGTCACAACGTCGAAAACGGGCGAACAATTTGTAGCGGATTTCGTTACAACTAATGCCGGCGGCGGTTCATCCGAAAATATATCCGACGGATCTCAAGAGCGGAGAGCTTTTATCACAATTGTTATTGGAGGAATAAGAAAATGTCAGAATTTGAAGCGGAAGTAAAGAAAGCGGAAAAGGAATTGGAACAGGGCCTGATCCCGGTCGGAAACGGCGGATTTGGCGACGGCGCAATGAACGATGAATTTTTAGGAGACCTCAAAATGCAGGCACAGGAATACGGACAGCAGATCAAGGACGCGGCCGAGAAGGCACGCGATTTTGCATCAGAGAAATTTACGCAGGCAGGCGACAAGATCAAGGACCTTTCATCAAAGGATCCGAAAGAGCTTGTCGAGGACGCAAAGGAATTTGCACGGCAGAAACCGGGCCAGACGATCCTGATCTCGGCGGCCGTGGGGCTCGTGTTGGGATTGCTTCTGCGCGGACGCAAGTAGCTTCCGATCAAGAGCTTTACGATGAAAAGGGTTGGCCGTTTGGCCAACCCTTTTTCTCATTGCGAAATTTCAGTTTACGATTGCTCGTGAATCAGCCGACGAACTTCATTTCCGAATAGAACGTCGATCTTGTGCGGTTCGACAACGGCAGTTACTTCACCTCGACCGAACTTCTCGTGCATCATCGCCTGGCCCTTACGGTATTTTCGCAGACGGTCATAGGGAGAAGCGTTCTTTCCCTTGCCGGTAGCGAACTCCGTTTTCACGCCTCTTGAGAACGTACTCACGCTCTCACAGGTCTCGCACGCGGCCTTGGTGATCGTTCCTTGTTTGGTTACGGCAAGGACCTTGTGCACCTGTTCGACATCGCACTGTGAACACATCATTTCTTGCCGGTCATCAATTGAATAGGCTTTGGTTTTCATAATCATTTCTCCGGGTTGCTTCGAACAAAAAATGTGCCGCAGCCTTATCGGCGGCGGCGCGAACCGAATTGGCGAAACGGCCGCCGTGCGGTTTCCGTCTTAGGAGCTTCAGTAAAGATGCCGCCGTGTTCGGGGTGAATTACGCGTTCGACCGTTTCACCTGTCAGGCGTTCGATCGCACGCATCGCGTGCTCTTCGGCGGCCGTAAATATCGTGATAGCACGGCCCTTGTTGCCCGCGCGTCCCGTTCGGCCGATGCGGTGGACATAGTCCTCCGGAACCACGGGAATATCGTAATTGATCACGTGAGCGACGGAATCAATGTCGATGCCGCGTGCGGCAACGTCGGTAGCGACGAGGACATTGGTCTTGCCGGACCTGAAGCCGTTCAACGCAGCGTCACGCTGCGACTGCGAGCGGTCGCCGTGAATGCGGTTCGAGCTGTGCTGCCGTTTTTCCAGAACGTGTGCAAGCCTGTCCGCCTGGCGCTTCGTGCGGGTAAAGACCAGCACACGCCGCAGGTCTTCCTTTTCAAGAAGATCCAGCAGCAGTACCATTTTCGAATTTGCCTGGACGGGATAAGCGGTCTGTTCGATCAGCTGCGATGCCCGCCCGCGGGGACTCGCTTCGATCAGCGTCGGGTCGGTCAGCATCTTGTACGCAAGTGCTTCAATTTCCGGCGACATCGTCGCTGAGAAGAAAAGCGTCTGGCGGTTCTTCGGAATGGCATTCACGATACGCCTGATCGAAGGCAGAAAGCCCATGTCCAGCATACGGTCAGCTTCGTCGAGTACCAGCGTTGTCAGTGTTCGAAAATCTACCAGCCCTTGATCCATCAGATCGATCAGACGGCCGGGCGTTGCGATGATGATGTTCGGCGACCTTTTCAAGGCGTCCATTTGCCGTTTATAACCAGAGCCGCCGATGATCGCCGTACACGTTACGCCCTTAGGGGCGAATTGCCGGCAAGCCTCTTCGGTCTGCGTCGCGAGTTCACGTGTCGGAGAGAGAACCAAGATGCGGGTTCCCCGCGTTGTATTGGTTTCAATGAGCTTCTGAATGGAAGGCAGCAAAAATGCCGCGGTCTTGCCGGTGCCCGTTTCGGCACAGGCGATGATGTCACCGCCCTGTAAAACTATGGGAATCGCCTGTTTTTGTATGGGTGTAGGCTCTGAAAAACCCAATTGCCTGCACTTTTCCGTTAAAACGGGCAGCAGGCCGAGATCTTTAAAATTCACTTGAATCTACCTTTGTTGGATCGACCGGCAAGATGTTCGAAGCGGCGCAGGCCAATGGCATGCGCTCTGCTTTCGCAGTATCTCGATGATCGTAAAAGAAGTTATCTAACGGTGGGTTATTACTTTCGGTGTAACGGTTGCAGCGAAGAACCAACGCGAGAAAGCATGGGCACTAGCGCCCTTGCTGCTTCTGACAGTTATTAACGTGTCCACCTCTCGAGAGTTCCTAAACGCCTTCACAATGATCGCGTACTTACCGTCGACAAAAGAGCGATGGAATTATCAATCATCTACTCTAGAACATTTTATTTTAATTAGCAAGCTAATTTTCTAAGGGGTCTTACCATTGTGCGTGGGCGAAGTTTCTATCCATCGTCATTTTTCATACCATCGTAAACAATATGTTGTTTCGTTTTTCAGTTCCGGCTGTTGTTTTTGTGGTTCTTTTTTGCGCGTCCTGCGGTTTGATCGACCTGGGTAGAAAGGACGTTTCGAATACAAATACTCGCTCCATTGCATCCGAAGGTGACGTGCCCGAAACGCCCGCGGTCGCAGGTGGTGAATCGCAGTCGTCGGCTGCGGAAGCGCTCGTCGCGGACCTCTACAAACAGCACGATGCGAAAAAGAGCCCGTTCCATCAGACCTCTGATCGAGCGCGCGTCGATAAGTATTTTGCAAAGGAATTGGCAGATCTGATCTGGAAGGACGCGTTGCGGCCTAGCGACGAAGGTGGCAGCATTGACGCGGATCCGTTATACAACGCACAAGATATCGACATAAAGAATTTTAACATCGGCACGGCAAAAGTGACCGATGACTACGCGATACTCCCGGTCACGTTCACAAATTTCGGTCAGAAACAGTCGCTCAAATTCAAAATGAAACGCACCGGCGGTAATTGGAAGATCACAGATATTTCATATTCACCGAAAGACAGCCTTTTGACCTGGTTAAAAGCGAACGACAGTTCTACAAAAACTACGACAACAGCCGCAAGCGGCGAATTCGAAGGAAAATATAGGGTCGGCGAAACCACATGCACCGTCAGCCCCGATCGTATGGCATTTCAGGTCAAATGGGCGAAAGGCAGCGGCAGCGAATATTTCTTTTATAAGGACGCGAACACGTTCGAATCCGAGCCCGACAAGAGCGGTGGCCGCAACGAATTCCGCTTTGATGACGAGAATTACAATTCGGGAACTTTCGTCCGTGCAGACGGCAAGGTCTTTTCTGTTTCGCGGGCTCGTTAATAGCGGAGCGGTCCAGTTGTTTCATTCAATTCGAAAACACATAGCCGAATTCGGCCGGCTAACGCCGCTCGGCGTCGTTTCGATGCTGCTGCCGATCGTTGGAAGCGCATTGCTGATCGGCTTTATCGTGCCTATCGGCGCGTGGATGCGGGCGAATTGGGAAGCCGGAATATTCGTGTTCCTCGCATCCGTTCTGTTCTTTTGCGGCCTGGCACTCCTTCCGACGAACGTGATCGGTTTCGTCAGCGGCTGGGCTTTCAATTTTCAGCTCGGGCTTGTAGTTCTGTTAGTTGGCATCGTTGGTGCAGCGGTGATCTCGTTCTTTATAAACAAACGCATCACAGGCGAAAAGCTGCAGGAAGCTCTGCAGAACCATCCGCGCTCGCGTGCCGTCTATCGTGCATTGCTAAAGGATGACCGTCGAAAGACGATGCTCATCATTTTCCTGGTCAGAGTATCCGTGATAATGCCCTTTGCGTTCACGAATTTCGTATTGGCGGCGGGCCGCGTTCCGCTCGGTTCGTACATTGTAGGGACGACCGCCGGGATGCTGCCGCGAGCCGCTGCCACTACCTATGTCGGAGCCGGAATGTATGATCTCGATCTGGCGAATGCTAGAGATTCCTCTTTCTTTTTCGCGGGCCTCGCTGCGACCATAGTCTCTGTATTCGTGATCGGCTACATCAGCCGCCGGGCTCTGGATCATGTCACCCGCGATCATCAGACTGCCGATATCGCCGAAACATAAGCATGAAAAAAGGGCCGGCACCCGAAGGTACCGGCCCAAGCCGTAGCCCTTTGCCTACACTACTTTTGTATTGCCACAAAGTTCACGTCCGTCATATTGTCCACGATCGTGATTGTCTGCAATGGCGGATCGAAACGATAACGCCTTGCCGTCACGGTCACAGCATAGCTCTCGCCGGCTGCAAGGCCTCGGAAGGCGTAATAGCCGAACGTGCTCGAGCTTAACGCATATGTCTCACCGTTCGAGATCCTGAACAGCTGGACAATGGCTCCACGGACCGGCAATCCCGCCGTGTCGGTTATTCTTCCGCTCAGCATCAGATCCGCCGATGTCGGCCGGCCGTTGATGAACGTGCAGGTGACGAACTCACCTTCCTCAAGTGTAATGACCACCTGCCGCTGCGGAATGGAGATCGTATTATTGTTCGTGCCGGTTCCTCCGCCGGGATCGCTCGTGCAGACGATCTGGCTCAGCGAATACGGCAAGATGTCGGCGGATTCCGTGACCGTTACTTCATGCCCGTTCCCGAAATTCGTCAGGTTCGCAAAAGCCTGAGTGTTCGAGTAGGTATTCGTATTGTCACCATCGTCGTCCAGCGTAAAGTTGCCGGTTGCGCCCGGTCCGACCGCCGTAAACAGGAAGGTCTGCGTCGTATCAGGCTGAGCGTCCTTTATGATCTCTATCCGGCCCGGATAAATGACCGCGTTGGCCTGAAGACCGCGATCCTGGTTTCCCCCGGAACCGTCCAGATCGATCAGCCTCATATGAAATGGAGCACCGCTGATCGCGACAGCCGAATTGCCGACACCCCAATCGGCACGCGTGGCGATATGGCCGCCCCAAGCAAGTACAACGTTCGGATCTGTGTTTGTGAAGGTTATTGAGACCTTTACCTGGCTCTTACCGGCAAAGGTTCCGAGCATTGTGTAATTCGAAACGCTCAGGACAGTGCCATTGAAGATCGTGAAGGCTCCCGGAACTTGTGCGATGTCATCGGCAGTGCCCGGAATGCCGTCATGTCCAATTGTTACATTCACATCGATCGGGATCTCGAAATGATCATGCACAAGCGGGTCGCAGTTCAGTGTGCCGTCACACGGCGATGCGTCCGTTTCCGTGCGGTCAAAGCTTGTCAGATAGTCGATCGCGTGTTTGCCGCCCTCAGTTGTATCGTACTCAATTGTCACTGTGTGAGTCGGGCCGACCGTGAGTCCGGTCATCGCCAGACGATACGGAACTGACTCGCCCTCTAAATAGTGAGCCTGGCTGCCGTTGAGGTTGCCGTTGACCCAGTTGGTACCTGTACAGGGCTCCGGTGCACCGTTTGGGCCATTGCGGCACTGGCACAGATCGGCGGCACTCCCAAGAAGTATCTCCGTGCCTCCAAAACCGGTTCTGGCCGCTTTCCCTGAAACGGATCCGATCGCTGTCACGTTATATTTCAACGCATTATCCATCATGAACCAACGAGTCTCAAAATTTCCGTTTCCGTCTGCGAATACATTCCATTGTCCAAGCATCATTGGCTCCGGGAGCGATGCAAATGACGTCTCCACAAATACGCCGATGCTTTCAGATGGAATGAAACCTGTCCCCAAAATGCGAACAACGCCAAAAATATCGGCGTTGGTACGGAGATCTGTAGTTGTTTGCTGGGTGTATGTTGGATCTTTCGCGGTGTTGGGGAGCCTCTTTGTTTCAACCTGCGAATAACTTCCGACAACCCCTAAAAACGCGATCACGACGACCGCGATACTTCGATTTAACCATGTATTCCTCATAAGACCCCCTTTCCGGAGTCCCAATGTCTCCGAACGGATCTACCGTTGTATATTTTTCATCTTCAAATAAGCACTCCTCGTAAAAAAATTTGCGAGTACACTTCTATCCTGCGTTGCCGCAAGTTGCGTGCCCTACGCAACGATCGCGGAAATGCGGTAAAGCCCATATTTACAGCCGGTCATCCATTTCGGATCCCTTTACATCTCATCCCGGGCGCGAGGGATTACGCACTGTTGCGTGAGAATACACACAATGCGACGAAAGAATGCGTGAGTACACGGCAGCAAGCCTGACCTTAGCGGCCAACGCTCAGATCTTAGATCCTATAATTATTCCCACTCGATCGTGCCGGGTGGTTTTGATGTGATGTCGCAGACGACGCGGTTGACGCCGCGGACCTCGGATGTGATGCGGGACGAGACGGCGGCGAGGAAATCGTGCGGCAGGCGTGCCCAATCGGCGGTCATGCCGTCGGTGGAGGTGACGGCACGCAGGACGACGGTCTTCTCATACGTGCGGAAATCGCCCATGACGCCGACAGACTGTATCGGCAGCAGCACAGCGAACGCCTGCCAGACATCCTTGTATAGGCCAAAATTGTGCAGTTCCTCGATGAAAATGCGGTCAGCTTTTTGCAGCAACTCGACCTTTTCAGGCGTAATGTCGCTGAGTATGCGGACGCCGAGTCCGGGCCCGGGAAATGGATGGCGTTCGAGTATCATTTCCGGAATGCCTAGGTCTCGGCCTATAAGGCGCACCTCGTCTTTGAAAAGCTCACGCAGCGGTTCGATGAGTTTCAGGTTCATCTCTTCCGGCAGGCCGCCGACGTTGTGATGAGTCTTTATTGTTACAGATGCTCCGCGAACCGAAACGGATTCGATCACGTCGGGATAAAGCGTCCCTTGCACGAGCCAGTTAGCGTCGGCGATCTTGTCAGCTTCTGCCTGAAAAATGTCGATGAACTTTGCCCCAATCGCTTTTCGCTTCTTTTCGGGATCGCTGACGCCTGCGAGCACCTCGTAAAAATCCTGCGAGGCATCAACGCCGATCACATTGAGGTGGAGATTGTCTCTGTAAACCTGCAGCGTGTCCTCGAATTCGCGATACCGCAGCAGGCCGTTGTTGACGAAAATACATGTCTGGCGTTCGCCGATGGCCTCGTGGACAAGTACCGCAGCCACTGTCGAATCGACACCGCCGGACAGCCCGCAGATGACGCGGTCGGTCTCGCCGACTGTCGCACGGATCTTTTCTATCTCTTCTTTTATGAAGCTAGATGGCGTCCAGTCGCCCGTGCAGCCGCAAATATTGAAAAGGAAATTCCGCAGGATCTCTTTGCCAAGCGGCGTATGCGTAACTTCGGGATGGAACTGTACGCAGAAAATTCTGCGTTCGGCCGATTCCATCGCGGTAACAACATCGCCGGTCGTCGCGGTCGTTTGAAAGCCCGGCGGCAGTTCGGTTACGTGATCGCCGTGGCTCATCCAGACGTCCAGCTCGAACGGCATTTCGTCAAACAGCCGTGTTCCGCCGCTCAAAACCTTCAATTTCGCGTGTCCGTATTCACGTCGAGCGGCGGGCTCGCTTTTGCCGCCCAGATCGACCGCGGTGAGCTGCATTCCATAACAAATGCCCAGGATCGGAGCATTAACCTTGTCATAAAATCCGGCTTCGACCCGCGGTGCGTCCTCGTCCGTTACCGACGAAGGCCCGCCCGACAAAATGACGCCTTTCGGCCGCTTTGCCGCTATCTCGTCGGCCGAAAAATGGTAAGGATGTATCTCGCAATAGACGCCCTGTTCGCGGACGCGGCGTGCAATCAGCTGCGTATATTGCGATCCGAAATCCAGAATGAGCACCAGCTCGTGTTGTGATCCTGATGACATGTTTCAAGCCTGCTGTAAATGAAAGTATAGGTTCTCGCTCGTGCTTTATGAAATCGGCCGATGTCGCAGAACTTCGATAATGTAGTAAATTAGCGTTTGGATCTGATCGTATGGCAAAGATCATCGTAACAGGCGGAGCGGGTTTCATCGGCAGTGCGGTCGTTTGGCAGCTGAACGAGCTGGGATATGACGACATTTTGATAGTCGATCGGCTCGACGAGACCGACAAATGGAAAAATCTCGTGCCTCTGCGTTTTGACGACTACGTCGATGCGGACGATTTCGCTGACGAGATGGACATGCACGACGATACGGAGGTCGTTTTTCATCTCGGAGCGTGTTCCTCGACGACCGAGACCGACGCGGACTATATGTTCCGCAACAATTTCGAATACACAAAATTGCTCGCTCTTTGGTCGTTGGAAAATGATGCCCGCTTTATTTATGCATCTTCGGCGGCAACCTACGGTGACGGTTCGGCAGGTATGGAAGACGGGTTCGACGGCCTTGATAAACTCCGCCCGCTCAATGTTTACGGATATTCAAAACACCTATTTGATCAGTGGGCAGCGAGGAACGGCTTGTTCGACGACATCGTCGGGCTGAAGTATTTCAACGTTTTCGGCCCCAACGAGGATCACAAGGGCGACATGCGGTCGCTCGTGAACAAGGCTTTCGGTCAAATACAGCAGGCCGGAAAGCTGCAGCTTTTCCGCAGCCATCATCCCGATTACACCGACGGCGAGTTCGGCCGCGATTTTGTTTATGTGAAAGATGCCGTCGATATGACGCTGCATTTTATGGAGGACGGAACAGGCGGACTTTTCAATGTCGGCTCAGGGCGAATGAATACTTGGAATGCTCTGGCTGACGCAATATTCGGCGCGATGGATATGCCGCGAAATGTTGAATATATCGATATGCCCGAGCACCTTCGTGATCGATATCAATACAACACGCAGGCCGACCTGACGCGGATCCGCGAGGCCGGCTACACGGCCGAAACGACCGATCTACAGACGGCGGTCGCGGATTACATTCAAAACCACCTGATCCCGGGCAAACATCTCGGCGACTGCGTATAGCCGATGCAGATATTAGCCGCCGCATTATTTCTGACCTGCATGCCGACAGCATTGCTCGATTTCGCGATTCCTAAATGGAATACAGAAGAGGCTTTTGCGATAGCGGATGCCTACAAACACCTCTTTCAGGCTACGATGGGCGGCGAACACGCTGCACCTGAACGCGATATCGCACTTGCTCGGCTTGAAAAGGAATGGTCAGAAATGGGCAATACGCCCGCAGGCGAGAACGAATGGGAACCGCTTTGTCCGGGCGGCGAGATCGGCCGCGTAAACCTTCGGCCTTTCAAACGCAGCGGTGGTAAACAGGTTGACCTCATTGACGCCTTCCTCGCAAGTTCACGGGAATTTCGTCCGGACAAAGACAAATTCCTGGCGGCATGGACGGAACTCGGCAGCCGTCTCGAAAAAGGGAAGATCGGCAAGCTCGACCAAAAAGCGTGGCGAAAATTTGACGCGGAAATGAAAGAACGCGGCTATCCCGCCGTCAGCCACAGCGTAGAATACCGCAGGGCAAAACGCCCCGCCTATCGCGTGATAACGCTAGAACAGGTACAGCTGCTGATCGCGTCGTAGCCGAAATGCCGGTTGCTCCGTTTAGAAGGCTGAAATACCATTTTATGGCGATGAAGATCTACCACGGAACAGAGAATGCAGGCATTCAGCGGCCGACCGTGCTGACATTGGGAGTTTTCGATGGGCTGCATCTCGGCCATCAGAAAATAATGCGGACGGTCGTCGAGCGTGCCCGTGCCGTCAATGCCGTGCCGACCGCGATCACGTTCGATCCGCATCCGCGTGCCGTACTGCATCCTGATTCCGCACCGCCTCTGCTGCAAACGCTAGATCAGCGGCTTTCAAATTTTGAATTCCTCGGCATCGAACAAGCCATCGTTATCAAGTTTGACCTTGATTTTTCTCAGCAGCCGGCCGAAGGTTTCATAAAGGACATCATCCACGAACGCCTGCATGCCCGCGAGGTGCATTTGGGAAAAGATTTCGCCTTCGGAAAAGGCCGCGGCGGGAACATTGAACTGCTCAGGAAAATGGGAGCCGAGTTGGGTTTCCTGGCCGACGAGGTCGATGAGGTGCAGCTTCGCGGCATACGAATCAGCTCGTCGCGAATTCGCGAACTGCTCCGTGACGGCCGTGTCAATCTCGCCCGCCGTATGCTCGGGCGTCCTTACGGTGTCGAAGGCGTCATTATCCGCGGCGACCGCCGCGGCCATACCATCGGATTTCCAACCGCGAACCTGAAACCTCAGAACCGCGTCATTCCGAAATTCGGCGTTTATGCCACGGCGACGCTGGTCGATGGAAAATGGCGCCGCGGCGTTACGAATATAGGCGTGCGGCCTACTTTCGGTGCAGACTCGGATCCCTCGATCGAAACGTACCTATTCGATTTTGACGGCGATTTGTATGGCGATGTGCTCCGCGTCAGATTTCTGCATCGGATCCGCGACGAGCGTAAGTTCAACGGAATAGATGAGTTAAAGGCACAGATCGAACGAGATTCGGGCCGTGCGAGGAACTATTTCGGCCGGCCGGGCGTAATGAATATGCTTGAGATCTTGTGATGCAAACATCACGCGATCTGCCGCATCGAAACGCGGTTCGACAGCGAATTACATATTGATGAACGCAGTTTCCGAAAAAAAGCTTCCCGAAACACTCGAACGCCGCGAGGCACAGCTTGTCGCAACGGCGATGGTGCCGACCGATGAACTGCCGATCGCGAAGTATGTCACGAATGAGGAGTTGATCGAGGAAGAGAAGTTCCTGACCGCGAAAGAGGACGAGGTCGAGCACCAGTATCTCGGCATGAAAGGCTGGCTGAGAATGTCTCGCGTCTCGATGGTGATCGGCAAGTTGGCTCTATATCTCTATCTCGACCAACTCGACGTTCACAAACGTGCTCATTGGAAGATCGCGGGTGAGCGAATGAAAAAGGCTCTTCGCCTTACGCGTGCGGCCGTTTACGGCGAATATCTTTATCGCGGCAGGCTGTGGGTGTTCCACCGTTTTCTGAATTTGCTTCGGCTGATGTTCCTCGGCCGCAGCACGAACCGCGAGACAAATCAGGAAAAACAGGCAATTTGGCTCAAGGAAAAACTCATCACTCTCGGGCCGACGTTCATTAAGATCGGCCAGTCGATGGGCACGCGAGCCGATCTGCTGCCGCTGCCTTTTGTAAAAGAGCTCGGCACGCTGGTCGATCAGGTACCGCCGTTTCCGAACGATGTCGCATTCGCCATCATCGAACGCGAGCTTGAACTGAAGATCAATCAGGTTTACGCGGAATTCGACGTCGAACCTGTCGCCGCGGCGTCGCTTGGCCAGGTTTATCGTGCCCGCTTGCACACGGGCGAAGAGGTCGCCGTAAAGGTTCAGCGGCCAAATCTCGAAGCTACAATCAAAGGCGATCTCGTCATACTGAAAAAGGTCGCGAATTTTGCTGAGCGCTTTCCGCAGCTCAGTGAAAATGCGGACTGGGTCGGAATGCTCCGCGAGTTTGACCAGACCATCCATGAAGAGATGGACTATGCCGCGGAAGGCCGCAACGCCGAGCGATTTCGCGAGAATTTCAAGAACTGGAACAACATCCACGTACCGAAGATCTACTGGAACGCCACCACATCGAAGGTTCTGACGATGGAGTTCATCCACGGCACAAAGGTCACCGACCTCGAAGCACAGCGGCGGATGAACATCTCGCCCGCGAAGGTAAACCGTTTATTGATAAAGACTTATCTCAAGCAATTGCTCGAGGACGGCTTCTTCCATGCCGATCCGCATCCGGGCAATTTGCTCGTTATGCCCGACGGACGGCTCGCATTTTTTGATTTCGGAATGGTCGGCCGCATCACGCCCGAACTGCAGGCGAAGATGATCGATGCTTTCTTTCACGTCGTCGGCAAAGATCCTTCGGGCATCGCGCAGGACCTGATCGACCTCGATTTCCTAAAGCCCGGAACGCCGCACTCCGTCGTTAAGCCCGTCGTTGAAAAGATGTTCGAGTTTCATTTCAACCTGAAGCTCAAGGACGTCAATTTCAAGGAGCTGACCTATGACCTCGCGGATGTGATGTACGATTATCCGTTCCGTCTGCCGTCAAATTTCACCTACATCATGCGTGCACTGATGACGCTCGAGGGCATCGGCATCATCACCGATCCGGAATTCAATTTCTTTGAAACGGCAAAGCCCTACGCCAAGGAATTCATGCTCCGCCGCGAAGGCCGCGATTTCCGCAAGATATTTGTGAACAAGATCATGGGCCGCGATACCGACGGCAAGATCGACTGGGACCGCACCTGGAAACTCGCGAAAATGGCGGTGAAGACAGTATTGAATACGGGGCGATAGAAAAGGTTTACAGTAATCACGCGATACGTTACTATTTTGTATGATCAAGACCTTTAAGTGCGAAGACACAAAGGCCTTGGCCGACGGTGATCGTGTTCGGCGATTTGTGAACATCGAAAAGGTCGCCCGTCGTAAACTTCGGCAGCTGGATATTGCGGGACGGCTCGATGATCTGAAGGTTCCGCCCGGAAACAGGCTTGAACTGCTCAAAGGTGACAGAGCCGGACAATACAGCATCAGAATAAATGAGCGTTGGCGTATTTGTTTCAATTGGGGCGAAGCGGGCGCAGAAGAGGTTGAAATAGTTGATTATCACTGATAGAAGAGAGGCGTTATGCGAAAGTTGGATCCAATAACTCCCGGAGAATTATTGCTTGAAGAATTCCTGAGGCCAATGGGCATCAGCCAATATCGGCTCGCAAAAGAGATCGGCGTTCCCGCCCAGAGAATAAGTGAGGTCATTGCCGGCAAGCGTTCTATCACGGCGGATACTGATCTCCGCCTTTGCCGTTTCTTTGGTCTCTCGAACGGCTACTGGCTCCGTGCGCAAGCCGCGTACGATACAGAGGTTGCCGAACGAACTCTTGGTCCGGTCCTTAACAGAATACGACCTTGGACTCAGCAAACAGTTTCTCGGTAGATCACAACGCCACCCGTTCGAACGAACTTCCCGAGGCGCACCTGGAAACTTGCCAAGATGGCGGTGAAGACCGTCCTGCGAACGAATTGACGAACCGCTGATCGTAACGATGACTGTCCCTGAACGAACCTCTAATAAATGGTATGTGATAACCGGCGGGCCGTGCTGCGGCAAGACCACGACCGTCAATTTGCTCCTTTCGTTGGGGTACGAAACGACCGTCGAAGAGGCACGGCACTATATCGATCTGCAGAGGGCTCACGGCAAAACGCCCGAAGAGATAGAGCGCAACCAAGCGGATTTCCAGAAGCACGTGCTCGATCTGCAAATAGCTCAAGAGCGTTCGCTCTCGCCTGAAAAGGTCGTATTTTTGGACCGGGCCATTCCCGACGCACGAGCGTACTATCAGTTTCTCGGCATCCCGGAAGACCCTCGGCTTGCGGAGATACTTGAGTCAGTCTCGTATCAAAAGGTCTTCATCCTCGATCTTCTTCCTCTGGTAAATGACTATGCACGTCGCGATAATGAGGACGCGCAAAGGTCCATACACGCCCTCCTGATCGAGGTTTATCGCTCTCTGGGTTTCCCTGTTTTTCAGGTGCCGGTGCTGCCCGCTGAAAAAAGGGTTGAGTTCATACTGGATCGCCTGTAACATCGGGCTGGAAAGGCTCGATCCGCGAGGCGACTGCAATGTCTGAAACCCACAAGCCCGAAACCACCGGCGGTCAAGCAGTTGAACTCAGCGGACTTGCCGCAGAAGAGGCAGACAGGCGTCTGGCAGAAGCCGGGCCGAATGAGATCGAGACTTCGAGACGGCTCGGCCCGGTCGTTGAGGTACTTCTTCTCTTTGCCAATCCTCTCGTTATAATTCTTCTCCTCGCCAGTGCGATATCGTTTGCGGTCGGCCAATGGATAAACGCGTCGATCATCGTTTTGATGGTCTTTCTCAGCGTAATTCTCAATTTTGTCCAGACATCGCGATCAAAAAATGCAGCTGCTCGTCTGCGCCAAGAGGTCAGCCTGACGGCGACGGTCCTGCGTGACGGCAAATGGGGCGAGATACCGCGTCGCGAGGTAGTCACAGGCGATCTGATACGTCTTTCCGCCGGTGATCTTGTACCTGCGGATTCACGGATCGTCGAATGCAGCAGTTTCCACGTTCAGGAATCCGCGCTGACCGGCGAATCACTGCCGGTCGAGAAACGATCCGAAAGCGGTCTGAACAGTATATTTCTTGGCACATCGGTGATCAGCGGTGAGGCGACAGCGGTCGTGACGGCGACCGGAAAGAATACTGAACTTGGCCGCATCGCCGCACGACTCGTGGAAAGATCGCCGGAGACCGAGTTCGAACGCGGAACAAAAAAATTCGGCTACTTCATCGCACGCGTCATTTTCGTTCTGGTGATTTTTGTATTCTTCGTAAATGCCCTGATGGAGCGGGACCTGCTGGAATCACTCCTCTTCTCGATCGCATTGGCGGTCGGCCTGACGCCGGAGTTCTTGCCGATGATAACCACCGTCACGCTCGGCCAGGGCGCCATGCGAATGGCGAAAGAGAAGGTGATCGTAAAGCATCTCGAGGCGATACAAAATTTCGGCAGCATCGATATTCTCTGCAGCGACAAGACCGGAACGCTGACCAAAGGCGAGATGGCGTTGAAGGATCACTGCGGTCCCTTTGGCAAATCATCGGAATTTCCGTTCTTTCTCGCATATCTGAACAGCAGTTTAGAGACCGGCGTTACCAATCCGCTTGACGAGGCTATCCGGTCAAAGGAGGTCTCCAATCCGCTCGATGCCGCGATCTTGACCCATGATCAACCAAAGATCAGCGACTATCGTAAGGCCGCGGAGATACCTTTCGATTTTGAAAGGCGGCGCGTTTCCGTCATTGCTGAAAGCAAACATCATCGCCTGCTGATAACAAAAGGTGCTCCCGAAAGCGTCTTAGATGTTTGCACGAGGTATCGCGACAAGGGAAAGATCGAAACGCTCGATGATCAAAAAAGATCGGAGGCCGAACGGACATTCAGGACATTTAGCGAGGATGGCCTGCGCGTTTTGGCAGTGGCCTATAATGAGGTGCCCGAGAAACCCAACTATCAAACCGATGATGAGACGGAATTGATCTTTGCCGGCTACGTAACGTTTGCCGACGAGCCGCTCGAGACCGCGGCAAAGGCCATTGAGGACTTAGAGAATGACGGCGTCACAGTCAAGATCCTGACTGGAGACAACGAACTTGTCACTCGTTATGTCTGCGAACAGGTCGGCCTCGATGTCGAGAACATAGTACTCGGCGATGAGATAGACGGCCTGGATGACGCCGCTCTGGGGCAGGTCGCTGAGAAGGCAACCGTCTTTGCCCGCGTTTCTCCGATCCAAAAGAACCGCATTCTACTAGCGCTAAAGGCCCGCGGCCATGTTGTCGGATTTTTGGGCGACGGTATCAACGATGCTCCTTCGCTTCATTCCGCTGATGTCGGGATCTCGGTCGCGACGGCAACGGACGTTGCAAAAGATGCGGCTGAGATCGTCCTGATGGAACGCAGCCTCGCCGTCCTGCACAACGGCATTATCGAAGGCCGCAAGTCTTTCGGCAACGTCATGAAGTATCTGCTGATGGGCACGAGTTCCAACTTCGGGAACATGTTCAGCATGGCCGGTGCGGTCATATTTTTGCCGTTCCTGCCGATGCTGCCGACGCAGATCCTGCTGAATAATTTTCTCTACGACCTCGCACAGGTGACCATACCGACCGACACGGTCGACGAGACGTTCATTCACAAACCGCATCGCTGGGACGTCGGGCTGATACGCGACTTTATGCTCTACATCGGACCGATCAGCTCAATATACGACTTTGCTACTTTTTATATCCTTTTGGCGGTGTTTCACGCCTCGGAAAAACTCTTCCATACAGGTTGGTTCGTGGAATCGCTCGCCACTCAGATACTTGTCATCTTCATCATCAGAACGGCAGGGAACCCATTTCGCAGCCGTCCGAGCCCTGCCTTGGTGATTGCGATTATGCTTGTTCTCTCCGCAGGTGTGATCTTGCCGTTCACTCCAATTGGCGAAGTGTTGGGATTTGTGCCGTTGCCGGCCGGCTATTTCATTTTTCTCGTTGGTGCTACCATCACTTACTTGTTTCTGGTAGAGCTGGTAAAACGAAAACTGATGCGGCGGCTTGTCGAAACACCGGCCGGCTAACGTTGTCGGTCGCAGGATATGTGTCCGAGCCTGTATTGCGGCTTTGGTATGAAAATTCGAAGAACAGAAGAGTTCAGCGGCGATCTATTGGACCCCCGCATTTGGCATTTGTCGGGCCGGGAGACCATACGAACCTATTGGGACGGCACCGAAGCCGCACCTTCCGGAGAATTCAGAGTCGGGCTCCTGTACTCCGATGAACACCTTTACGCAAGATTCGATCTAAATCAGGCTGAAGAACTTGTCATTTCGACGGCTCCCGACCTTTCTGCGAAGGCCATCGGCCTATGGGAACGCGATGTTTGCGAGATCTTTATTGCCCCTGACAGGAATGAGCCGCGGCGGTATTTCGAGTTCGAGGTGGCGCCGACGGGTGAGTGGCTTGATCTTGCGATCGACATGACGAGTGGCGAGCGGGTGACGGATTGGGACTATCATTCAGGAATGAAAGCCGCCGCGCGTATTGAAGAAGACCGCGTTTTGATGGCGATGAAAATTCCGTGGGAGGCGTTTGGGCGAAAGCCGAAAGCGGGAGACATTTGGTTAGGGAATATCTTCCGCTGCGTCGGCGAGGGCGAGACCCGCGGCTATCTCGCGTGGCAGCCGACTATGACTGAAAAGCCGAATTTCCACGTGCCTGAAGCGTTCGGGGAATTTGTCTTTAGTTAAGTTCAGAGTTACGACGTGTTTAGAGTTACGCGTTTACGCGTGAATCACTCCTAAAGGCGAAACTCTGAACTACAACTCTGAACTTCTAAACGGTCATTCCGCCGTCAACGGCGATGATCTGGCCGGTAATGTAGCTGGACGCTTCAGAAGCCAAAAAAACGGTAATGCCTTTCAACTCGCCTTCTTCTCCGACTCTTGGAATTACGTTGTTTTCCTGGATAGAACGTTCGTAAATGTCGATGACAGCGTCGGCGAGCCGCGAGTGGAAAAAGCCCGGGGCGACGGCGTTCACGCGGATCCCGCGTCGTCCCCAGCTTGCGGCCAATTCGCGAGTCAGGCCGATGAGGCCGGCTTTGCTCGCGACATAGCCCGCATAAAATGGACCGTTGGCGGATGACGTCATTCCCGCGATCGAGGCGATATTTATGATCGAGCCGCTGCTGTTCTTTAACATTTCGCGGCCTGCTGCCTGGGCCATCAGAAAACAGCCGGTCAGGTTCACGTCGATCACCTTTTGCCATTGTTCCAGCGTCATTTCCTCGGGCATCGCTCCCCACGAAATACCTGCGTTGTTTATCAGGATATCGACCTTGCCGAAATGCTTCACGGTTGAATCCACGACCGCCTGAACCTCGTCCTCTTTTGAAACGTCGCAGACCTTGCCTATCGCATTGAAGCCGCGTGCCGCAAACTCGTTCACCGTCTCGTCGAGCCATTCGCGGCGGCGAGCGCATAGCATCAGGTTAGCTCCTGCTTCGCCCAAGGCTTCTGCCATTTCCTTTCCGATGCCTCGCGAACCGCCGGTGACGATCGCGGTACTGCCTGTCAGATCAAAAATCTCTTTGATGTGCTTGCTCATATTTCAGAAAAGCATATCAAAAGCCGACAGCGGCGGCATCCTTGTTATTCCGGCAGCGGCGTGCGTTACAATGGGTTTATGCAGAAGTCTGCCAAAGAGCTGGCATTTTTACGCGACCTTTACGTGCAGGACGAATGGACCCGCAGATTTACCGACCTTGTCGATAAGCATGCGAAACTGACCGATGCCGAGGAACTGCTTTACCTGAACGCAGGCACCGGAACCCATGCATTGGTACTCGAAGAGCGTATCGGGAATGAGACGGATATCTTTGCGGTCTGCGGCGATGAATACGAGTTGGCGATCGCCGCCGACAAGGCCATAGCCGTCGGATCCAAGGTCGAATTTTCGACAAAGAGTTTCGGTGATGACGCATTCGCGTGCGTTGTGGCCGACCTCAGTTTCGTTCGCTTGGAGGACACGGCGGAGACGATCGACGATGTTGTCCGCAAAGCCAAGACGGACGGAGAGGTGGCACTTGTCATGCCGACGGCGGGCAGCTTCGGCGAACTTTACTCCATGTTGTGGGAAGTCTTGGCCGACGCAGACGTTGAGCTTTCGACCAAAGCAGAAGACCTCATCACGGGGCTGCCATCTGTCGCTGCGGTCAAACAGGCGGCGGAGAATGCCGGCCTTGTGAACATCAAGTCGGAAACGGCGAATGAGGCCTTCGATTTTGAGACAGGCGAGGATCTGGTCAATTCGCCTCTCGTCGCAGATTTTCTGTTTCCAATGTGGTTCGGAGAGATAGATGACGCTGAGGACGCTGCGATCAAGGAAAAACTCGCAGGCCTGATCAACGCGGAACTCGGCGACCTATCGTTTCAGTTTACGGTGAAGGCCACATTGATCCGCGGCCGTAGAGCGTAGTGGTAAGACTATTTTGCTTCGGCCCGGCGGCGGAGTTCTTCGGCGAGGGCTTCGTCCGAAACCTGATTGATCTGCGGAGCCGCTTCGCTCGAAAGCTTTTGCTGTTCGGCCTTTTCCTCTTCTTCAGCTTCTCGCATTCCTTCTTTGAACGCTTTCCGCGACTGTCCCAACGATTTCGCAAGCTGCGGCAGCCGTGACGCCCCGAAAAGCAGGAATAGTACAGCGACGACGAGAATTATCTCAGTTGTTCCAAAATTCATAAGCAGCATACGCAACCTTCCTGAAAGCCAATCATACAGCTTTCACTCCTGTTTTTCATCAACAAAAACCTTAACTTGCCGTTTTGAACCTGTCCATAGCATCTACTAACGCCGAGGTAATGCCGGGTTCCGAGACCGAATGTCCTGCATCCGGAATGACGATAAATTCGGCTTCCGGAAACGCCTGGTGCAGGTCCCATGCGGATGTGATCGGGCAAACCACGTCATAGCGGCCCTGAACGATCACCGTTGGAATATGGCGTATCTTGTCCACGTTCTCGAGCAAATAATTGTCCGAAGGGAAGAATGAACCGTTAGTAAAATAATGGCATTCGATGCGGGCGAGGCTCAGAGCTTCATGCGGCTCTTCCCAATGATCGACGAGGTCCTGGCTGGGATACAGTTTCGAGGTCGCACCTTCCCAAGTGCTCCATGCCCGTGCCGCCGCCAGCCGCGTCGCTTCGTCGTCGCTGGTCAGGCGTTTGTGATATGCCGAGATGAAATCGCCGCGTTCTTCCTCAGGAATTGCATCGCGATAGCGTTCCCAGAAATCGGGAAATATTTCTGAAGCTCCGTATTGATAGAACCAATCCAGCTCTTTCTTTCGCGTCAAAAAGATGCCGCGAAGAATAAGCCCCAGGCATCTGTCAGGATGCGAGATGGCATAGGCAAGGCTAAGCGTCGAGCCCCACGAACCGCCGAAAACATACCATTTGTCGATGCCGAATTTTTCCCGCAGCGTCTCGATATCGTTGATCAGATCCCACGTCGTGTTCTCGTTCAGTTCGGCATGAGGCGTCGATCTGCCTGAACCGCGTTGGTCGAACAGAACGATGTGATATGCCGCGGGGTCGAAAAACTGCCTATACATCGGCAGCAGTCCGCCGCCCGGCCCGCCGTGCAGGAAAACGACGGGGATGCCGTTCGGATTGCCCGCGCGTTCGTAATAGATAGTGTGCAGTTCAGACACCGGCAGCATGCCGCTGTCAAATGGTTCGATCTCGGGATATAGATTTGCCATAGCCTGATAATAACAAAAAACTGTTCGCTATCCACTTTTCGCCATTCACTGCAGAAAGCGATCATGCCACAACTGAAAAACTAGCAGGGTCCAAAGCTGTTTGTGGTGGCTGGCGGCGCCGGATTCGTGTTCGCGGATCAGTTGTTCAACGAAAGCGGGCTCGAATAAGCCTTGCCGTTTTAGGCGATCGGGCGAGAGCATGTCGCGCATCAGCGGATTCAGACGGCCTTTCAGCCATTCTGCGACCGGAATTCCAAAACCTTTTTTGGGACGGTTCAGGATCTCGTTCGGCAAAATGCCGTTGAGCGAGCGTTTTAGTATGTATTTGCCGGTGCTGCCGCGGAGTTTGTAATTGACCGGCAGCGACGCCGCGAATTCGCCGATACGCGGATCGAGGAACGGCGCACGCGTTTCCAATGAGACTGCCATCGCGGCACGATCGACCTTGGTGAGAATGTCCTCGGCGAGGTAGAGATTGATATCGAGATACTGCATACGCTCGATGTCGTTGTCTGCGTCGCAATGCTTGAGCAGTTCGCGGGCAATGTCGTAAATATCCGCGTCGGCGGCAGCATTGACGTCAGCCGTGAAAAGCTGCCGCTGTTCGTCGGGCGAAAAAGAACCGAACCACGAGTGATGCCTCGTCACAACGTCATAATTCGCGGATCGCACGAATCGTTTTGCGCGATATTCGAACGACAGGTTCTTTGTCGAGACGGGAAGTGCCCGCACGACCGGTTCGATCAGCCCCGAACGCAGAAACGCCGGAATCATCTTGTATGCCCGCGCCACTCGGTGGCCGTAGTACATCGGATAGCCCGCAAAAAGCTCGTCGCCGCCGTCGCCGCCGAGAGCGACCGTAACGTGATGCCGTACGAAACGGGCAAGCATGTATGTCGGAATCAGCGAGCCGTCAGAGAGCGGTTCGTCCAGCCAAGAGCCGATGTCGGAGATCAGATCGGCGGCGGTGTCTACGCTCAGCGTCGCTTCGTAATGTTCCGTCCCTAGCCGATGTGCGACTTGCCGTGCGAAACGGGATTCGTCAAAAGAATCTTCTTCAAAACCGATCGAAAACGTCTTTACCTTTTCCGTCGCATGCTGCACCGCAAACGCCGCGATCGCCGAAGAATCCACACCGCCCGAAAGCAGAATACCAAGCGGCACGTCCGACACCAGCCGCATTCTGACAGCATCGGATAGGAGGTTTTTCAGCTCCTCGGCTCTCTCGCTTAGCGTTCCTTTGTGGCCTTGCGGCTTTGCGGGAGAGCCGTCGTCCCACCTCAGATCCCAGTAGCGCCGTATCTGCACCTCACCGCCATCGACCGTGAGAACATGGGCGGCCGGCAGCTTGCTGATGCCTTTGTAAATGGACATTGGCGCCGGAACGTAGTCGTAAGAGACGTAATGGCGGAGTGCGTTCAGGTCGAGTTCGGGCGTCACGTCGGGATGAGCCAGGATCGCCTTCGGCTCGGAAGCCCAGATCAGCTTGCCGTCGAAAACGCCGTAATAGAGCGGCTTTTCTCCGAAACGGTCGCGGGCGATGATGAGTTTCTTTCGCTTCGTGTCCCACAGCGAGAACGCATACATGCCGTTCACATGCTCGAGCAGATCTTCGCCGTACTCTTCGTAAAGATGCGGCAGTATTTCAGTGTCTGAATTCGTCTTGAACTTGTGGCCTTTCTTTTCGAGCTCCGCACGTACTTCGCGATAGTTATAGAGCTCGCCGTTCATCATCACGACGACCGAGCGGTCGCAGCTAAACACAGGCTGGTCGCCGGTGTGCAGGTCGATGATCGAAAGCCGACGCATGCCGAGAGCGACCGTGTCATCAAGCCACACGCCTTCGCTGTCCGGACCGCGATGCACGATCCGTTCACACATCGAGTGCAGCACCGCATCGGCGTTTTGTTCAGCTTTGGTTGTGTCCAGGTTTATCCACCCTGCTATTCCGCACATGAACTTTCTCGAGTTGAAGCGTATTTCTCAATGTAGCTTACTGCTTCTAGTATATCCCTCACCGCAAAACAGCGATCAGCTACACCTGCCTCACGAAGCGCATGTATCGGACTAGGCCGATGAATTAGGGCAAGCTGTCGTGAATCGACCTGTAATAAATCGATTTTTTCACGATTTGCCAGAAATATTCCCATATGAACCGCATCTCGGAACGTGTTACCTAGTTTCATGAACTCCTTCTTAGAAGCGTCCCCGACGACGACATTAAGAGGACGAGACTCCAGAGTTACAGACGAATTAATAAGTTCCTTTTCGCGTTCAAGTTTTTCAACGGTTGGTTCACCTAAAGCCGTGAGAAAGTTTTCCGCAATCAAAGACGGGTTACTAGTAATGGACTCTGGCGAGATATCAATCGATTTTAGCTTGCGCGCTTTTTCTGCCGGAAGAAACTCACCCATCCTCGTTGTCAAGTCGTGTCCAAACTCAGAGAACTTCTGTATCCTTTCAGCATCAGAGGACTCTGACGTTATGCCTAGGGCGTACAAGAAGGGCTCGAGTGCTTTTTGAACCCGCTCCTGATCGTTTTCGCTCAATCTCCTTTCAGCAAGCGAGGAAAGGCTTCTGGCTACGGTTTCGTTATCGAACACGGATTGCAAGAACTTTGCGAAAAGATCTCGCTGTTCTCCAGCCAACAAAAGGAGATTCCATTCGAGTAAATCGACTCCTTGGAAATGACCGTATTGGATTCGGCATGGCTCCAGAGACAACTTTCCCACTCGCTCTACCAATCGCTGATCCTGCGAATCGCGGCCCGATCCGGAAAGTAGCTCGTGCAAAATGTGCGAGGAGAGTACATGTTTGACCTCAAGCCTGTTCAATCGGTAAATCACCGAGTCCGCTATACTAGGTTCAGCTTTTGCTAACCAAACGTAAAAGCTCGTGTCGAAATAAACCGTGATGGGCATATTATGCTCGGTCAAAATCCTATCCTCTCCCGCACCGCATATATCGCTTTGTCCTGCGATTCGTGGTAAGTGCGAACGAGGAGTTCGGCGAGAAGGCCCATCAGAAAGAACTGCACCGATATCGCAAGCATCACAACTGCGATCACGGGCAGCGGCGTCAATATGAAAGAGACGTTGTAGCCGAATTTGAGCACCAATGCCCAGATGCTCGCCGCCATCGAGATCAAAAATGCGATCATCCCGAAAGCACCGAAAACGTAGATCGGCTTTGTGTGATATTCGGCCATGAACTTGATGGTCATCAGGTCGAATATCACCTTGATGGTGCGTGAGATGCCGTATTTCGATCTGCCCATCGTGCGGGCGTGGTGATCGACCGGTATCTCGGCGACGCGTGCTCCCGCCCAGCTTGCGTATATCGGTATAAAGCGGTGCATCTCGCCGTAGAGCTTTACGTCCTGTATGACCTCGCGGCGATATGCCTTGAGCGAGCAGCCGTAATCGTGCAGCGGCACGCCGCCTATCCACGATACGATCCTGTTCGCGATCTTTGACGGAATTTTTCGCGAGATCATCTTGTCCTGGCGGTTCTTTCGCCAGCCTGAGACGACGTCGTAGCCTTCGTCGAGCTTTTTGAGCAGTTTTGCTATATCAGCAGGATCGTTCTGCAGGTCGGCGTCCATCGGGATGAGTATCTCGCCTTTTGCGGCGTCGATGCCGGCACTCATCGCAGCGGTCTGACCGTAATTTCGCCGCAAGCTAATTACGCGAACGCGGTCGTCCGATGCAGCGATCTCTTTCAATATCTCCAGAGACCTATCCGTTGATCCGTCATCAACGAAAATGACCTCGGCGGTCTTGCCCAGCGTTTCGAGCGCCGCCTGTATTTTGGCGTGCATCGGCCGCAGATTGTCCTCCTCATCAAGCACGGGAAGAAATAATGATAGTTCAGGGTTTGATGACATTGAGTGATCTACTCTTCCCAATCAGTAATGTTCAGATCCGCTATCCGCGAAAACTCTGACGTATTGTGTGTGACCAGAGTGAGTCCATTTGCGACAGCGATCGCGGCTATTTGCATGTCATACGGTCCTATCAACTGGCCTTTTGCCGCCAACAAAGCACGGATGTCCGCATATTCATTCGCCGCACGATCATCAAAAGGGAATGACGCAAAATGATCTAGAAACCGCAATTGCTTCGCAAGATTCACTGTCGGGTTCTTGCTTTTCCTCGAACCGAAGAATAGTTCAGCTTTTACTATCGAGCAGACGGCGATCTCGTTGGCCGGAGTTGAGCGAATAACCGAACTCACCTTCGAAAGTGGGTCATTCAGGTAGTTTATGCAAACGTTTGTGTCTAAAAGGAACTTTAGCGGCAATCAGTTAAGCTCCTCCCTTACCTCCAAATCGCCTTGCGGGGCGCGTTCGATCGGGTCATTAGCAAGCGAACCGGCGGTTTCTTCGAAAAAACCGACCGGATAGCCGAAACTATCAACGGTGCTGTCCTTTTTGCCGGACGATCCATTTTCGAGAGGCAGAATGATCACCTCAACGTCGCGATCGCGTAGCTCTTCAGGCACCTCGATCAAAGGCGGAACTCGGCGAATTGTTTGACGATAAAAATCCATCTCAATCCGATAACTCTACCTTTTTTTAGCAACGATAACAATAGAAACGCCGAATGGAAAATTCATTCGGCTGAGCCAGTGCCGCTCTGCGGAAAAGAGCTTTCCGAAAAGGCCGTTGAGTGCCGATACGTTGATAATGTTCTCGGATTCGGGTTTGATGCCGGTAAGTTTCATGAATACGCGGCCGCCGAGGATCGGTGCAAAGAAAGTGAAATTCGCATAAGTCGCGCGTTCGACGGTGTAGCCCGCCTTTTCGATACGTTTGACGATCTGTGCCCGCGTGTAGCGGATGCGGTGATTCGAAATGTCGTCCTGCACGCCCCAAAGCCACATGAACGCCGGCACGAAAAACAGCGAATAGCCGCCGGTTTTTGTCACGCGGTGCATTTCTTTGAGTCCGGCGACATCGTCGTCGAGGTGTTCGATAACGTCGAGAGCGGTCGTCAGATCGAACGTCGCATCATCGTACGGCAGCTTTTCCGCGAGGCCTTTCTGAACTTTCAGCCCCTTTTTGCGGCAAAATTCCAATGCATCATCCGAAACGTCAACGCCTTCGGCATCGCCGTATTGCGACAGCATTTCGATGTTCGCTCCTGTTCCGCAGCCGACATCGAGGATCTTTAGTGGCGAGTGACGAGGGGCGAGTGACGAGCAGATCCGGGTTAGAAAACTTTCGAGTATCGCCCGGCGGCCGACGAACCACCAATGCGAATCCTCTACGCGGTCCATTATCGCGTAGGTGTGTTGTTGCATTTCTTGCGGCATCGTCGCGTTCATAAATTCATTTTGCCACAAAGCGATCCCGCGAAACACGCGAAAAATACGAACAAAGTCTGATCGATCTCTTGCACACTTTGTTCCCGTACCGGTTAGAAAGTTCGATTTCGTGTGTTTCGCGTATTTCGCGGATGGCTTTTCTTAAACCACCAGACCGAGCATCTGGCTGGCCGTCGGGCCCTGGTTGCCGTCCTCGCTCAGGCCATAGCTTTCGCTCAGGCGGCGGCGGATGCCTTCGTCGCTTACCTCGCAGACGCCTTTCTCGTTGTTGCAGAGGATCATCAGCGAAATGCCCTCGTTGGTGTATTCCTCAATTCCGACGGCGAGCATCCATTCAGCAGACGTCTTGTGAGCGGCGTATTCAAGCTCGAAAAGCGTCGGATCGAACATACTGAGAGGGCTGACGTCCGAATTTGAAATACTCGCTATCGTGCGTGCGAAATCGTACGCATGGCGGCCTTCGTGAACCAGAGTCCCTTCCGTGCCGCGTCCGCCCGTCGGGCCGATGGTCTCCGCGGCAAACGTGATGTGAACCTCGGCAAGTGCGTCCTCGACACTAAAACGCCGTGTCGCCATACGCATATTTGTCTTAACGGAATTTATCACTCCCGTGATGCCGGATGCGTTGATTTCGCTCACGGGAAGAACGCGTATGAGCAGCCGCGAATCTACGATCGCCTCCGCGACCTCGCGATGCTCCGCATTGCCTTTTGCGATGATGTGATCGAACGCCCGTTCGACCGCATCGCGATAGTGTCCATCGATGCCTCTTTCGAACTTCATGCGACCTTTCCGAATCCGCACCAGCTATTGCGGTTATGCCAGGTTATCTCAACGTCCTCGGCATTGATAGTTTTCCACCAGTCCTCAAAATCTTCTTTTGAAATATAGAACGCCGTCGGGGCGACGAGGTGGTCAAATACGATATTGTGCTGTTCGCGCCACCCGAACGTGCCCAGGTGATTCAGATAATCGTTGTAAAAGAGCTCTTCCGCGACTCCTTTCGCCGCGGCGTTCAGCGGCCGATAGACAAGTTTAGTGGTGAGGAAAAGCGGCAGCGTGGGCAGCTTTGAAAGTTGATAAAGAACGGGCTGCGAGATCCGCGACGTAAAACCCTCGCGTACGGGATTCACGTATTTCGTGATCCATTCGTTGTTTTCCGCACCATATATCCAAGCTGAAATGTGCCCGCCCTTTTTCACCTTGCCTGCAAGCGATACGAAGGCACCTTTCGGATCGGGCGTGTGATGCAGAACGCCGACGCTGAACGCGTAATCGAACGCCTTTTTCAGCGGCAGCTTAAAGATATCGCATTGAATTATGTGCGCATTTGGCATCTCCCGCGTCAACGCAAATGCCGATTCGACACCGTCGCCGAGGTCGATGCCAACGACGTCCTTTGCTCCCCATTCTGCGGCGAGTTTTGTGTGACGGCCTTTGCCGCAGCCGCCTTCGAGAACGGTCTTGCCAGCGAAAAACTCGGGTTTCACGGGCTGCAGCCATCCGAGGAATTGCTCGTTGTATTTCGGGTCTTCCTGAGTAAAATTCGTCCATTGCCAGCCGAAATTTTCGGCCGTTGCCGCCTTGTCTTCCTCGATCTTGCCCAGATCGACAAACCGCGGCACTCCGCGGACGACCTTGTATTCGCGGTCACATTTTTTACATGTCAGCACTCCGCCGATGATCTCTTTGCCGTCGTACTTTGACGCGTAAGCCAGCAAAATATCACCGCCGCAGGTCGGACATGCGAGTAGATCTAAAAGCCTCTCTTTCATATTAGATCAGCCACGAATTACACAAATTACACCAATTAGGGAGTGTTTCATTCGTGTCTTTCGTGCTATTCGTGGCTAGATCGCCAGTTTTCTGAATTCCTCGTATTCGCTGTACGGAAACGGCTGACGCCAGTTGAATTCGAATTCGTCTGTGTCGCGATCCTCATAAAGCTGATCGAACGTAGTTGCGAAAGCAGCGAGCACATCGCCGGCATCGCCCGCATAGCTGTAAACGAGTTCGCGTGTTGCAGAATCGCGTTCTTCCGTCGCGTATTGATAGATCTCGATCGCTATGTTTTTCCCGATACGAATGAAACGAAAATCGAATTCCTCCGGATCGCGGTTCCATTTGAGCAAATATTCCGCATCGCCGTCGCCTGACAATGCGGTCAATATCCGCATCAGATTCGGCAACGCCGTTTTATACGGCAAATGCGCGGTCGTGGTGTGAAATTCCGTCACGCCGTCGCTAAAACCGATCGACATCCATCCACACTGCGGCGAATTAAAACTTACTTCGAGTGTGCTCGACATAGTTCCTAGATTGTAAATTGTAAATTGAAAAATTGTTAATTGGTTAAGAAAGGTTTGACGATACCAATTAACAATTTTTCAATTTACAATTTACAATTAAAGCCAATGCATCAGTATCACGGACTGCTCAAACACATTCTCGCGAATGGCACGCGGCATGAGGACCGGACCGGTGTCGGAACGATATCGACTTTCGGCTATCAGACGCGTTTCGATCTGCGCGAGGGATTTCCGATCGTGACGACAAAACGCGTGCCGTTTCGCTGGGTTGCGGAAGAATTGTTTTGGTTCTTGAGCGGTTCAACAAATGATGCCGACCTGCAGGCACGCGGGGTTGATATCTGGGAAGAGTGGGCGACGGCAGAGCAGACCGCGAGATTCGGCCGGGAAGCAGGCGACCTCGGGCCGGTTTATGGATATCTGTGGCGTTCCTTCGGCGGCGATTATCCGCAAATGAACGGCGTCGATCAGATCGCGAGATTGATCCGCGAGATCGAGACGAATCCAAATTCCCGCCGGCTGATCGTCACAGGCTGGAATCCGGAAACCTGTGACGATGTCGCTCTCCCGCCATGCCACACACTCTTTCATTTCAAGGTAGAGAACGAGAGGACGCTGCATTGCCAGCTTTACCAACGCTCTGCTGACGCATTTCTCGGCGTACCGTTCAACATTTCAAGCTACGCACTGCTCACGCATCTCGTAGCTCACGTTTGCGGGCTCGAGGTCGGTGATTTCATACACACTTTCGGCGACCTGCACATTTACAGCAACCACCTCGATCAGGTCAACGAGCTGCTCAAACGCGAGCCCTTTGAACTGCCCACGCTGGAAATTGTCGACTCAGAAAGCCTAAACGGGCTGGACGGACTGCTGAATTTTAAATATGAGAATTTGAGATTAGAGAACTATCGCCATCACGGAAAGATCGCTGCACCTGTGGCTGTTTAGGTCATTTCACATTAGGCGGGTGCATCATTTTGGTGCGTATGGTGACGCCTTCTTCGGCAGTCAGCAGAATACGGCGTGCGTCGAAAGAAGATGTGTTCGCCGGCATATACGAGAGCAGATAGCGGTTCTTTTTCAGCTCATCACAAATGATCTTTGCCGCGTTCTTCGCATCGTCCAGCGGAAAAACAAGCCCGCCTGTTCCTTCGGCAAGCTGATTTATCACGGCGCCCGCTTTAGGCTGGTCGCGGCGAAAGGCACCGCCAGTCCGGTCATTGACCTGAAGCGCATAGACGACGATGTCCTGCGTCTGCAGCCGAGCAAGGATCTTGTCAAAAGCGGTGCGGCTGCCGCGGTCGAGCCCGTCGCCTATCAGCACGATCGCCGTTTTTCGCGTGCCGGGCATCAGCGGCAGCAGAATTTCTGCCACTGAAACGTCAAGTGCGTCAAAAAGATAGGGATTTCCTTTTTTGCGGAACGTGGCAAGGCTCGTTTCGATCTTTTTCGCATCGTCGGTCCATTCCTGGATGATCTCGGCTTTTTCGTCGTAGGCTATGACGAAGATCTGGTCGCCGTCATAGATCTCATACGCGAATTCCATCACGGCCTGCTGCAATTTTTCAGTTGCGGCGGGAAGCGTCAGCGAATTGTCGACAACGATCAATATCTTCGCGGGTGTGGGATCGAAGGCGAAGTTTCGTATCTTCTGTTCGATGCCGTTTTCGTAGAGGAAAAGGTTTTCTGCGAGGATCGGGACCGCGGCGTTTTCGCGGGAAGCGGTGACAGAAAGGACCGTTCCGTCCGGATCGATGCCGCGTACGCTCCGCCTCGATTGCGCGTTCGCTGCATCGCAGAGCAGAACTGCGAGCAATCCGAACATCAGCGATCGAAGTACGAAAGTTCTCATCAGGCCGCGGTTTTCGTGTCCGTACCGCCGGACGGTTTTTCGGTTCCGCTTGCAGACTTTGATGCAGTATCGGCCGAAGCGGTTGATTCAACCGATGAGCTTTTTCCAACGGCAGTGCTTCCGTCGCTGCCCTTTTTCGAATAATCGGTTACGTACCAACCGGCACCTTTGAACTGAAAACCCGAAAGCGACCATTGCTTCTCAAGGCGGCCATGACATTTTTCACACGTCGTCAGCGGGGCGTCCGATACGCTCTGACGCACCTCTATATGGGCACCACACTGCTGACATTTATATTCGTAGATCGGCATAGATCAATCACAAATACTCCCAATGAACATTATAACCGGAATCTAAATCGTAATGCGCGTCGAAATCATCAGTGCGGACAAGAATTGTCCTGCGGTTACGTATATGCCTATTGTTGCTGCAATGTTTGCCCTACTTTTGTTCTTCGGTGTCGTCTCGGCGAACGCCCAAAGCTCGCCGCGAAATGAACCGCCTCGTCCGGTCAGCGGCCTCGACCTGAAACGCTACTCGGGCAAATGGTACGAGATCGCCAAATACCCGAACCGCTTTCAGCGGCAGTGCATAGCCAATACGACCGCAGAGTACACTCTGAAAAACAACGGCCGCATAGAGGTCTTGAACTCGTGTACGAAAAGAGACGGCGTGTCCGATTCCGCAAAGGCAGAAGGCAAGATCGCGGACAAGAAGAACAATGCGAAGCTGAAGGTGCGTTTCGCCCCCGGCTTCACGTCCTGGCTTCCGTTCGTGTGGGCAAATTATTGGGTGGTCGATCTGGCGGAAGACTACAGCTACGCCGTCGTTTCAGAACCGGGAAGAGATTATTTTTGGGTCCTCAGCCGAACGCCGACGATGGACGAGCCCACATTTCAGGCAATCGTAAACCGTGCACAAGCTATGGGTTTCGATGCGAACCGGATCGTCCGAACGCCGCAGAACGCCACCGTCCGCGACGGCCGTGTGGTCTCGACCGAATAGGTAAATCTTACGCAGCGGCCGCGGTGTCGCCTTCGTGTTCAGCCAGGAACCGTTCAGCGTCTATCGCAGCCATACATCCGGTCCCGGCGGCTGTGATCGCCTGGCGATAATAAGAATCCTGAGCATCGCCCGACGCGAAAACGCCAGGAATGTTTGTCTTTGTCGTTCGGCCCTCAGTGATCAGATAGCCGGTCTCATCCATATCCAAAACGCCGCGAAACAGCTTGGTGTTCGGTTCGTGGCCGATCGCGATGAAGACTCCCTCGGTGGGGAAGGTTGTCGTCTCATTGGACACGTTGTTGTACAGCGTAACGCTCTCGACGCCGGTTTCTTTGGTCCCGTGTATCTCTTTGACCTCGGTGTTCCAAAGCACGTCGATCTTTTCATGTGCGAGCACGCGGTCCTGCATGATCTTCGATGCTCGAAACTCGTCACGCCGGTGAACGACTGTGACCTTTGAGGCAAATTTGGTCAGGAACAAAGCTTCTTCCATCGCGGTGTCGCCTCCGCCTACGACTACGATAGGCTTGCCGCGGAAAAAGAAACCGTCGCAGGTCGCACATGCCGAAACGCCGTTGCCGCCCAAGCCTTCGGGCACGGGAGCCTCGCCCGGAATATCCAGCCATTTCGCCGATGCACCGGTCGCGATTATAAGCGTCTCGGCCTTGATGACCTTCACGATGTCGTCGCTGTCCGCACTCGTTTTGGCGTTCAGGGTGAACGGCCTCGCCGAAAGATCGACATTGTCGATCCAAACATTAATGATCTCCGTTCCAAAACGCTCGGCCTGTGAGCGGAATTGTTCCATCAGGGCGGGGCCCATGATGCCTTCTGCAAAGCCGGGGTAATTTTCGACGTCTGTCGTTATGGTGAGCTGCCCGCCTGGCTGCGGCCCGTCGATCACCAGCGGATCAAGCTGCGCACGGCCCGCATATATAGCCGCAGTCAGTCCCGCCGGCCCTGATCCGAGTATCACAACCTTTCTGTGGATGGTCTCAATTTCCATGATCAAATGTTCCTTCAAATTAGTATAGTGGTCTGCGGTCGGCTTAGTCTATCTTGCCCGCGTCGCGAGTCAGATGCGATGAGCTAAAGGCCGAATATATCTTATTTTCAATGCCGCAATATAACTAGATTTATTCCGCAAATCGGCCAATCGTGCTACTATTAGTCGAGTTTTATTTTCTTTTTAGACCGTCATGGCATCCACACAGCCTCTTTTTGAGGAGAAAAGGTTCGCACTTCGCATGGCCTTGCGCCTGCCGATAGTCGTGTCAGGCAAAGCCGACGACGGCTCCACGTGGAGTGAACCGACAGAGACGGACGATATCTCAACGCTCGGTGCCTTGTTCCAGCTGAATCAGCCGATAGCTCCCGGAGAAAATCTTTACATCCGATCGCATCGCCCGAACGGTGCGCCTGTCGAGGTCAAAGCTCAGGTCGTCCGCGTGATGCCGGCGAGTTATGGAACTTCGCGGATCGGAGTTTCGATAGAGGAGCCGAAAGAGAGCTGGCTGCGGCTTTTCGTCGCGTGGATCGCCGACGACAATATCGTTCAGGGCGTCAGCGAGTAGATCTTCAAATGTGAAAAAGTGAAAAGGTGAAAATGTGGCCTCGTCGAATGCCGAACGCATTTTCTCTTTTTCACTTTTTTACGTTTTCACTTTTTAACTTTTCCTATGTACGAGACCATTACTTTAGAAAAGCGCGGCAAGGTCGCCGTGATCACCATTAACCGCCCCGATAAGCTGAATGCTCTTAATTCCAAAGTCCACGCAGAAGGCATTGCTGCACTCGACGAACTGCGGCGTGATGACGACGTGGTCGTTGTGGTGCTGACCGGATCGGGCCAGAAGGCATTCATCGCGGGAGCCGATATTTCCGAATTCGAAGGCCAGACACCTGTTACGCAGCGAAGCCAGTTTCAGGAACGCACGCTTTTCAACTCCATCGACATTTTTCCTAAGCCGATCATCGCTATGGTCAACGGCTTTTGCCTCGGCGGCGGTAACGAGCTTGCTCTCGCGTGCGATATACGCATTTGCAGCGACAACGCGAAATTCGGCCAGCCGGAGATCAACCTCGGCATCATTCCCGGCGGCGGCGGCACCCAAAGGCTGACACGGCTGATCGGTGAGGGCCGTTCGATGGAAATGAACCTGACCGGCGATATGATCGACGCCGAGACCGCATTGAAATTCGGCTTGGTGAATCACGTTTATCCTGCCGACCAGCTTGAAACGGAAACAATGAAGATGGCTGAAAAGATATCCGAAAAAGCACCGATCGCTCTGCGGCTTGCCAAGGAAGCCGTCAAATTTGCTTCGAGGTCGAATCTGGACGAAGGGCTCCGCCGCGAGGTCGATCTGTTCGCCATCTGCTTTTCGACCGAGGACAAGCAGGAAGGCGTCTCGGCTTTCCTGGAAAAACGCAAGCCCGTTTTCAAAGGTCGTTAGCGGCCATTGGCGGCCGTTAGGCTTGACGCGTATTGGCAGATTCGGTAGATTTTAAGTTCTCTTCATTGTGCATTTTTCATTCTGAACTCTGCACTTGAAGCGGGGACGTAGCTCAGCTGGGAGAGCGCATGAATGGCATTCATGAGGTCAGGGGTTCGATCCCCCTCGTCTCCACCAAGTTTTCAAAAGGCCGTCGTAATTGGCGGTCTTTTTATTTTGCGAAAAGTTTGCGGTATCTATCGCTGAGATCGTTGATATCGAATACTACAAAAAGATCGATAGTGCCGAATTCGCGGTCTAGAATCGGCGGACTGCAGACCTTTGCCCCGAGCCGTAGATACATATTGAAAAGCGGCGGCAGTTCGGCATCGCCTTGGCCGGCCGGTACATTCATTTCGATCGCGTTCCGGATCGGCTTTAGTCGAATTTCGTCGTGAGTATGTCCATCTGCAATGATCTTTTCGAACGCGCGAATGCCTATAGGTGCGTCGGTGGAGAATATCGAACAGCAGCCAAAGAAGTACTGTTTTCTCATGTGCCGAAGATAGGCGATCAGCGTTTTGAAAAGCAGGAAAAGCACCTTTGTATTTCGATGTTCTGCGGCAACGCAGGCACGGCCGATCTCGATCCCGCCGATCAGAATATCGTGCGGCAAATGTGATAGGTCGAATTCGGTCGCTGAATAGAAGCCGGATCGATTCTTTGCGGTCTCGATGGTGTTCAGCCTGTAGGTGCCGACGGTCTCGCCGGTCAATGTGTCCCGTACGATCAGATGCCTGCATTTGAAGTCGTATGCATCAAATTCCACACCTCCCGGCTCGCCGGCATGCTTGCCGCCAAGCTCTATGTTGAAAACGGCATGGCGCAGCCGCAATGCCGACGCGATGTCCGCTGCTGATTCAGCAATGAGTGCCTCATACCGGCCGTCAATGATGGACGGAAAAGCGGGTTGTTTGTTAAGGGGTTTCGATTGCGGCCGGCGAAAGGGAATTGCCGGCAGTTTCGAGCGAAGCTTTCTGAGAACCTGCATCGGCTCTCAGACTATTTCGGCGCGGTGAATGTATTGTTAAAACAACTTTAAGAAGTCATTAAATCTGCAAGGAGATCTCCTAGCAGCGAAGTTTGGAAAAAGCCGGCCGGGCCTCGAAAATGGGGGACTGCTCGCGGGAATAGTCATTCAGATTGCGTTTAAGGCGTCGGAAAACGAGGCACCTCTGCCGATCATTGGCCAGCCGTTCGGCAAGATAGTCCAGAGTGTCGAGTTCACTGGCATATTCACGTGCGGACCAAAGCTCGACCGGCGTGCCGCCCATTTGATCCGCGAGTTCACGGAGTTTCTTGTCGGCGGCGTTTTGCCCGTTTGAAAGAAATATCGAGACGTAAACCGGCATCAGCTGCTTTTGCAGCAAAAACTCCTCGGCGTTCTCAAGTTTGGCATTCTCGACGTGGCTCAATTCGTGTGCAAATTTCGCCCCGGCCAGCGCTCCCCTGCGAATAACCTTTCGGTAGCTTGATATCGCCGAGATCGAATGAAGGACAGGATAGTAAACGGGTTCAGGGAAGCCGAGTTCGAGTTCGTAACCGAGCGTGATCGTTGCAGCGATCAGCTTGCCATTCGGGTCCCATTCAAATGCATCGGTTCCCGCACCGCGGACGTATTTGTCCGATACGGCTACGGTCAGAGTGAAAGAATCGTCAGTCTCGAATGCCTGCCAACGCGAGCGCCCGAATTCTGTCGAGAAAAGCTCTGCTTTCCATCGCTGATAGTTCTCTTGCCACTGACCCGGAATATCCTCGACGATACGTGCGGACGCAGTACCTGCTACGGCGAAAATGAACGCCGCGCACAATACCCACAATGCCTTTCGCCGAAGGAACATATCGAAACCTATTTCAGAGGTTCATCAGATACGGTAAAGAAATCGCCGTTGCCGTTGTTCGTTCTGAGCATCCGCATCACTTCCTCAAAATTGAACGGCCGTGCTCCGCGGCGGCCGAATACGGCTAGCTGATTGCCGCTTTCGTCAACGGCACGGTCACGGTCGAGGCCCTTTGAGATGCTCAGAGCTTCGCCCTTTGTCTTGAACGTCGCGATCAGACGCGGTTCGGGCCGAGGGCTGAAACCGGCGTATGTCGGCATCGTTTCGGGGTCGGTGAGCTGAAGCACCTTGAGGCCGTTCTTGCCGTCGGCGACGTAGCCGTAGAGGCTGGCATTCGTCATCGCGACCTTGATCGAGTGAGCGTCGTTTATAGTGCCGTCCGCGGTGAACATTTGATCGAGCCGCGGCTGTTCGGGGCGTTCGACATCGATTATGGCGATGCCTTCCGAGCCGTTCGCGACGTAGGCATAGGTGCGGGCGACGTAAATATCGTGAGCGTGCGATAGCGGCACAGTTGCTCCTTCGACCTTACGGACGTTGCCGTTGATCTGCAGCTCTTTGATATCGAGAACATGCATCCCGGCCTTGTCCACAACGAACGCGTAGAGGAATTGCACCGCAACAGCACGCGGGTTGTCAAAGGGCATTTCCTTGACGATCCGCGGCTGCAGCGGCGTTGAAAAATCGATGATCACAAGGCTGCGGTCCGTCGTTACATAGGCGTAATTTCCGGCAAGGACGATGTTATTCGCTCCCGTCAGCACTCCGCCCGGATTGTAAGTCAGCGAGCGGCCGAGGAAATTATTCCGCGGATCGCCGTCGAGCAGCGTTGCGGCGTTGACCAGGATCACGCCCTCGAATTTATCCGCGATAAATAGGTATGCATAGATCGGATGTATGGGGCCTTCTTCGTTGACCGCTGGAGCCGGCTTGCCGGCGGCCTTTGCTTCAGCGTTCAGCCGCAAAGCTTCGTCCGGCGGCACCTGTTTATAGCTGCCGTCCTCGTTCCTAACGGTCCGCCATCGCGTCGGATCGACGCCGAGCGTAGTCGGCGAGGCAACGGATGTCGCATATTTCGTCGGCACGTAGAACTTTTGACCCAAGGGCGAAACGGGTGCCGTTACAATGCGTTCCGAAAAGCCTTTGTGATCTATTTGCGCGATGTCGTAAACGCGCAGGCCGCCTTTGCCCGCGGCGACATAGGCGTATTCACCGCGTACCTGTACTTGCAGAGCTTCGGGCCGGCCCTTATTTTCGTAAAATTCAGTCAGCTTTCGGCCGCCGTTCACGAACTTCTCGTAGTTGTCCTTATAGGCGAGCTTGTGCAGATTACTGCCGTAAACGGCCTGCGGCTCCGTGTGTTCGGTAACGACGACAGCCTCAAGCGCGTGGCCGGTCGCCACGTAAACGTATCGGCCGATGAAATTGACGAAATTCGTCCCCTGCAGCATCACCTGAGCCAGCCAGGCGTTGTTGTCCTTATCTTTGGAAACGTGGCAGTCAGAGCAGCCTTGCGTTTCCTTGCCGCGGACGGTGTGCGGGACGTGGGTTGAGAAAGACTGTCCCGAAAATCCTTCGGCCGATATGGTCTGCTGCTGCGAATAGATCCATTCGCGGTTCTGATTGCGCGAACTCACAAGAACAGCCGAACGTGAAGCGACAGGGGCGACCTGATGGCCAGTTACCGTGCCGTCTTTGCCAAGCATGAAAATATCGTCGCGAAGCACCTGGAAGTTATAGCTTGTAAAGTTGCGCGACATGCCGCCTTCATTGTGGCGGTTCGGCATCTTGCGGTTCGCTTCCATGCTCAGATGGCAGCCGAAACAGCTCGTCACCCACGACGTATGGCACGCGTAGCACGTCATGCTGTTCTCGCGGTGGGCAAGCATTTCATCGCTCGCTTTTGCATCGCCCCACGTTGAGTTGTCACGCTGCATCGTCTTTGCGTAGGCCGACTTTTCGCTGTAATCGTCATTGCCGGGCGTAACGGTATCGACGGTCTGCGTAACCTTCCAGCAGAGTCCGGGCTCGACCATCGAATTCTGCACGATGTCGCCGATCTTTAGCGGTATCTCTTCGCCCGTCTTTTTGTCGGTACACTTCTTGTTTCTGAGCAGTGCAGCGGTCATCACCTGCATTACGGGCATTCGACGGCCGTCAACGCCGCGGAACTGCAGCAGCGTCAGGTCGCGGCCGACAAGCGGCTTGTTCTGCTGCTGCCGCCGGTTCAACTCACCGCGAGGCGGCGGCATCACGGCAGGTCCGCTGGTGATGGTGTTCGCTTTGGCCCGCATCGAGCCGTGGCAATCTACGCAGCCGATCTCGATGGCCGCACGCGGTTCGTTGTATAGAATTCCGGTGCCGTGGTTGTCCTGACGGAAATGACAATCGACACAGTGCATGCCTTTTTCGAGGTGAATGTCCTGCAGATGGACCGCCTTGTTCCATTTCGCGGGGTCGCCGGGCAGGACGATCTGATCGTCCTTGTCGAGCAGGTTGCCCTTGCGGTCCTTCTTATAGACGTTCTTGAACATCCAGCCGTGGCCGTGAGCGTCGCCGAACTGCACGCGGTCGAGCTTTGCGTTGAATTCCGGCGTTCCCGTCTGCTGCAGGAAAACCGAATCTGACCACAGTCCGCGGAGCGATGAGCCTTCGGGATTCTTGTCCAGCTTTCGTGCTTCGTCGTCCTGGCTCGGATCTATCTGGCGGTCGGCAGGGTACATATGCTTGCCGTCCGATTCGTTGTCCCACCACATCTGCCCGACATAGGTCGAAAGCATGTTCGTACCCGGATGCATATGACAGGTCATACACTGCGATGTCGGTATCTGCGATGTGAACTGATGCTTTATCGGATGGCCGGGCTGGTTGCGGGGAATGCTTTTGTCCGCGGTAGCGGTAAAGCCTTGGTTGCCGTGGTCGGCGTATTGCGCCGATATGGTCTTTGATCTGTCATTCGCGTAAATGACGTGGCAAGATGTGCAGCCCGCCGAACGGTAGTCGCCGGGATGATCGTTGGTACCGAGAAAATTCAGCGTCGGATCGAGAAGACGCGTTTTCTGCAGGCCGAGATAGACTGGATCCGTACGGTTGAGCGTCCCGAGCCCACGCGGGCTTAGGCCCTTGTCAGGACGGCCGGGTTCTTCTTCCTTGTCGGGAAGTCCGACCTCAAGACGGCGTTTGCCGCCGCGTTCAAATACGCGGAGTATGTTGCCGGGTTGTGAAAGCTCCCAACGCGGCAGCGGGAAAAGCTCCGTCAGAAAGCCTTTGAACGCCTGCTCCTCGCGTGTCGGTACGGGCTTTTGGAAGAGAGCCTGCGGTCTGCCGTCCTCGTTGTAGCTTTCGCCGAAATGGGTGTCTTTCAAATGGAAGCCGCCATTGTTGTAAAGTGCGGCTCCCCACAGCATCGCTCCGTGTGCCATCATGCTGCGTGCCGACTTTTCGTTGGTTTCCGCGTGGCAAGAACCGCATGCCTGAGCGACCACGCGGAAATCGCCGGGATTTATGAAGCGAACAAATTCATGACTTTCTTTTGCCAATAGAGTGTTTGAGCGTTCCGGATTCTTGCTGGAACATTCGCCGTTCTTGCAGCCCCATTCTTTGGGGAAACGAGGCTGTACATGTGCGTCCCGCTGAATGATCGAAGCGGGATTTCCGCCGTGACATGCCGTGCAGGTCAGCCCCAAAGCATCTTTTCCGTCAACAAGTGTGTCGAAAACGTCGCCGCGATTGTTGTAGCGGTGCATCGGCTCGATATTGCCGTGGCATTTCAGACAGCCTTCCACAGGTGCTGCCGGAGCTTCGGCGGCTGCGGCGGGCGTTGGTGCCGCGGCGGCCTCTTCGGGTGTTGCGGTGGCAGCGGGTGCGGGCTGAGCCGCGTTTTGCCGGGGGCTGAGTTCCGCTTTGATTTCCATCCGCCATAAAGCTGAGGCGGCCAAAATACCGGCAAATATGAGCAGGACAGCAAATTTAACCCTTGTTGCGTTGAAAGTCTTTTCGGCCATTTAAGGTCAACCCCTCTTTTAGCGGATCAAAATATCAGTTTCACTTCGCTGAAAAGCGAGTATTGCGGTTTGGACGGATCGGGCACGACGCCCTGGCAAAAACTTGGTATCGGGCAGTTTCGCGTGCGGTCCGTAAAAACATCGCGAAAGCCCTTGCCCGGCAGCAGCATACTGCCGCCGAACGTCATAGTGACGTTGTTTATCAGAAACGGACGGTAAACCACGCCGAGACTCAGATCGACGCCGATGTCCTTGCGTATCCGCGGATCGAATAGCAAATACTGCAGAACTTCCGTTCGATGAAATCTCAAATAATTCGCGTTGAAAACTGCCTTTACGGTCTGCGTGACCTCGGCATCGACACCGGCGTTCAATATGAAAATGCCCGGATTTACAAAGTTCGCCTGGCCTTCAGTTTTGCTGGATCGAAGGCTCGGGAGCAGGCTGTTCGGCGAAACAAGCGCGACGTCCGTCGACAGCAGACGAATGCCCTGGCGGCTCCAATACGAGAACTGTCCGCCGGCAAAATTAGGATCATCGAAAATGGCATCAAAGCCTGTGGCTTTGTCGTCCCGCGGGTCGCTGTCGCCTGAAGCAAAAAAGGCTGACACTTTCGGCCGGAACCAATTCTTGTCTATCGAGAATTCAGCCGCGGCCATATGCGCGCCGATGGTCGTCCGTTTTGCCGCGATCTGATTGAAGGTGTCGCGTCCGAAAGCATAAAAATATGAGTGCGTCAGATTCAAAATGCCAAGGTGCCCGTCCCCGCTGAAACCGACATAGCCTGCCTGCACCTTGTGCAGACGAGGAATGCCTATGAGAGCCGGACGTACAATGAATCCGTTCGTATCGTAATGCGTGCGTCCGCGGTCATCGTTATAGGCGGCAAGCGCCTGGATCGTGTAGCCTTTCTTGATGAAATCCTGACGAAAGACATTGCCGATGACCACATTCTGATTGCGGAACTGAAAGGCGTTCAGATTACTGTTCGTGTCCTTTTCGAGCTGGTGAAACCACGTCGCGTTGAAATTGACCTTGTTGTTGTCCCATCCCCCGAAAACGCGTAATCCGAGGTTGTTGTCCGAATACAAAAAGCCCCTAAAATCAGCAACGAAAGGCTGGATGCCGGCCCTTACCGACACGAAATCGAAGTTCTTGTTCGTATCGAAAAGCTTGACCTCGACGAAAGCTTCCTCCAGCGAAACATGCGTATCGGTGCGGTTAGTGCCTCGCCGCGGATCCACATTGACGATGCCGTTCTCGCGTGCGTTCAAATAATTCGGAATGCTGAATGTCGGCGATATCTTGACCGCCCACGATCGCGGCCGAAATACGGTCTGCCCCTTGAAAAATTCGAAAGAGACCTGGACGACCTGATTGACCGAAAGGCTTTCAGGGCGGCCGAAGAAATTGTTGCTGTTCGGATTTGCCGAGCTCACGGCATTGCCGGACGGTGTGCGGCGTATCTCGACACCGGTCTTGCTGACGGCCGAAAGGACCATGAAATAGTCATCGCCGATGACGGGAATGTCGCCTTTTATCTTGCTTTGGTCGTACGGGTTGTACCACTTGCCCTTTCGAAACGGAATGTCGCGGCCGCGATTGCCTTCAGACCCGTAGCGTTCGTATTCCGGATAGGCGATGCTCCAGCGGTCGCGGACCTCGCGTCGTGTAATGGGCTTCGGTTCGGGCTTATCGGCACCTTCGGGGACCTCTTTGCTCGGATCGACGACGGAAAAGTCCAGCTTCCGCTCGCTGCCGTCGATGATGATGTTCTCAAGTACAGGGCATTTGCGTTTCGTCTCGTCGCAAATGAACTGTGCGAAGGTCCCGTATTCCGCCGCTTTGCCTTGATCGAACCTTGCCTCGTACGGTGCTGCGACACTGATCCTGTAGGCGCCGGCACGCAGACGGACAGAATAATTGCCGTCGGCGCGAGTGACGCGGGTCGTCCTTTCCGATGTCACCTGATTTACTATGACGACCGTCACGCCGGCGAGGGCTTTGCCTTCGGCGTCGCTGACGGTGCCGCTAAGGCGGCCGCTGGCTGACTGTCCGCTGATCAGTACCGCCAGGCAGAGAACAATGGCGGCGGAAAATATGGTGCGTCCTGCAGAACCCAGATCCATAAGAGTGGAGGGCCACGGAATAGCCGCGGTCGATGTCGAGATTTCTGACACTGCTTTTAGCACACTTTGATTTTTAATACAAATTAAATATATAAAGGCTTGACTAAAATTAAGGTTGGGGTAATACTTCTACGCATCATGAAGGACAACAATTTGGTGAAAACGGTAAGGTTTTTTGCCGGCTTCATGACAATGCTGATCCTCGGCATTCCGGCCGCGTCTCAAAGCCTAACAGTCTCTGATGTACAGACGGTCATCGCGCAGGCGGTCTCTAAAGCTGCGTCCCTGAACCGAAACGTCACCGTCTCGGTGACCGACAATGAAGGCAATCTTCTGGGCACCTTTACAATGACCGGAGCGCCGTCGATGACGCGAATTCGCAGCGTCGGCCGCGCCGGACAGGGACTCGAAGATCTGCTCGTTCCATCTGCTGCTGCATCGCACTCTAAGGCGGGAACGGCAGGACTGCTGTCTTCCGGCGGCAACGCCTTCACTACTCGAACAGCATCGTTCATTGTTCAGGAACATTTTCCGCCGACCATCGATAATCGTCCGGGCGGGCCGCTGTACGGCGTGCAGTTCTCATCGCTGCCGTGTTCGGATGTCGCGATCGCCGGGATGCCGTTGGGGCTTTCGGGTGATCCGGGCGGCATTCCTCTTTATAAGAGCGGAGTTGCGGTGGGCGGCGTCGGCGTCGAGGGCGACGGGCTCTATACCATCGACCGAAACCCGTACGACAATGACTACTCGTTCGAAGAGGAGATCGCGGTCTCGGGATCAAGAGGATTCGAATCGCCGGTCGATATCCGCGGCGATAACATTTTGGTCGAGGGAATTCGCCTGACCTTTGCAAATATCACAAATCCGAGCGTCGTCGCGACCATTCCTTTCGGCAGCCTTCCGGGTGCGGTGACCTCGGCGATCACGGCGGCGCCTGCCAGCGATTTTGTGCCCGGCGTGCTAAACGGCGTCAGCGGCCAGTACAGTTCGCGGTTCCCGACGGTTGCGGGTTCGCAGCTTTCACTTGCTGAGGTAAACCAAATACTCGGCCTCGCCGCAGATACTGCCAACCGCACGCGTGCCGGCATTCGCTGGCCGATCGGCAGCAACGCCCGCGTGAGCATCGCGGTCGTCGATGTCAACGGAGCAGTGCTTGGCTTATTTCAACAGCTCGACGCACCGAAATTCGGCCTTGATGTTTCCGTGCAAAAGGCACGTACTTCTATGTTCTTTGCCCGCAGCGACGCGGGAGCGAAACTCACGGCCGCAGGAATGGGCTCGTATGTAACGCGTGCCGCGGCTGATGGCTTGCCGCTAAACGGCACCACGGCATTTTCCGACCGCGCGGTCGGCTATATTCACCGCCCATTATTTCCGGACGGCATAAACGGCACGCCTGCGGGGCCGCTCAGCACACAGCTTGCAGACTGGAGTCCGTTCAATGTCGGGCTGCAGCTTGATCTGATCTTGCCGGCTCTTACAAATCCGCCGATGGTGTGCGGGACGGCCGCCAGGACGAAACGCAGAGGGCTGCCGCCGTGTCCGTGTTCCACCATTCCTGAGGTGCGAAACGGCCTGCAGATATTCGCGGGCGGCATACCGCTCTATCGCGGCAGTACACTTGTCGGCGGTATCGGCGTCAGCGGCGACGGCATCGAACAGGACGACCTGATAGCGGCCGGCGGAGGACAGAATTTCGCCCCGCCGCAGGCGATACGCTCAGACAATGTTTTTGTCCGCGGAACGAGACTTCCGTTTCTAAAGTTCCCGCCGCGGCCTTATCTATAAACTCTCCCGGAAATTCACTGATGCGAGGGGTCTTTGTCCTTATATTCCTGCTATTGCTGCCGGTTTTGCCCGGCAGCGTTTCCGCGCAGGAAACCGGTGCTTTGGACGTCACGGGCCGCGTCCGGATCGGAAAAGCTCAGGAAAAGATCGTCCGCAAACGCTTCTATCTGTTCAAAGGCGGCCTGGCCGCCAACAAGGACCTTGTCGAACGCATCAAGAATTCCCAGAGCACTACCCGCGATTGTTTTTATTGCGGGCTGAAGGCGAGCAGCGAATATATCGAATGGCTGCGTGCTGAGGATTGCGAATCGCCCTACTGCCGCGAGATCACTGAAACCGACGTGGCAAAGGTCCCGGAGTTTCAGGCAGCTTACACGAAAAGCCTCCGTCAATACGGCAACCGGCCTGCTGTCGCCCGCAGATGGCTGACAACGAACCTTGCTCCTGAACTGCGTGACGGATTCTACCGCTCGCACAAGGCGGACCTCGCAAGAGTTCTGGGAGATCAAAAACCGCTGCAGTCCAGCATGACCGACAGCGTTTCCGTGCGTGCTACTTTTATCGATCTGCCGATCGCCGCAGGTGCAAAGAATGAGACGTATCTTATCTCTAACATCCTGCCGATTGTCATTAAGGACAAGAGCTACATCTGGATATGCGAGGCGGACGTCAATTCTGCGAAGCGGACCAATCTTGTGCTTCAGGTACCCGAAGGCGACAAGCCCGTCCGACGGTGCGAAGTGATCGTCCGAGACGTCCCGCAATGCAAGGAGGGAAGCTGCGCAGCGAAATGAGACGTTTGCTGAACATCGCATTGCTCACACTGCTAGCCGCCTTGTTCGCGGGTCTTTGGGCCTTCGATGTCGATGCTCAGAACCGCGGACGCTTTTCACACAGTACTGCACAGCACAAAAAACTGAACTGCTCGGCGTGTCACAAGATACCGACGCCCAACTGGGCTTCGACAAGCGGTTTTCCTGACGTTCAGGACTATCCCGGCCACGCATCATGCGTTTCGTGCCACCGTCAGGACTTTTTCCGCGGCAATCAGCCCGCGTTCTGCGGCGTTTGCCATTCGACGGTCGGCCCGCGTGGAAAGGCGAGGTTTCCGTTCCCGCACCCGACCCGTAATTCGGACTTTTCGACCATTTTTCCGCACAACGTTCATCAGGACGTGATCGCGGAGCTTGCTCCGCCGCGTGTCGAACGCCCATATGCGGTCGCTCATTTCGTGATGGCGTCTTTTTCGCCTTTTAGAATCGACGATCCAAAACCGACCTTCAATAATTGCGCGATCTGCCATGAGACGGTTTCGAAAACCCCTAGGCATGCGGTGCGGGTTTCGGGCTCGCTGAAACCACTCGCAAATGCGGCAGCCGAGACGTTCGAGCCGAAAGCCGGCTTTTTCAAAGATATGCCGACCGGACACGCGGCATGCTTCACCTGTCATTATCAGGGTCCTAAGCCGACCGCGACAGATTGCGCCGGATGTCACGGCCTGACGGCATCGACGCCGAAGACCGGTGTCGTTTTCAAACGCTACTCGATCAAATTCGATCATCTGCAAAAAGAACACAGCACGCGCGACTGCATGACATGCCACGTACGCATCTCGCAAAACGCCGATCTAAAGACCATGAAAGACGCCGATGTTCCGTTCATCACGTGCGTGCAGTGCCATAACGACAAGATCTTGGAAGAAATGGGTAAGCGTGCGGACAGTCTGACAAATAACCAAGCGCCGTTCCAGTGCGTCTATTGCCATTCGACCGCGGTCGGGCGATTCCCGCTGCCGCCGAGCCACGAAAAGAGGTGATGACGACAACCAACGGCGCATCGAATTTTGTGAAAGCGGTGATCCTCGCGGCGGCGGGGTTTTTCGCCGTGAGCTGTCTTCAGCAGGCAGCTCGCACGCCCGTCCCGCTGACATCGTCTGAGATCCCCGAACCGGCAGCCGTAAAGGTCTCAGACAAGACGTTCAAGGAGTTCGATCACAAGATCCCGGAACATAAGGAATTCGAATGCGCGTCGTGTCACCGGCGTGAGGGAGCAAAGCTCGATATGGAATTCGCCGCGCACGATTCATGCGTCGGCTGCCATTTTGGCCAGTTTGCGGCGAATGATCCGGTCATCTGTGCAATTTGCCACAGTGACCTGAGCGGGACAGACCCGGGAATGAAGGACTTTCCGAATAAGTTCAATGAAGGCTGGAATATGAAGTTTGACCACGCAGCACATGACCGCGGCGACGGCCGCCCGAAAGAAGGGTGTGTTGCGTGCCATCTGCCGCAGGGCCCGGGAAAATCGATCCCTGTCGGCTTTCAGGCTCACACGACCTGCTATGCGTGTCACACGGCGGAAAGCGAGATCAGTTCCTGTTCGGTCTGTCACGAACTTGCACCGTACAGCCGTACTCTGCAGTCGCGTTATGTTTTTAGGTCGGCCTTCAGCCACGCCGATCACGGCCCGCGTCAAGGCGTCAGCTGCAATGAGTGCCATTCCGTGCGTGCTGGAGCTCCGCAAGGCCGTCAGGTAACGAACATCGTTGCGAAACAGCACAATGTCGCCGCGGGCAATAACTGCGTTTCGTGTCACAACGGCAAACGTGCTTTCGGCGACGATCCGATAAGTATGACGACCTGTACGCGATGCCATTCGGGTTCGGGCTTCAATATGCTTCCGGGTTCACCCTGAGGCGGGAAGTTCGGCGGGAAACGAAATCCCGTCATGCTTCATCTGACCGGACAGTTAACCCGATATGCCAATTCGTTGACATTGTTCCGCTTATCGGAGTTTAATAGGGAATCCATATGAAACACTTTGCCAAGATCTCAGTAGTACTTGTTTTCGCAGCGACCGCCGTCATCTTTGTCGCCGGCAGTGCTTCTCCGTCGGGAGCCTGGGACGCTATCGCGGCGTCAGTCCTCGCAACACCGACACCGCCGCCCGGAACAAAGAAGATCCCCAAATCTTATACTCTCAGCAAGGATAGCCTGTCTGAATACGGCGATGTGGCATTTGATCATGATACTCACGCATTCGGGCTTTACAGCCCGGACGGTAAATCACAGATCGCCTGCGTCGAGTGCCATCACACCGATCAGCCGAAATCGGCATTGAAACCGCCGCTCGTCACTTCTGAGCGAAATGAGATCCTGACGTGGGAGACCTTTCAAAAGTCGGATCAGAAGGTGACCGGCTGCCGCGACTGCCATTTTCAGGACGGAGCCGTTCCTGATGACAAGGAGATGCCGACCGCCGATTATACAGAGGGCGGCAAAAAGGTGACCAAGGACCTGAACAACGAGCTTGCATATCATATCAACTGCAATACTTGTCATGATGAAGCAGCGAAACTCCGGCCCGAGGTCAAAAAGACCAAAGGGTTTGCTACCAGCAAGGATTGCCTGATCTGCCATTTGAAAAACTGACCTTAATGGAAACTCGGCAATGCGAAAACTGCGGTGAAACCGTCGATGCGGCCAAGGCGTTCTGTCCGGGCTGCGGCAACGCCTTTGTAGAAGAAAAGGCCCGGGAAAAGGCGAGCGAATTTGAAAGCCACGACAGCACGGTCCAAATGGGCCAGACGATGTATAACCAAATGCTGTCGGACATGGGGCTGAATATCAAAAAGAGCCCGGCCAAACCTGAGGCCGAGGCAGTGCCCAAAAAGGTCGAGGTGGCCGCACCTGTCGCCCCTGCAGCCGCAGCACCGGTCGAGCTAAAGCCCGCCGCACCGTCGC